>PLEY01000091.1:40900-64417 GCA_003136595.1 Burkholderiales bacterium
GTCTTGCGCGTCTCGCCGGCGTCGAGGGCCATGGGGCGTCTCCTGTTCTTCCGCCCTTATGCCGCCGACATGGAGGTTGGTGAAGCGATCTTCCGGCGACGTCTGCGCCGCGGCTTCAGGATCGGCCTGAGTTTGCGTCCTTCGAGACGCCCGCGTNNGAGGATGAAGCCGCGGATCGCGCCTTCATCATCCTTGGCCCAGACCACGAACACGTCGGCGACCGGCGAATTGGTGATCCACATCTTCGCACCCGACAGGCTGTAGCCCCCTTCGACCTTGCGCGCCCGCGTCACCATGGATCCGGGATCCGAGCCATGATTCGGCTCGGTCAGACCGAAGCAGCCGATCCAGTGGCCGCTCGCAAGCTTCGGCAAGAACTTCTGGCGCTGCGCCTCGGTGCCGAATTCAAATATCGGCACCATCACGAGCGAGGACTGCACGCTCATCATCGAGCGGTAGCCGGAATCGACGTATTCGACCTCGCGCGCAATGAGCCCATAGGCGACGTAGTTCAGTCCCGGGCCGCCGTAGGCGCTCGGAATGGTCGGACCGAGCATGCCGATCTCACCCATCTCGCGAAAAATCGCGAGGTCGGTCTTCTCATGGCGAAACGCCTCGAGCACGCGCGGCTTGAGGCGCTCCTGCGCGTAGGCCTGGGCGGCATCGCGCACCATGCGCTCGTCGTCGGTCAGCTGCGCGTCGAGCAGGAGCGGGTCATCCCACTTGAAGCGGGCTTTCTGGGGTGTGGCGTGTTCGGGAGCATTCATGGTGGCAGCCGGTGGGTCGCCGCAGGCGGCGAGGGTGAAGGGTGACAAGTACCAAGGTGACAAGTGAAGCGGGCGCGTGAAGCGGGCGCGAGGCGCAAGCCCTCGGGCAGGCCGTTCTTCAAACCCGGTATGCCCAGTGTTCCAGGCATTTTAGCTCGATCACCCCAAGGCCGGGCGATCGTGCCTGGGTGGTCAGTCCGGGATGATGGCGGTTGCCTCGATCTCGAGGCGCGCCCGCTCCTCGATCAGGGCGCGCACCTCGACCGCGCTCATTGCCGGATAGTGGCGTCCCATGATGGCCCGGTAGACCTGGCCCAGTTCGGCGCCGGCTGCGAGGTATTCCGCGCGGTCGAGCACATACCACGTCAGGCGCACGACATGTTCCGGTCTCGCATTGGCCTCGGCCAGGACGGCGACGATGTTCAGGAGCGCCTGGCGAGCCTGGTCGACGAAACGCTCGCTCTCGAACTGCTGGGCCGCGTTCCAGCCGATCTGACCGGCCACCGACACCAGGGTGCCGCGCGCGGCGATGCCGTTCGCATAGCCGCGCGGTTTGATCCAGTCGGCAGGCTGGAGCACCTTCACAGATCGGTCCTCACTTTCCAGAGCTCGGGGAACAGCACCACGTCGAGCATCTTGCGCAGATAGGACACGCCCGAGGTGCCGCCCGTGCCGCGCTTAAAACCGATGATGCGCTCGACGGTCGTCACGTGCCGAAACCGCCATTGCCGGAACGCATCCTCGAGATCGATCAGCTCCTCGGCGAGTTCGTAGAGCGCCCAGTGACGCTCGGGCTCGCGATAGATGGCAAGCCAGGCGACGGCGACCGAGTCGTTGAACTCATACGGCTTCGACCAGTCGCCAGGTGGCGGGTCGATGGCAAAGCCGCGCCGCGCGAGCAGTCCGACGGCCTCGTCATAGAGCGAGGGCGAGACGAGCGCCTCGTGCAGATGCGCGGCGAGATCCGGCCGGTGCGCGTGCGCCTTGAGCATCGCCGCGTTCTTGTTGCCGAGCAGAAACTCAACCTCGCGGTACTGCCAGGACTGGAAACCCGACGAGGATCCCAGAAATGGCCGCAGGCGGCTGTACTCCGACGGAGTCATGGTCGCGAGCACGTCCCAGCCGTGCACCAGTTGCTCCATGACGCGTGCCACGCGCGCCAGCATCTTGAAGGCCGGGGCCAAGGTGTCGGCGGCAATCGCGCTGCGCGCGGCACGCAACTCGTGGAGCATGAGCTTCATCCAGAGTTCACTCGTCTGGTGCTGGATGATGAAGAGCATCTCGTTGTGGTCGCCCGAGTGCAGCTCCTGGGCATGGAGCACGGTCTCGAGACCCAGGTAGTCACCATAGTCCATGGCGCTCTGAAAGTCGGTCCGGGCGCCCTCATCGCTCGGGTCGTAACTCATGTGACCGCCGCCCTCTGGTGGAATTCCGGGCGATCCCAGGCGCGCGACTCGAGGATCGCGGCCAGGTGTTCGACGGCATCCCAGATATCGACAAAACGCGTGTAGAGGGGCGTGAGACCAAAGCGCAGCACATCGGGCGCGCGGAAGTCGCCGATCACGCCGCGGTCGATGAGAGCCTGCATCACCGCGTAGCCGCCGCCGAGTTCGGGGGGTGCCCGAAAACTCACCTGGCTGCCGCGCTCTGCCAGAGCGCGTGGCGTGATGAGCGCAAGGCCCGCCCCGGCGCACCGGGCCGCCACGCGCGCAATGAAGAGGTCCCCGAGCGCCACTGACTTCGCATGCAGTGCTGCGACGCCCCCGAGCTCAGTTGCAGCAAGGACCGAATCCACTCCGGCATCGAGCGCCGCCATCGAGAGGATCGGCGGTGTGCCGCACAGGTAGCGCCCGATCCCCGCCCGGGGCCGGTAGACCGGATCGAAATCGAAGGGCGCGGCGTGACCGAGCCAGCCCGACAGCGGTTGCGAGAAGCGGTCCTGGTGGCGCGTGGCCACGTAGACGAACGCCGGAGCTCCGGGTCCGCCATTGAGGAACTTGTAGCCGCACCCGACCGCGAAATCGGCACCGTCCCGGTTCAGGGCAACGGGCACTGCGCCTGCGCTGTGCGCGAGATCCCAGATGACGAGTGCGCCCTGCCGGTGGGCGTGCGCGCTGAGCGCGGCCATGTCATGGACGGCGCCGCTCTTGAAGTTCACGTGCGTGAGCAGCACCAGGGCGCACTGCGCATCGAGCGCCGCGGTCAGTTCCAGGGGACTGTCCACCAGGCGCAGTTCGTAGCGCGGGCCGCCCGTGGCGCCGATGAGGTCGATGAGACCCTGCGCCATGTAGAGGTCGGTCGGGAAATTTCCCCGCTCGCTGACGATGGTGCGTCGCGCCGGCGCATCGGTGGCCTGCATGCGCAATGCGGCGGCCAGCACCTTGAAGAGGTTCACCGAGGTCGAATCGGTAGCGACCACCTCGGCGGCGTGGGCGCCGATAAGAGTCGCGATCTTCGCGCCAACCGTCTCGGGCAAGGTGATCCAGTGGGCCTCGTTCCAGCTGCGGATGAGGCCTTCGCCCCACTCGGATTCGAGGGCGCGCGCCACTCGGCCGGGAGTGGCTCTGGGAAGCACGCCCAGCGAGTTGCCGTCAAGGTAGATGAGATCAGCTGGGACCCGGAACAGCTCGCGCAATCCCCCAAGCGGATCCTCGGCGTCCAGCGCCACGCAGGCTGCGCGGGTTTCAGGCGGCGGCCCGAAGCCTGGCGTCACGGCCGGGTCCGCTCGGGGAGTGCGGGTGGCACGGGTGGCATGGGTGGCATGGGGACCGCGGGCGTTGTGCCGTGGAGGTCACGCAAGACGGCCCGAACCGGGCTCGCGTCGAGTTCGGCGAGCCTAAGCGGCAGCGCGATCAGTTCGTAGTCGCCCTCGGCGATGTCATCCAGGACGATACCCTCGAGGATCGCCATGCCGTGGCGGCGGACCGCGTGGTGCGCACTCATGGTCTTCGATTCCTGGGGATCCAGGGACGGTGTATCAATGCCGATCAGGCGTACGCCCTGCGCGGCAAGCGCTGCGATCACCTCTGCCTCGACCCAGGCAAAGCGTTCGTCCCAGCGGCAAGTCGGCGCCTTGTGATAGGTGCGAAACAGGATCCTTGGCGGCACTTCGGCAAGCTTGCCTGCGACCTGGCCAAGCCGGACGCACTCGCCCTCGAAGGCATGGATCACCCGGCAGGGACCCAGATAGGGCTCGAGCGCCACGCTGCCGATCGGCGCGCCCTGGGGATCGTAGTGCAGGGGCGCATCAGTGTGGGCGCCGGTGTGGGTCGACAGCGTGAACTTCCCGACGTTCACTGCGCCTCCGGCCTCCATGCTCCAGACGCGCTCCTGGGAAAAGGGCGTGTCACCCGGCCAGACCGGGGTGCCCGGCCCGAGTTGTGGACTGATGTCGTAAATGCGGCGGGCACCATGTTGCGCCGCAGCGGCCGGGTCGGAGGATGGCGACATGCAAATAGTTTAGACTTAAAATAATTGCCCGGCAATGCGCAGCGCAAGGGCCTGTGCCAGACCGGCGGCTATTCGGGGCCAAGCCCGCATGAACCAGAAGATCGACATCATCGGCGCGGGTCCCGCGGGGCTCTACTTTGCCATCCTTGCCAAGAAGAGCCTGCCGGGGGCGCATGTCGAGGTGTTTGAGCGCAACCGCGCCGATGACACGTTCGGTTTCGGCATCGTGCTCTCGGCCGAGACGCTCGCCCGCCTGCGCGCAGCCGATGCCCCAAGCTACGAGGCGATCCGCGCCGCCTTTAGCTACTGGGACGACATCTACACGCATTTCAAGGGACATGTGCTCCGCTCCAGGGGACACGGCTTCTCCGGCATCGGGCGCTTGGCGCTGCTCTCGATCCTGCAGCAGCGCGCCACGGATCTGGGCGTTGCCATCCACTATGGTGTCACGGTGGCGGATCTCGACCCCGCGCGCGGCGCCGATCTGGTGGTCGCCGCCGATGGCATCAACAGCATCGTGCGCGACGCGCACAAGGCGCACTTCCGTCCCGAGGTGGACCTGCGGCCGAACCGCTTCGTCTGGCTGGGCGCGCGCATGGAACTGCCCGGGTTCACCTACAGCTTTCGGGAAAACGAGGCAGGCTTGTGGAACCTGCACGCCTACCAGTACGCACCGGGGGAATGCACGCTGGTCGTCGAGACCACCGCAAGAAGCTTTGCTCGTTGCGGTCTTGATCCCGCCGATGAAGCGGCGACGGCCCGCTATGTCGAGCGCCTCTTCGAGAGTGAACTGGACGGTCACGAGGTCCTGACGAACCGCTCGATCTGGCGTCAGTTTCCGACGATCCGATGCCACACCTGGCACCTCGGAAACATCGTGCTCCTCGGCGACGCCGCGCACACGGCGCACTTCTCGATCGGCTCGGGCACCAAACTCGCACTCGAGGACGCGATCGCCTTGCATGCCGCCCTGCTCGCCCGACCCGAGTCGGTGCCGGCGGCTCTGGAAAGCTACGAGCGGGCCCGGCGCGATGAGGTCGCGCGCATCCAGCACGCCGCCCAGGTCAGCCTCGGCTGGTTCGAGAACGTCCAGCGCTTCTGGTCGCAAGAGCCGATCCAGTTCAACTATTCCCTCCTTAGCCGCTCCAAGCAGATCACCCATGAGAACCTGCGCCTGCGCGATGCGCACCTGGTCGAGGAGCTCGAAGCCTGGTGGAACCGCAAGGTCGCGGGCGAATTGTCAGTGAGCCTGCCCGAGGGTTTTCGGGCGCCGCCCCTGTTTGCACCGCTTGGCCTGCGCGGGATGCTCGTGCCCAACCGCGTCGTCGTCTCGCCCATGGCGCAGTATTCCGCCGAGGAGGGCGTCCCGGGCGACTGGCACCTCGTGCACTATGGCAGTCGCGCGGTGGGGGGTGCCGGACTCGTCTTCACCGAGATGACCTGCGTCTCACCAGCAGGACGGATCACGCCGGGGTGCACGGGCCTGTGGAACGACGAGCAGGCGGCGGCGTGGCGCCGCATCGTCGACTTCGTGCACCGCCACTCGGCAGCGCGCTTTTGCATCCAGCTCGGTCACTCCGGTCGCAAGGGCTCGACCCAGCGCGGCTGGGAGGAGATCGACGCCCCTTTGCCGCGGGACAACTGGGAACTGCTCGCGCCCTCGGCGCTGCCCTACCGGCCCGGCGTGAGCGCCGTGCCGCGCGCCATGACGCGCGCGGACATGGACCGGGTGTGCGCCGAGTTCGTCGCCGCCACACGCCGCGCCAGCGCGGCGGACTTTGACATGCTCGAACTGCACATGGCCCACGGCTACCTGCTCGCGAGTTTCTTGTCGCCGGTCACGAACCGGCGCCGCGATGCCTACGGGGGCACGCTCGCGCGGCGCCTCGCCTATCCGCTCGAAGTGTGGCACGCCGTGCGCGCGGCCTGGCCCGCCGAGCGGCCGATGTCGGTGCGCATTTCCGCCACCGACTGGATCCCGGGCGGCCTCTCGGCCGAGGACGCGGTGGAGGTGGCCCGCGCCTTCTCCCGTGCCGGCTGCGATCTCGTCGACGTCTCGAGCGGTCAGACCGATCCCGCTTCAAAGCCGGTCTACGGCCGGATGTACCAGGCCGGCTTTTCCGAACAGATCCGCCTCGAGGCGGGTGTCGCGACGCTGGCCGTGGGCGCCGTGACCAGCGCCGACCAGATCAATACCCTGCTCGTCTCGGGCCGCGCCGACCTCGTCGCGCTCGCGAGGCCGCACCTGGCCGATCCGTATTTCACGCTGCACGCGGCGCTTGCGGCAGGCTTCGAGGGGGCCGCCTGGCCGGTCCAGTATCTGACCGGTGCCGAGCAGGCCGCAGTGCTTGCGCGTCGCGCGCGCGAAGACAGTGCCGAGCGGGCGCTGGCGGTCCGGAGCGGACACGAGTTGCGCGGCCGATGAACGGGCCAAAGAGGCGCCCGCCGAGTGACCCCCAGAGTGGCCCCCAGAGTGACCCCCAGAGTGGCCCCACCAGCGGCGCCCTGAGTAGCGACAGGCCCCCGCTCACCGCTGCCCGGATCGGGCCCGGCACCTGGGCGCTCCTGGTGCTGCCGCCCCTGTGCTGGGCGGGTAACGCCGTCGCGGGCCGGCTTGCCGCGGGCCAGATCGGGCCGCTCGAACTGAACTGCCTGCGCTGGCTGGGCGCGCTCATCGTGCTCGCACCCTGGGCGGTGCGCGATGTCTATCGCAACCGGCAGGAGATCAGGGTGCGGCTGGGAGTGCTCTTCTGCCTCGCGGTATTCGGCGTCGGCTGCTTTAACTCCTTCCAGTACTGGGCGCTGCGGACCTCGACGCCAACCAACACGACCCTGATCGGATCGGCGGGGCCGGTCTTCATCCTCGCGGTGGGTGCGTTGTGCTTCGGTGAACGCATCCGCCCCCGTCAGTTTCTCGGGGCCCTGCTGTCGATCATCGGCGTGGCATGGGTCATGCTGCGCGGTGAATGGGGTCGCTTGGCACGGGTCGAGTTCGATCCCGGCGATTTCTACATGCTGGCCGCAACGCTTACGTGGTCGATCTACACCTGGCTCTTGCGCAAGAAGCGACCGGCGCTGCCACTCCTTGCGCTGCTCTTCATGCAAATGCTGCTTGGGCTTTGCTTGCTGATCCCGCTTGCCTTGCTCGAGTTCCACTACCGAGAAGGAACGCTCAGCTGGAGTCCAGCGGCGGCCGGCCTCATCACGTATGTCGTGCTGTTTCCTTCGCTTCTCGCCTACTACTGCTACGACCGGGCCGTCGCGCGCGTGGGCGCCCAGCTGCCGGTTTTCTTCAACAACCTGACCCCCGTGTTTGCCGCGGCGCTCGCGTTGCCGGCGCTAGGTGATCACCCGCAGTGGTTCCATGCGGTGGGACTTTTGCTCATCCTCGCCGGCATTCACCTCGTGCGTGGTGCGCGGTCCTGAGTCGGCCTTTCGATGAGCTTCAGAAGCGCGTGCTTCAGGAGCCGTGCCTCGGTGGCATTCAGGGCGGCAAAGCTGGCCTCCTCGCACTCCCTGGAGCGCGCGAGGAGCGCTGCGGCCTGCGCCCGGCCCAGGGGCGTTGCGCGGATCATCGAGCGGCGTCGATCGTCATCGGCCGCAACGCGCTCGATGGTCCCGCTGCGCGCCATGCGGTCGAGCAGTTTGGTGACCGTCGGTTGCTGGGCCAGCACCAGGTCGGCAAGCGAGCCCACGCACAGCGCGTGGCCGCCCGAGAGCGCGGCCAGAACGCGCCACTCGAGTACGCTCAAGCCCCGGGCGCGGAGTTCCTCGTGGAATGCCGAGGCGACGACGTGGCTCGCTCGGGCGAGCAGATAGGACAGATAATCGTCGTCTGTCGAGACTCGCCCGGCGTTCATCGCGAGGGTTGGCCGCTGTGTGGATGAGGCTGGGTCATGTGATAGGACCCGCCCTGGAAGATGAGGGGCTCGCGCGCGCTAAAGCCACAGCGCTCGACTTCGCCCACGAAAATGATGTGATCACCCTCCTCGTAGCGGCTGCGGTTGAAGCACTCGAACCAGGCGCAGCAACCGATCAGCACTGGCACGCCGCGCGCGCTGTCGTGCCAATGGGCCGCCGTGAAGCGCTCGCCGTCAAGCGCTGCGGCGCTCGAGCCAAAGCGGCGCGAAAGCTCAATCTGGTCGGAGGCAAGCACGTTGATGACATAGTGGGTGTTGCCTCGAAACACGGCAAAGGTGCCGGACTTCTTCGCCTGGCTCCAGAGGACCAAGGGCGGCTCGAGCGACACCGAATTGAACGAGTTGGCGGTAAAGCCGATCGGCTCGCCCTCGTCGGTGCGCGTCGTGATGATGGTCACGCCGGTGGCGAACTGGCCCAGTGCCCGACGAAAATGCCGGGCATCGAAGTCGGGTTCCAGGGCCTGCGCGGGCAGGGGTGGGTCGGGGGATACCAGGGGTTGGGTCATCGTGATGGGCCACAGCTTTCGGGCGCCGTTGGAATTACATGAAAGTTCATCTACACTAGCCCAAGGATAACCGGGCATCGGGGGCCATGCAAGGCAAGGCAGGGCTTGGCTTGACGGTTGCGGTCTGGCCGCCGTCCCAATCCCGGTGGGCGCCACCGGATTTCGCGAACAGGAGAACGCGCAGTGCTGATCGAACGCATCGAAGCGCGCTGGGTCGACGCCTTCGAGAAAGTGCTGCGGCTGTGCGAGATCAACCCGGCGGACACGGTCGCGATCCTCTCTGAAACCCAGTCGCGGCGCGTGCTGATTGAACTTGCTGAGCTCGCCTGCGCGCGCCTGGGCTGCCGCGCCTTCCACGTGATCGTGCCCTCGGCCGCGCCGGCCTCCCGGGTACCGATTCGCTCGACCGGCGCCTCAGCCGCGCTCGCCGGGCTTGAGCCGGTGGTACGCGCCCTGGCGGGGGTGACCCTGGTGCTCGACTGCACGGTCGAGGGTCTGCTGCACGCGGCGGAACTCGGTGTGCTGATGGCGGGGGTGGAAGGACGCCGACCGCGCCTGTTGATGGTCTCCAACGAGCATCCCGAGATCCTCGAGAGAACCGTGCCCGACGCGGCGTTGGAGCCGGTGGTACGTCGTGCCATGCAGCGCTTGCGCGCGGCCCGTCACCTGGATGTGCGCTCGGCCGCGGGCACCGAGTTGCGTGTAGACCTGGCAGGAGCCCGCGTCGGCGGTGTCTGGGGTTATTGCGCCAAGCCGGGGCAGGTGGCCCACTGGCCAGGCGGTCTGTGCCTGGCATTTCCCGCTGCGGGCTCGGTCAACGGCACCCTCGTCCTTGCTCCGGGCGATATCAATCTCACCTTCAAGACGTACCTGCGCGAAAGCGTCGTGCTCACCGTTGAGAACGACTACGTCACGGCCATCGAAGGGACCGGCCTCGATGCTGACCTCATGCGCAGCTACTGGGCGGCCTGGGGCGAGCGCGACGCCTACGCGGTCTCGCACGTCGGCTGGGGGCTGAACCCGAGCGCACGCTGGGACGCGCTCGCCTTCTACGACAAGCGCGACTGCAATGGTACGGAGCTGCGCGCCTTCGCCGGCAATTTCCTGTTTTCGACCGGAGCCAACGAGGTCGCCGGGCGCGAGACGCTCGGACACTTCGATCTGCCCCTGCGCCATTGCACGGTCGCGCTCGACGGTGTCGCGGTGGTGCAAGACGGGTGCGTGACCGAGTCGCCCGGAGCGCTTGCGTGACGATCGTCGGGACCACCGTTCCTTATTATCTGGAAGCGGGCTTCGGCGAGCGCGTCGTGCTGCTCCTGCATGGCATTGGCGGCGGTCACCGGGTCTTTGCGCCCCAGATGCAGGCCCTGTCCGGGGCGGGCTGGCGCGCCATGGCGTGGGACATGCCGGGCTACGGCTATTCCCGCACGGTCACGCCTTACGACCTGGCAACGCTTGCCGATTCCTGCCTGGAACTGATCGAGCTCCAGGACGCGCGCGAGCTGGTCTTAGTCGGCCACAGCATGGGGGGCATGGTCGCGCAGGAGGTTGTCGCTCAGGCCCCCGAGGCGGTTGCCGGCCTGGTCCTTGCGGGCACCACGGCGGCGTTCGGCAAACCCGCAGGGGCCTGGCAGCAGGAGTTCCTGAAGTCCCGTACCGCCCCCCTCGACGCCGGCGGCAGCATGGCTGAACTCGCGCGCGAGCTCGTCCCCGGGTTGGTTGCAGAGTCCTGCGACAGCGCGGTTCTGGCCGAGGCGATCGCGGGGATGGCGGCCGTGCCGCAGGCGACCTACCGTCACGCGCTCGAGGCTCTGGTGGCTTTCGACCGGCGTGCCGAACTCGCGGCAATCGGCGTGCCGACGCTGGTGGTGGCCGGCGCTCTGGATCGCAACGCGCCGCCCGAGGTCGTCGAGAAGATGGCCCAGCGCATACCGGGCGCGCGCTATGCGGTCATCCCGGATGCGGGTCATCTCATGTACTCTGAACAGCCGGCGCTCTTTAACGCAGTGCTGCTCGCCTTTCTCGCTGACGTCTTCCCCCCGCATGCCGCCCCGCCTGGCCCATGAACAACGCCCCGGCATCTGAACTCGGATTCGTCCCGGCCGTCGGGGAGGTCCGCTTGTCGCCCTTGCAGCGCGAGCTGCTGGGGCGCGCGCACGAACTCGGCGTTGGGCGCCTCGCCCCGCGCGCGGCCCACTGGGACGAGACCGCGACCTTTCCCGCGGCCAACTACGAGGACCTGCGCGCGGCCGGCTTTCTGAAGCTGTGCATCCCCGAGGCCGAGGGCGGCCTCGGCGCTGATTTCGCCACCTACTGCATGGTCGCTGCCGAATTGGGCCGCTACTGCGGCGCCACGGCGCTGACTTACAACATGCACATCTGCTCGACCCTCTGGACGGGCCTGCTCGCCGAGAGCATCGACATGGACGCGGCGACGCGGGCCGAGCACGAGCGGCGGCGGGCCCTGCACTTTGAGCAGGTGGTGAGCCACGGCCGTCTCTTCGCGCAGCCGTTCTCAGAGGGCACGGCGGCTGCAGCCGGCCGGGCGCCTTTCGGCACCACCGCCACGCGCGCGGGCGCGGGCTGGCGGATCAATGGTCGCAAGATCTGGGCGAGCCTCGCGGGTGCCGCAGACTTCTACGGCGTACTGTGCACCGAGGTGCGCGGGGAAGGGCAGCCGCTCGATGTGCGCGATACGCTCTATCTCGCCGTCCCGGCAACGGCGCCTGGGCTCGCCGTCGAGGGCGAGTGGAATCCGATGGGCATGCGGGGCACGGTCTCGCGCAACCTGATCTTCTCGGATGTGTGGGTGGCGGATGATGCGCAGCTCATGCCGCGCGGCATCTACTACCAGGCCGCCCTCACATGGCCGGCCATGTTCTTCACGCTGGCACCGACCTACCTGGGCATCGGCCAGGCCGCCTACGATTTCACGGTCCAGTACCTGCGCGGCGAAGTGCCGGGCGAGCCACCCGTGCGCCGGCGCCAGTATCCCACCAAGCAGATCGCGGTCGCGCAGATGCGCATCACCCTGGAGACCATGCGCTCGATCTTCTGGCGCGTCATCCATGAGGCGCGCGCGCGGCCCTCGAAGGACGAGCGCATGCGTCTGTACGCGGCGCACTATACCGTCATGGAGGGGGCGAATGATCTCTGCCGGCTGGCGCTTAGGACCTGCGGCGGCCAGTCCATGATGAAGCACCTGCCGCTCGAGCGGCTCTACCGCGACTCGCGCTGCGGCTCCCTGATGCTGCCCTGGACCGCGGAGCTGGTCACCGAGCGCCTCGGGCGCGAAGCGCTCTACGAGCCGGGCGAGAAGGACACCTAGGGCCGCCATGGCGCTTGCGGAAGTCATCCAAAGCTGGGCTTCCTGCCAGCCCGAGCGTATCGCCTTGCGTGCCGATGGGCAGGACACGAGCTGGCGACGGCTGTGGAACCGGATCGAGCGCGCGAGCGCGCGCCTGGCTTCCGAGTGGCAGGTGACCCCGGGCGCACGGGTCGCCTATCTAGGCCATAACCGTGCCGAGGAGGTGATCCTCCTGTATGCCCTTGCACGAGTGGGCGCGGTGCTGGTCCCCCTCAACTACCGGCTCGTCGAGCCCGAGTGGCGCTCGGTTCTCGAGCATGCCGGTGCGGAGCACCTGGTGTTCGATGCGGCACTGGCCGCGCCCGCGCGGGGCCTGGCGGCTCTTGCCGGGATCCCGGCGCATCCGGTGGAGGCGCTGATCGCGACCTTCTGTCCGGCGCGTCCCGTGTTCACGGAACGGCCGGGCTCGACGCCGGTCCTCCTGGTCTACACCTCAGGCACCAGCGGCACGCCCAAGGGGGTGCTGCACACCCAGGAAGGCATGCTCTGGAACGCGACGGCGAGCATCGCCGCGCACGACCTGGTCAGCAGCGACCATGTCCTGACGGTACTGCCCCTGTTCCATGTCGGCGGTCTGTGCATCCAGACCGTACCCGCCCTGGCCGCCGGTGCCACGGTCACCCTGCATGCCCGTTTCGATGCGGGCCACTGGCTGAGAGAAGTCGAAGCAAGCCGCCCAAGCCTTGGCCTCATGGTTCCGGCGACGCTGCGCGCGGTCCTCGAGCATCCGCGATTCGCCGAGACCGATCTCGGATCGCTGCGGCTCCTCATGGCCGGGTCCTCGACCATCCCGGTGGCCCTGCTCGATGCTTTCCATGCACGGGGCGTGCCCGTCGGCCAGGTCTATGGGTCCACCGAGACCGGGCCGGTCAGCATCGTGCTGCGCGCAGCCGATGCAAGGCGGAAGGCCGGCTTGGCCGGCTGGCCCGCGCTCCATTCGCAGATCCGGCTGGTCGATGGCGACGGCCGGCCCGTCGCCCCAGGCGACGTCGGTGAGATCTGGGTGAAGGGACAAAACGTCGCGCGGGGCTACTGGCGCCTGCCCGAGCACCCGGCGTTTTGCGAGGGGTGGTTCAAGAGCGGCGATCTCGCGCGCCAGGACCCTGAAGGTTGCTATGAAGTCGTCGGCCGGGCCAAGGACATGATCATCTCCGGTGGCGAAAACATCTATCCCGCCGAACTGGAGGCGATCCTCGCTGAACATCCGGATGTGCTCGAGGCGGCCGTGGTGGGGATCGAGGATGAGCGCTTTGGGGAGGCACCTGTCGCCGCCGTGGTGCTGCGCCAGGGCGCAGCCCTTGACGCGGCTGCTATCCTTGGACTGTTCGAGGGGCGGATCGCCCGCTTCAAGCATCCGCGTCGTGTCTGCTTCGTGGAAACCCTTCCCCGTAATGCCATGGGCAAGGTCCAGAAACGGGAGCTGGCAGCCGGGCTGCGGGCGAGCCTCTCCGATGGGGGCCATTTGGCCTAGGGCGGCCGCGCTCCGGCGGTAGCCGCTTGTGAATCCTTCTTGGGAGTAGCTATGTCGATTTCTCATCCGTTGGGCGCGACCCCGCGCCCGGGCAACGAATTCGCCACTTTGGGGGGCGGCTGTTTCTGGTGCCTCGAGGCGGTCTACATGGAACTGCGGGGCGTCGTGGATGTCGAGTCCGGCTACAGCGGCGGGTCGGTGGCCAACCCGAGCTATGAAGCCGTCTGCGACGGTGCGACCGGGCACGCCGAGGTGGTCCGGATCGAGTTCGACCCCGCAGTCATCAGCTATCAGCAGATCCTCGAGGTGTTCTTCTCGATCCACGATCCGACCACGCCAAACCGGCAGGGCAATGACGTGGGTACGCAGTACCGCTCGGTGATCTTCTACCATTCTGAGGAGCAGGAGCGGACGGCGCGCTCGGTGATCGCCGAGTATGGCGAGCATTCGTTCCGCCCGGTCGTCACCGAAGTCCTGCCCGCGCCAGTCTACTGGCGAGCCGAGAGCTATCATCAGGAGTACTTTCCGAACCATCCCGACCAGGGTTATTGTGCAGTCGTGGTGCGCCCGAAGGTCGGTAAATTCCGCAAGACCTTCGCCGCCCTGCGCAAGGCCTAAGCCCCTTGGCCCTGTGCGCGCGCGAGGAGGCGCCGCCTTGGCTACACTATGCAGTGCGGGTGCACCCGACGGTTCTGCCGCTTCTGGCCATCGAAGGACCGCACCCACCGATCACCCACCTATTGCAGGCCTTTCTGGGGAGTGTGCTTGGACTCTGACGACCCGCCATCGATCCGCCGCGCGCTACACCTGGGTGATGCCGAGCTGCAGGGGCTCGCGGACGTGCTCATGGACTGCGTGGCCGGAGGCGCTTCGATCGGTTTCATGCAGCCGCTCTCGAGGCAGACGGCGCTCGCGTTCTGGGGTGAGGTCGCGCAGGGCGTGGCGGCCGGGCGCCGGGCCATCCTGCTCGCCGAGGATGACGCTGGAGTCGTCGGCACCGTACAACTCATTCTCGCCCAGCCCGAGAATCAGCCGCACCGCGCCGACCTCTCGAAAATGCTGGTGCACCGGCGAGCCCGGCGCCAGGGGGTCGGGGCTGCATTGATGCGCCACGCCGAGGTGCTCGCCCGCGAGTGCGGCAAGACACTCCTCGTCCTCGACACCGCAAGCGACGCCGCCGAGCGGCTCTATGCGCGTGCGGGATGGGTACGGGTCGGCGAGGTCCCAGGCTACGCCCTGCTTCCCGGGGGAGGCCTGTGCGCGACGATCTTCTACTATCGACAGGTTGCGCCCGGGGACGAGCGACGTCCCTAGGGCCGCGCCACCTCGGCCCGGACCGCAATCTTCCGGCAGGCGTTCTTGTGCGCGACCGGGCCGGGCAGATACACTCGCGTCTTTTCACCGTCCAGATCCCGCCCAGTGCTTCACAACTCGTTGTCCCGACTGATCCCAGGCAGCGCCATGGGTCTGGTTCTCTCCATGGTCCTGTGCGGCAGCAGCCAGGCTCTCGACAACCCTCCCGTGGCGCCGGTGCGGCCGGTGACCGATCGCTATTTCGGCACGGACGTCGTCGATAACTACCGCTACATGGAAACCCTGACGGATCCTGAAGTGCAGGGTTACATGCATTCCCAGGCCGACTACACCCGTGCCGCGCTCGAGCGCCTGCCGGGGCGCTCGGCACTCCTTAAGCGCATTCATGCGCTCTCGAGCGCCGACCTGCGCCGAGGCCGCTTCGTGCGGCGTGGCGCACGCTACTTCTACCTGGTCTCAGAGCCGGGCGCGCAGTTGCCCAAGCTCTACTATCGTGACGGCCTGTCCGGGGATGATCATCTGCTCGTCAATCCCGAGACGCTGGGTGCGGGCAGCGGCACGCATTTCTCGCTCGACTTCTACACTCCGTCCTGGGATGGTCGCCTTGTGGCCTATGGACTGTCCCAGGGAGGATCCGAGCAGAGCGTTTTGCATGTGCTCGAGGTCGACAGCGGCAGGGATCTGCCCGAGGCGATCGACCGCACGTCCAACAGCACCGTCGCCTGGCGGCCCGACAACCGCTCGTTCTTCTACCTGCGCTATGCGAAGCCCGGCCCCGACACGCCGCGCTCGGCGCTCCTCTACAACGCCCGGACCTATCTGCATACACTGGGGACGTTGGCAAGCGGTGACGCCGACGCGGCAGTCTTCGGGCGTGGCGTCAAGCCCGGACTGGACGTGCCCGAGGGGCAGGTGACGTATATCGTGCTCGCCGCCGACTCCCGTCACGCCCTGGCCGTGGCGAATCACAATGCCGACAGCAACCCGTCGACCCTGTACGTTGCACCGCTTGGCGAGGTCAGGGGCAGCGCCACGCCCTGGCAGAAGATTGCCGATGTCAGCGACGGTGTCACCCAGTTCATCGTGCGCGGCGACACCCTCTATTTCCTCTCGCAGAAGGACGCGCCGCATTTCCGCCTGCTTGCGACGGCCCTCGCCCGGCCTGACGTCGCCCACGCACGCGTGCTCGTGCCCGAGGGCGATGCGGTGCTGACCGGCTTGGCTGCGGACCGGGACGGGCTCTACGTGCGCGAACGGGAGGGCGCGCTCTCCCATCTGCTGCGCGTCGCTTTCGACGGATCGAAGTCGCGCGAACTCAACCTGCCTTTCGAGGGCAGCGTGGCGGCGACCGTGACCGATGCGCGTGAGTCGGGCGCGCTGGTGGGACTGCAGGGCTGGACGCGCTCGCCGCGGCTCGTCGCCTACGATCCGGCGAGCGACAGCGCGCGGGAAACCGGGCTCCTGCCGGCCTCGCAGGCCGAGCGGGCGGACCTCGAGTCGCGCGAGGTGTTTGCGGTGGGCTATGACGGCACGCGCATTCCGCTCTCGCTCATCTACCTGAAGGGCCTGAAACTGGACCACAGCCACCCGACCATCCTGCAGGGCTACGGAAGCTATGGCCTTTCCCTCGAACCCGTCTTCAGCCCCGCGCGCATTGCCTGGATCGAGCGCGGGGGGGTGTTCGCCGTGGCTCATGTACGGGGAGGCGGCGAGAACGGCGAGGCCTGGCATCTGGCCGGCCAGAAGCTGACCAAGCTCAACACCGTGTTTGACTTCATCGCCTGCGGCCGGTATCTGGTCGACGCGGGCTACACCACAAGCAAGCTCCTGGCGGGGTCTGGGGGCAGTGCGGGCGGAATCACGGTGGGGGGCGCGCTCACCCTAAAGCCGGACGCATTCGGCGTGATCCTCGATAACGTGGGTGTCTCGGATGGGCTCAGGATGGAGACCGAGCCCAATGGGCCGCCCAATGTGTCTGAATTCGGCTCGGTGAGCACGCCCGAGGGCTTCCACGGGCTCTACGCGATGAGCGCCTATCTCCACGTTCAGGACGGCGTGTCGTACCCCGCCGTGATGTTCACGACGGGAGCCAACGATCCGCGCGTTGCGCCCTGGCAGATGCTCAAGATGACCGCGCGCGTCCAGGCTGCGTCCGCGAGTGGTCGCCCGGCGCTCTTGCGGGTGGATTTCGACGCGGGGCACGGGATCGGCTCGCGCGCCTCCCAGTCAGAAGCCCTGCTCGCCGACGAGTGGTCGTTTGCCCTCTGGCAGATGGGCGATGCGGCGTTTCAGCCTGCGCCAGGCCCCTGACCGCGCGCGCCTCGCTTGGGCCCCGGGGCTCTGGCCGCTGCCTGGTGGCCGCCCGGATTGGATCACTCGGAGAAGGTAAAAGCCTGTGCGCATGTGCATTTTGAATGTCGGCCTTTCGAAGCTCGGTCTTTCGGCCCTGTGTCTTTCCGCCTGCCTCATGGGTGCGGGGCTTCGCGCCCAGACGCCTCGCGCCGAGGGCGCAGGACAGAGCCTGCCATCCACGGGCCCGCTCGCCCAATTGCCGTACTCCCCGGGGCTCGATGTCGAGTCGATGGATCCGAGCGTTGATGCCTGCGAGGATTTCTACCAGTACTCGTGCGGCGGCTGGATCAGAAAAAATCCGATTCCAGAGGATCAGCCGGCCTGGAGCGTCTACGCCAAGCTCTATGAGGACAATCAACGTTTTCTGTGGGGAATCCTGGCCGATCTTGCCGGGCATCCAGACGAGCGCAGTCCCGCCCAGCTCCAGTTGGGCCGGTATTTCTCGGCCTGCATGGACGACGCCGCGCTGGAAGCCGCGGGTGCCAAGCCGCTCGCCCCGGCGCTCGCTGCGATCGATCAGCTCGCGAACAAGGCGGCGCTGCCCGCGCTCATCGCCCAGCTCCAGACCGACTACGGCACCAACGAATTCTTCTTCGGATTCGCCTCCACGCCCGACTTTGCCGATGCAGCGCGCGTCATCGCCGAAGCGGCTGGCGGCGGACTGGGCCTGCCCGATCGTGACTACTATCTGAAGAACGATCCGAAGTCGCGCGAGCTGCGCACCGCCTACCGGGCGCATGTGGCGCGCCTCTTCGGGCTGCTCGGGGTAGCGCCGGGCGAGGCCGGGCGCGCAGCCGAGCGGGTGCTCGCCATCGAGAGCCGGCTCGCGCGCGCGTCCCTGTCTTCAGTCGAGCGCCGCGATCCCTACAAGGTCTACCACAAGATGGGTGTGCGCGAGCTCGCCGCCCTCACGCCCCGGTTTGACTGGAGCGAGTACCTGAAGGCACGCGGCCTCGCCGGGCTCACCGGACTGAACGTCGCGCAGCCCCGTTTTTACCGCGCCTTCAACCAGGAGCTTCTGAGCGAGAGCCTTCCGGACATCAGGACCTATCTGCGCTGGCACCTCGTGCATGCCGCGGCGCAGTACCTGTCGGTGGCCTTCGTGAACGAGGACTTTGCCTTCTTCGGCACCACGCTCAACGGCACGCCGACCTTGGCGCCACGCTGGAAGCGCTGCGTCCAGCTGACCGATCGGCAGCTGGGTGAGTCGCTTGGGGAGGAATTTGCAAGGCGCGCCTTCACCCCGGAGCTGCGCGAGCGCACGCAGCACATGACGGTCCAGATCGAGCACGCCATGCAGCTGGAACTCGAACATCTGGACTGGATGACGCCCGCCACCCGCACGCGCGCCCTCGAGAAGCTCCATGCGATCGTCAACAAGATCGGCTATCCGGACCGGCCGCGCGACTATAGCAGCATCGAGGTGTCGCCCGCAGATTTCTTCGGCAATGTCCGGCGCGCGACCCGCTTCGAGAGCCGGCGCGACATCATGAAGGTCGGCAGGCCGCTCGACCGGCAGGAATGGTACATGACGGCACCCAGCGTGAATGCCTACTACGACTCGTCGATGAACGACATCAATTTCCCGGCCGGCATCCTCGAGCCCCCGCTCTACGATCCGCACATGGACGATGCGCCCAATTACGGCAATACCGGCGGCACCATCGGCCACGAGCTCACCCATGGGTTTGATGACGAGGGCCGCAAGTTCGACGCCCATGGCAACCTCAAGGACTGGTGGACGCGCGAGGATGCGCGTGCCTTCGAGAAGCGCGCGCAGTGCGTTGTCGATCAGTATGCGCGCTACACCGTGGTCGACGACGTCAGGATCAACAGCAAGCTGACCGAAGGCGAGGACATCGCGGACCTGGGCGGCCTGGTGCTGGCCTGGCTCGCCTGGCACCTCGAGGAAGCCGGCAAGTCCGCCGAGGCACGCGATGGCCTGACGCCCGAACAGCGATTTTTTGTGGGCTACGCACAATGGGCCTGCGAGGACGCACGGCCCGAATTCAAGCGCGCCCAGGCCATCGGTGACCCCCACTCGCCCGGCCGCTACCGGGTCAATGGACTGGTCGTGAACATGCCCGAGTTCGCGCGCGCGTTTTCATGCCGGCCCCACCAGGCGATGGTCAAGGCTGAGCCCTGCCGCATCTGGTAGGCAGGCGCCTCCCGGCACTTCGGCTAGCCGCCGATCCTGCCGATCTGGTCGCGCGCATACTGGGCGGCCGGACCATTGGGATTGAGTTCCAGATAGGTCCGGTAAGCCTCGCGCGCCTTGTCGTGGTGCTCGAGTTTTGCCTGTGCGTCTCCGAGGTTCAGGTAGGCCACCGCCCGCGAAGGATCCATGGCCAGCGCGTTCTCGAACCAGCGGATGCTCTCGTCGTACTGCTCGCGCTGCCAGTAGACAAAGCCCAAGTTGTTGGCGGCGAGCGCGAACTGGGGGCGCAGCTTGAGCGCCTCGGTGAAGGCCGCCTCGGCCTCGTCGTAGCGCTTTTCCTTGTAGAGGGCGAGACCGCGCTCGTTGGCGCTCTGGGCGCGTTGCCGGACCGAGGCCGTGATGAGCGGCTGGGGCGCGAGCGTGCGGTCCTGGCCCTCGAGATTCTTGACCACCACGCCGGCCGCGGCGGGTGCCTGGGCTGGCGTGGGCGGTTTGTCCGGGTGCGCCTCGCCCGTAGGGCCCGGCGCCGCGGGCTCGGTGCGCGGGGCGTCGAGCCTGGCATTCAAGGCGATCGCCTCGGGCGGCAACTGCGTGCTCTGGGCGCTTAGAAATTCGCTCTGGCCTGGCAGCTCGAACACGAATTCCCCGCCCTCCGAGCCGGGCAGGCTGCCGAAGGCGGGCGACTGCTCTGACACGTTACCGACTGCCGGGGCCACGTAGGCGGCCAGTTCGGTGGCGGTGATGAATCCGTCGCCGTTCACGTCGGCCGTCCCCGCCAGACCCTGCAGCACGGTCCAGGTGAAGATCGAATGGCCGCCCGGTCCCCCGTCGGCCACTTCCTGGTCGGCGCCCCCGGCGGTGAGCATCTGACGTCCGATGCGTTTCGCGTTGTCGCGCAGAAATCCGCCGCCCGATCCGCCGCGCGCGAGGCCCAGCCCGCTGTAACAGGCATCCATGACGAAGAACACGTGGCGCGCCGCCAGGTTCTCGGCGATGTTCTGTAATTCGGTCATCGCCAGCGCGTCGCCTTCGAAATGATCCGGATCCGAGTCCACCGGGATGATGTAGCCGACACTGCGGCCGGAGAGCAGCTTCCGGGTCGCACCGTGTCCGGCGAAGAAGACAAACAGGCGCGAGCCCTGGGCGCTGCCACGCTGGCCCGACTGGTCGTGGAAGGCGGCAAGGATCGCGTTACGCGTTGCCGCGCCATCCTTGAGCAGCGTCACATGGTCGCTCCTGAAACCAAGGTGGTCGATGAGCAGGCTGCGAACACTCTCGGCGTCGCGCACCACGTATTCGAGGTGCGGCCATTTCGCGTACTGATCGATGCCGATGACGAGCGCCTGCGAATCGCTATAGTCCGGGGCGGCCATGACCGGGGCTGCGGCGGCCGCGCTTGCGGCCTTGAAGGTGTGGCCGTCCCGGCCGGCAAAGGAGTAGCCTTCCGCGACCAGCCGGTCGAGCACCAGCGGGAGCGCCTTGATGCTGCGCTCGTGGATGTCATGGAACAGGATGATGCCGCGGTGCTGGCGGTCGACGTCGTGCAGGACGCGATCGGCGATCGAGTTCGGGAGCGGGTCGGCCCAGTCGAGGGAATCGATGTTCCACAGGACCGACTGCAGGTGCGTGGTGCCCAGGAGCTGCAGACCCTCCTTGTTGCGCGCACCGTAGGGAAACCTGAACAGCGGCGAGCGGTTCGGGTCGACGGCGCGCAGCACGGCGTCGGTTTTCATGACCTCATCGTTGAGCGCGGCTCCGGTCTCCTTTGCGAGCTGCGCGTGGGTGAAGCTGTGATTGCCAAGGACGAAGTGGTCCGCAACCAGGCGCTTGCTGATGGCCGCGTTCGCGGACAGGACCACGGTACCCTGGGCATTGACCGTACCCAGGTTCTGGCCCACCGAGAAGAACACCGCTGGCACACCGTACTGCTTCAAGATCGCCTCGATCTCAAGGGTGTACTGGGGATGCGGTCCGTCATCGGAGGTGAGGGCGACGGTCTTCTCGGGGAAGTCGGTGCCGAAGAACTCGGCCTCGCGATCTCCGGCGGTGGCGGCGAGCGGTTAGGGGACGATGAGACCGTAGTCCTGCAGGATGCGCTCACGCGTATAGAGCGCCTTCAGATGGGAGACGTAGTCGTCCCAGCGCTCGCGTTTGGGGACGATCGAGCGCGTCTCAAAGACAGATGATGTGGTACTTGCAGTCGAAAACAATCTTGTTGTTCGACTTGAAATCGGCTTCCGTGGATGTTTGATGGCGCACATCCATCTAACGTGTAAGATA
This sequence comes from Burkholderiales bacterium, assembly GCA_003136595.1. GTDB lineage: Bacteria > Pseudomonadota > Gammaproteobacteria > Burkholderiales > Burkholderiaceae_D > BOG-994. The sequence continues at coordinate 62,486 of PLEY01000091.1, forward strand.
GGGCAAGCGTTGACAGGTTTCAGAGAATGTTTACGGGCGCCGCTCGAACCCCATGGCTCAAGCGAGGGGCTTGCCGCGTCGCGTTTCGGTCAAGGGGCTCATGCGCGGGCGTGGGCCGGGGCGGCGTGCGCTGCGTGGCTTTGCTCCCAGACCCAGCGGATCGCCTCGAGCACGATTTCGGGCTGGTCGAGGTGGATCATGTGGTTGCTGTCCTCTGCGTGCCACGCACGTGCATTTGACGACAGGCCGAGCAGGCGCTCCTGTCCCTCCTTCCAGCCGTTCTCGAGAACCGCGAAGGGCCCAGGAAAGGCCACGCCGTGTGTGATGACCGCGACGGGCAGCGCACCCAGACAACCCGGTGGAGAGGACGTCCGTTCGGCGGCGCTACCGCGCTCTATCGAAGCCAGATCATCGGCTGCCGCGGCAAATTCCATCGCCCGCGTACCGGGCATGCCGAAGCGCTCGAGGTCAACGAGGGTCCCCAAGAAGCGCACGAGACCAAGCCGCGCCAGCCCCTCGAAGAGCCGCAGCATGACGCGAAAGCGTCGGTACATGGTAAGCACTTCCGGCTGGCGGAGCGTTTCCTCCTCGGCTGTATCGACGAGCACGAGCCCTGCGGTCAACTCCGGATAGCTGCGCGCGAACGCGCGGACGATCAGTCCGCCATAAGAGTGCGCGACCAGGATGCAGGGGCCGCTCAGATCCGCGGCCGCCAGGAGGGCGCGCAGCTCCGCGGCCCGGTCGGCCACGGTCCGGTCGCCCGGCGCGGGGTCGCTCCAGCCATAACCGGCCCGGTCGTAGGTGCAGACTCTGGTGAAGGTGGCGATCTGGTCCTGCAGCGGCCACCAGAACCGGGAGGGCTCCCCCGCTCCCTGCTCTATGATCACGAGCGGATGGCCCGTGCCCTTGCAGCGCAGGTGCAGATTGCGTCCAGCAAGCGCAACGCGCCGCCCCGGTGGCGTGCCGCTACTTAAGTCCCGCTTGACGCGCTGCGTCTCGAGCAGGATGAGGGCACCAATCAGGGTGCACAGGCCGGCCAGGGCCACGAGCAGGATCAAGGTCACTTTTTCCATGAGGTATCCGTTGCGTGCGGGTCTGGATTCGGTCAATATAATACGAGGATGAATAAAATACAATGTTGCATATTTTTTATCTGACGGAGTGAGCGAATCCGGATCCCAACCGACCCGCAGGAAGGGTCACAAGCGTGAGCGCACCCGGGCGCGCCTGATCGAGGCGGCCGGCCAGGTGATCGGTGAGAAGGGCTACGATCGCGCCTCGCTCGAGGAGATCGCGGCCCGGGCTGGCATGACGCGCGGCGCCGTCTACGGCAATTTCCGAAACAAGGAAGAGCTCTTTCTTGCGCTGATAGAGGCCTACTGGCAGCCCATCACGGTGCCATTCGAGCCGGATGCCAGTTTCCGAACGCAGATGGGGAAGCTTGGCAGGGCGGTTGCCCGGGAGGCGCGACTGCGCCGGGACCGCGCCGCCGCCGCGACCGCTTTCCAGCTCTACGTGATCACGAACGCGGCCATGCGGGAGCGCCTCACGGCGCAGAACCGGCTCGTCTACCAGCGCATGGCCCTCGAACTGAAAAAAAAGGTACCCGAAGGGGTGCTGCCGCTGCCTGCCGAGGAGTTCATCTGTGTCCTCGATGCCCTTATCACGGGTCTGCTTTTCACGTACTTCCAGACCCCGGAACTGGTCACAGAGGCCGTTTTCGTGGGGGCTTTCGAAGCCCTCGCGCCCGCCTCGTGACTTCTGGAAACGGTTCGAGGTCGGCTCTGAACCCGAACCCACCCCGTCGTCCGGTAAGCTAGGCGGCACGCCGGTTCGGCAGGCCGGTTTGGCGGACGGCCGGTACGACCGGGCCGGGTGGGCACGGAAGATTGGGAGGGGTGCAGTGTCTTCGCTAAGGACTGTCTGGATCAC
>PLEY01000035.1 GCA_003136595.1 Burkholderiales bacterium
TGGTCTAACTGAACAGTATTGGGCCTAGCGTCGCCGGAAGAACCGGTTTTCATAGAGCGGGGAGCGGACCAGCAGCGGCGCCTCAGGCCTTCTGAAACCGTGGAGCAGCGTCGGCGGGGCCACCGAGGCCGCGGGGCAGGTTCCGTTGCTGAGGTACTCGAGCGCGGTCGCGAGCCTGGCCTCAGCTGGGTCCCCGAGCTGACGGGTGAAGTCATCGGCGACCTCGCAGCCGGGCAGATCGTTGCCCTCCCCGGCCGTGCCCGCCGGGATGAAGCCATCGGCATAGGCGCCGAAGCCCGCATTGTTGACCCCTTCGAACTGGATCGTGAAATACGTGGTGCCACAGTTGTCCTGAGGGAAAAAGCCGTAGGGCTTGCCGCACGTCGTGTGGCCGACCTGAATCACCTGCACCCCCACGCCGCGCAAGCCGTTGATGACCGCCTCACTGGCCGAACAGGTGTCAGGACCGGTCAGCACGAAGACCCGGCTTAACCCGAGCTGCGGCAAGGTACTCCCCGCCGTCAGCGAAAATCCCTGCGTCACGGCATGGAATGGCGTGGTGTCCTGTGCCAGCGTGAAATCGAAGGGATTCTTCTGGTTGAACGTCTCGACCTCGAATGCATTGCCCGCCGTCGGCGTGGGCCCCGCGATCATGTAGGCCAGCTCGCTGGCGATATCGAGATAGCCGCCGCCGTTGTAGCGGATGTCGAGGATGAGATCACTGATGCCGGCACCACCGTTGGCCTGCTGGAGTCCGGTGATGGCTGACACCAGTTCGCTCTCGGCCGTGGCGATGTGCGCGTTGAACAGGATGTAGCCGACGCTCGTGTTGGGCGCCGGCAGGGTGCCCGCGTTCAGAACCGGGGTCGACGTCACGGTCGTCGCAGTCATGGTCACGGCACCGGTGACCTGGGTCTGCGGATCAAGATAGGTGAAGGTATATTGTTTGCCGAGCACCGGGCTGAAAAGGCCTTCATTGAGCGTTGCGATGTCCGATCCGTTCACGACATCGACGCCGTTGACAGTCAGGAACTGCAATCCCCGGGTGAGCCCGTTCGCCACAGCGGGAGTATTCGGATCCGCGTAGGCAATCCGGACGTCGCGCGGGGGCGCTGCGACGAGCACCGCGGCCGTGAAACCAAATCCCGCCTGATTACCCGCTGTGGAGAGGGCATCCCATACTGTTGTCGGATAGGTGAAATGAAACTGGTCCTTCGGCTTTCCCGAGGCCGTCGTGAGTGGCGATCTCTGGCTGTTGAAATAGGCATCGACCACCTGGTAGTTCGATGTCAGCAGTTCGGTTCCTGCGGAGTTGTCCGAAGGATTGACGTAGGGGACCGTTGCACCGATGACATAGGGTGCCGGATTGACGTTCGGAACATCCTGGTACCACAGGTAGGTCGCGTTCACATAGGAGCGGATCCAGGCCTTCTCCGTGGTAAGCGAGCCCTGCTTGTCGTTGTAGGGCTGCCCGCTCAGGGGATCGATGGTGCTGGCGGGCCGGGGCACGGCGCACTGTTGAGCGAGGCTCGTGTAGGAGACGGGTGACGCTGCCGTGTCCGAACTGCTGGCCGTGGACGCGGCCGGAGTGCTGCCGCCTCCTCCACCGCCGCCGCNNCCCCGCCAGTGCCAGAGCGAGCGCCACAGGCGCCCGCCTCCCGAAAACAGCAAAACGCTCGCAGGTCCCGGCCCACTGGTCTTCTCCCATACGCGCGTGCTCCCCCTCGATGGCCACCATGGTACCGCGTCGCGCGGGCCGATGCAGCGTCATGCTGGCGAGCGCGAAGGGTCAGTTGAAGAGTCCTCGGCGCGCTCGAGGGCCGCGCGGGCGAGGGGCTCAGTGCCGTGGACGAAGTGTTCAGCCAATCTGCTAACCCGGTCGTTCAAGGTCCGCTTCTCGAAATCTCGCGCAGCCAACCCAGGCCCGAAGACGTGGCGCCCGGAATGCTGCCGAGCGCGGGCCGGTACTCGCAGCCGATCCACCCCTGCCATCCCGATCCGGCAGCGACCTCGTCGATGACCGCAAACAAGTAGGCGGCGTTCAGTTCCCCGACGTCTGGCTCGTGCCGCTGCGGCACGCCTGCAATCTGGAGATGTCCGACCCGGCCCGACGGCAGGTAGGTGCGGATCTTGTTTGCGACATCGCCCTCAACGATCTGGCAGTGATACAGGTCCATCAGCACCTTGAGGTTGGCGGCCGCAATCTCTTGTACACAGCGGTGCGCCTCATCCTGACGGTTCAGGAAGTAGCCGGGCATGTCGCGCGTATTGATCGGCTCGATCAGGAGCTCAAAGCCCTTTGCGAACTCCGCCGCCCAAGCGAGATTCTCCTCGTAGACTGCCTGCAGCCGGGCCATCTCGGCACCCTCGGGAACGATTCCCGCCATCACGTGGATGCGCGCGCAATCGAGCGCCTGCGCATAGTGCAGCGCCTCTTCCAGCGTGCGGCGGAATTCATCCTCGCGTCCCGGCAGGCATGCGAGGCCGCGCTCTCCAAGCTGCGAATTGCCCGGTGGAGCATTGATGAGCACCTGCGTTAGGCCATACGTGCGCAAACGTTGCCGCAAAACAGGGGCCTCAAATGCGTAGGGAAACTGAATCTCGACCGCCTCGAATCCATCGGCGGCACAGGCCGCAAAGCGCTCGAGGAACGGATACTCTGGATAGAGCAGGCTGAGATTGGCCGCAAAGCGGGGCACCGGGGTTCCTTTCGGCGTCGTTTAGCGACCCGGCAAGCGGTCTGCCGGCGGCGACGGCGCCTCGGTTCAGACTCTAGCAAATCCGAGCTACACCCGGCTAGCCGACGCTTGCAGACGTAAGCAGACGTAAGCGTTTCTCACCGCGCCCTGCGATTGGGCGTGCGGTTCGCCCCGGGGTTCGCTGCGGCTGGGCGGCACGTCGGGCATCGCGATTGGCCACGCGGCTCCTTTGATGTGGATCCTCGGCCGCTAGCCCAGGGTGCCAGGGTTACCGGGACGCCGCCCCGGTTTGGCGCTGCGCAGGGGAACCCGGCCCGGCTGCACGAGGACGCCTACATCGCATGGCGACGTCCGCGCTGCGCCGGCCGGGGGGCGTGCAGGACTCGGCGAGGCTAGCCCTGTGCAGAGTCCTGGAGATCCTTGACGATGCGATAGCACGAGCACGCAGCGCCCTCGAGTGCACGGCGCTTCAGGATGGTGATATGCCCGCGGCTGTAGGTGATGAGCTTCTGCCGCTCGAGCTGCCCCGCAGCCTGGGTCACACCAACCCTGCGAATGCCGAGCATGTGGGAGAGAAACTCGTGTGTCAGACGAAAATCATTGGAATGGAGACGATCACTCGTCATCAGAAGCCAGCGCGCAAGACGGGGCCCCGTCTCGTGGAACCGGTTGCAGGCAGCGGTCTGTGAAATCTGAGCCATGAGCAGGTGGTTGTAGCGGAACAGCGCGTGCTGCAGAGGGATGTTCATCTTGAATTCAGCTCGAAACCGCGCCGCCGACATGGCGAGCACGCTGCCTGCGCCCTGCACCAGGGCGCGCACGGCCGAAACGCGGATACCGAGCGCCATGGGCATGCCGACCATGCCCTCGTTGCCGACCATGCCCACCTCGAGGCTGCGTTTCTTGTCGACCGAGGTCAGGAGTGATACCAGGCAATTGATCGGGAAGAACACTTCGCTGATCTCCCCTTCCGGCTCGTAGAGAATCTGACCATACTCGAGTTCGACCGGATTCAGGTTTCGCTGCATCGTCTGGAGGACTTTCTTCGGTATGGTCGCCAGAATATGGTTTGCGCTCGTGGGGTTTGTTGGGGTACGCATTTTCGCCGCCTTCTAATGTGTCGCAGAACTCTCGGTGACACCGCATTCACTGCGTCGCGTGCCCCGAGAGAAAAGCGGGTGTGTCGTTAAATCCCGCAAACATCCGATTCGTTCGGAGGTCCAATCCGCGAGGTCGCCGTTACGCTGCGGATGCTTGGCGCATCCGGGCCGAGTTCGTGGCCCAGGCGTCAGGGCGCAAAACCATCACTCACCTTGGAGGATCCGCGAGCCATGCCGCCGGGTCGCGGTTGCATCCGCACGGCTTCGTGCACCAGAAGGCCCACCGCTCCGGGGAACTCGGCGGGCCCCTCGGCAATGCCTGAGCATACGCTCATCGGCGGCTGCAAACGGTGCGGAACCACCTGATTCAATAGGCTTTGTCGCACCGGCCGATCCGGTTTCCGATTGAACTGGACAAATGCTCGCGCGCGAACTCGCGCACGGCGCCTTCTCTTATGTGCTGTAGCGTACAGACCCGACTTTGACCGAAACGGATAGTCCGAGACGGAGGAGCTTGGGAGCGCCCGCTTTCTGCAGGACGATCCCAGCGGCAGTCAGTGCCGACAGCGCTTTGGAGTCTGGCTTCGGCCGGTTGCATGCGCGGCGCACCTCACACGGGGGCTATACACACGGGGTTCATACTGGGACAGCACACAAGCGTTTGACCGAAGGGCGTCGCCGGTCCGCTCGAGAGACCGGTCCACGTGGCAGTGCGAGGTGAGAAGCAATGGCTCGCGCGACCCCGCATGCGTCCCGATATCGCAGTCTCGGATCGTGGCAAACGAACGACTCGAAATGAAGGCTGAGAGCTAACTTGAGCGAGACAGCGCTGCAAAAGACAGGCGCCTTGCAGAACGCGATTCTGACAAGCGCGAACTTCTCCATCATTGCCACCGATGAGAAGGGCATCATCCAACTCTTTAACCTCGGCGCCGAGAAGATGCTCGGTTATGCAGCCCACGAGGTCGTCAACAAGATCAGCCCGAGCGATCTCCACGATCCAGAAGAAGTGCGCGCACGAGCCAAGGCGCTCAGCCTTGAGCTGAACACCACCATCGCACCGGGATTCGAAGCCCTGGCATTCAAGGCGTCCCGAGAGATCGATGACATCTACGAGCTGACCTACATTCGCAAAGGGGGCAGCCGGTTTCGTGCACTGGTCTCGATCACGTCGCTGCGGGATGACTATGGATCGATCCTCGGCTACCTGCTGATCGCCACTGATAACTCCCTGCAAAAGCGCGTCGAGGACGAGCTCAAGCGTGCCACCGAGGCTGCCGAGAGCGCCAACCGGGCCAAGACCGATTTTCTGTCGTCCATGAGTCATGAACTGCGCACCCCTCTGAATGCGATATTGGGGTTCGCCCAGCTGATCGAATCGGGATCACCCCCACCGACTCCCAGCCAGAAGCGCAGTCTTGAGCAGATCCTGAAGGGCGGCTGGTTTCTCCTCGACCTGATCAATGAGGTCCTTGACCTGACGCTCATCGAGTCAGGAAAGCTGACGCTCTCGACGGAGCCCGTGTCCCTGTTCGAAGTGCTCCTTGAGTGCTACGCGATGATCGAGCCCCAGGCCAAAAAGCGCGGCGTGACGATGACCTTCGCGCGACTGGATAGCTCGCTGTGCGTGAGCGCAGACCGCACGCGCATCAAGCAGGTCCTGATCAATCTGCTCGTGAACGCCGTCAAGTACAACCGAGCCGGAGGGTCCGTGGAGCTGTCGTTTGTCCAACCCTACCCAGAACGGCTGCGCCTTAGCATCCGGGATAGCGGCATCGGCATGACAGCCGAACAGGTCGCCAGGCTCTTCGAGCCGTTCAACCGGCTCGGACTGGAAGGCGGAGCCGAGGAAGGCACGGGAATCGGGCTCGTGGTCACCAAGCGACTCATCGAGCTCATGGGTGGACGGATCGGCGCCGAAAGCACCGCGGGTGTGGGCAGCGTCTTCTGGATCGAGATCGACATCACGTCGGCCGCGCAGATCGCCACTCGCGAGATCACGCGCATTGGGGAACTGAGCTCGAGTGTCGCGACGCCGCATCCGAAACGCACGCTGCTCTACGTCGAGGACAATCCGGCAAATCTGGAGCTGGTCGAGCAACTGGTCAGTCGCCGTGCGGACCTGCATCTCATCACGTCGCCAGATGCCGAGCGGGGAATCGCACTGGCCCGGCAGGAGCATCCATCCCTGATTCTGATGGATCTCAATCTCCCCGGCATCAGTGGCATCGAGGCCATGTGGATGCTCCGGGCGGATTCCAGCACTGCGCATATCCCGGTCATCGCCTTGTCGGCGAACGCCCTGCCCCGGGACGTCACCCGCGCCCTGTCGGCTGGATTCTTCAACTATGTCACCAAGCCCATCAAGGTGGATCAGCTCATGTACGCGATCGATGTCGCCCTCGATTTGGTGGGCGGGCCGAGACGGGTATCAGACGGGGGGTATGGCGCATGATCCTTGACGCGAGCGAAATTCTGCAGGCCCGGATCCTGATTGTCGATGATCAGCAGTCGAACGTGCTGCTTCTGAGAGAGCTCCTCGTGAGCGCGGGCTATCTGGCCGTATCTTCGACGTTGTTTCCAACCGAGGTTTGTGCCAGGCACCGGCAGGAGCAGTTTGATCTGATCCTCCTTGACCTGCAGATGCCGGGTATGGACGGCTTCCAGGTCATGGAGGCCCTGAAGACCAACAGCGCGGATGACTATCTTCCGGTTCTGGTCATCACCGCCCAGCCCGGTCATAAGCTGCGTGCCCTGCAGTCCGGAGCGAAGGATTTCATCAGCACACCTTTCGATCTGATCGAAGTCAAGACGCGCATCCACAACATGCTGGAGGTGCGGCTGCTCTACCGCAAACTCAATCGCTACAACCAGACCCTGGAGGCGACCGTATTGCAGAGAACCGCCGAACTCAGGGAGAGCGAAGCGCGTTATCGGAGCCTGACACAGCTCGCAGCCGATTGGTACTGGGAGCAGGACGAGGAGATGAATTTCACGAAGGTGTCGGGTCCGGTACTGGAGATGTTGGGGATCAGGGTTGCGGGCTTCCAGGGAGAGCGCGCGGCGGCGTGTGCGGAGGGCTGGGACGAGACGCAGCAGGGCGTCCTCCAGGCGAGGATCGCGGCCCGCCAGCCGTTTCTTGACCTGATACTCTCCAAGACGCACGAAAACGGCACGCTGCAGTCCTTTCGCGTGAGCGGCGAGCCGATCTTCAATCGGACCAGCCGCTTCATCGGCTATCGGGGCGTGGGTGTCGAGGTGGCGTCCGTCGGCTCCGCGGCGCAGCCGGGAGGGTCCTCGTGAGTCCCCTCGACGGTGGCCCGCGCAATCAACTCCTCGCCGCACTCCCCGCGTCGGAACTGGCTGCACTCGAGCCGCACCTCAGGCGGGTCCGCCTGGAACTGGGCCAGATACTCTATGAGTCCGGCGAGCGTCCCAAACACGCCTATTTCCCGGCGTCATCGATCGTATCGCTGCACTACATTACCGAGTCCGGCGCGTCGGCCGAGACTGCGGGGGTTGGAAACGAGGGTGTCGTCGGCGTCTCGCTGTACATGGGGGGCGAGACCGTGCCCGGCACCGCCGTCGTCCAGACCGCGGGCTTGGCCTGGCAGATCGACCGGCGAGCGCTCGTCGATGCGTTTGAGCGCAATGGTGTGTTCCACAGGCTCCTGTTGCGTTATGCACAGGCGTTGCTGACACAGGTGTTCCAGTCGGCGGCGTGCAATCGACATCATTCGATCGAGCAGCAGCTCTGTCGCTGGCTGCTCGCGACGCTCGACCGCCTGCCCTCCAATGACCTCCTCATGACGCAGGAACTGGTGGCGAACATGCTGGGCGTGCGACGCGAGAGCATCACCGAGGCGGCAGGTGCACTGCAGCGTGCAGGTCTCGTCAGCTATCGGCGAGGTCACATTTCTGTGCTGGCGCGCGGGGGACTGGAGGATCGGGCATGCGAGTGCTATCGGGTCATCAAGAACGAGGTGACCCGGCTCATGCACTACCGGCCGGATCTCCTGGGCGCCGTCCCAAGCGTCCCGTCCTCCACACTGCAGATACACCGCACCCGTAGCGTACAAGTCCAGCCGGACTCCGGAGGCGCACCCTAGCGACTTCAGCGCGTGCTCACGGCCCTGCACCAGCCCGTTGCAGGCGCCCCGGAATCCGCCTAGTCGCCCCAATGACTTTTCTCGTCAAGGGCAGCGAGCACCGAACCCGGATTCATGGCCTGCTGGAGGCTCGCAACAGCGGGATCGTGGCGAGTCGTCACATCCGGCATATCACGCCTCAGTTCATCGAGCATGTCGATCAGCTTAGCCGCCTTCTGTTCAGTCAGGAGGGTCACCTTCAAGTCGAGATGGGCGCGCTGCTGCTGCTGCCGGGTAAGTCGATTCTGCTTGCTCAGCACGGCGGTCGCTGTCATGAGTGCGCCAAGACCGATGATGCCCTGAAGCCAGGAGAAGGGTGCCGGATCGAACTCCACGCGACCCGTCAATCCGAGGAGCACGTTGGCCGACACCCAGAGTGCGACAAAAACAAGGATCAGGGCCAGAAAATAGGGCTGGCCTACGGCCATGCTGATGCGCTCGAGAACCTTCTGAGACCGGCTCACCTTCAGTTCCTCACGGGCATAGAATTCCAGCACGGCCGCGATGTTCGCGCTGATCTGATCCCGCTCGGTATTCTCGGCCGCTGGGTCCGCAGACCCCGCCTGGGTCTCCTCCGATTCCGACGTCATCGTGCTCCCTTCCCTCTAAAGGCGTATGCCAGAGGAGTTCATCCTGCGAGCATCTTCCAGGCAGTAGTCCGCCCGGGCGTGGACCACCCTTCGTGTCTTGTGAAGCGGGCTCGCGGTGGTCCGCTGTCGACCCCGTCTCCCGGCCAGGTTGCGCGGCTGGGCGCGGCTGCGCTCAGCTCGGCCTCCCCGGCACTCCCTGGGGGACCGGGCTCAGGGAGCCAGCTCGGGGACCCGAATCGCGGACCCGAATNNCGCGGACCCGAACCGCGGACCCGCATCAGGCGCCGCACTGCCACCCCGGGGGCAGTCAGCCGGTGGCAGGCCGGTAGGGCGCAACGCGACTCCGCAGGACCTCAATCCGGAAATGCTTGAGACGAGCAGGTGGAGGCCGGGCGCGGTACCCCGCTCGCTTTGGTCCGCTGGCTGGCGCGTGCAGGGGAGCTTCTCGCAGGTCTTAGCACCTGAGCCCGGACAGAAGTAAGTACCTGCCCCGGGGCCTGAGGGCTCCGCCATGGCCCGCCTTGAATGACGCCCTCAGTTTTCGGAATCAACCGAGCGGCATGATGCACAGGGGATCGCTTGCGCTCCCTCGCCGAGTCCGACACCACTCCCCCTGACCACGGCCACCCGCCCGGCTACCGGCAGAAAGCCCTCCGCCATGCGAGGCTTGGCGCACGGGGTCCCAAGCGGCCACGCCCCGGCCCGATGATCAGCGCGACGCTGTGGGATGGGAGCGGTCGGCTGCGCCGCGCGTACGGCCACCCAGCATCCCCATGAGCCATCGGGCGAAGGCGGGCATCAGCGATCGCCTCGGCAACCGCAGGACCGGCAGTGGCGTCGGGTCCGGCATGCTGCGGTACGAACCTCTGAGCCGATCGAACGAGTAGGAAGGTTGCTTGTTCATCTGTGTGCCTTCACGAGTGCGTGATGATGCGCAACAGGACCGCACCGAAGCGACCCTGATAAATTGATCCTGCTGACAAAGGCATTGCACCCCAAGCCATTCTGGCAGCGCAACTCGAGTAACAGTAGTTCGGGGCCTGCGGCCTTTCCGTGCGCCACGTCACATAAACGCTCGAATAACCCCGGCGCCGTTCGAGGCGGGCCGCCCTCACCGACGGGGAAATGACACTTAGCCGAGCGGCGCATCGTGCGTCTGCCCCGAAAAGAGCGTGATCCAGTGCCGAAAGCGCTGCGCGATCTGGGAGGCCGCCTGAAATCGGGTCACCATCCCCGCCTCATAACGGGCGACCGGATCCCAGAAGGTCGTCCTGCCGACCGCAAACCCGATGAACCCCGGAGCGCTCGCCGCAACCTCGAGCCAGCTTTCCACCAGGGCTTCGTTCGCGCCGCGCCCGAGGACAATGCAGTCCACCTCCGAGCGCCCGTCGCGCTTTGCCGCGGCCACAATCTTCAGGCAGTCCTCCCGCCTTGTCAGCCCCTCGACCTTCCAGATGCGAGGCTCAACTCCCGCATCCTGGATCGCCCCGATCGCGTCAACCATCAATTGCGGGCGGAGTTGCGTATCGAATTTCCCGGGATCCATCTGCACCGTCTCGAGCTGTTGCCGCAGCGGCGGCACGAGCAGCTCGAACATCAGCTGCTGTCCGCGGTTCTGGCAATACTCCGACAATCGGCGCAGCTTTTCGAGCTGGCGACGATTCGCAGCGGCTTCCCCTTCCGGGTTGAAGCGCACCAGAACCTTTGCATAGGTCGGTGCGAACTTTTCGATATGCTCGGCAAACGCATCACCGTACTCGAATTCAAATTCATCACAGCCACTCTTCTCAACGGATAGGGCCGTCACGACGCCAAGGAGCGAGGCCGAACGCAGGATGCTGCTGCCGAACTCCTCGTCGACCAGGACTCCGGCCTGTGTCTTGGGGATGTCCGGCCCAAGCGCCTCCTGAAAACCTTCGTAGATGAGCTGCTTGCTGTCGATAATCTCGAGGCGCTCGTCGGCCGTCAGGGGGATCGCGAACTTGAACATGTCCTTGATGTAGGAGTGCCGGTGATCAAACGGCAGCAGATAAAGAGCTTGTTCCTGGACGGTCTTCATGGTCATCCGCGGGTGACGCCCGATCCACGTCCTCCTCGAGGGGCTGCGCAGCCGACACGTGGCAAGGGCTGGTTGCCTATCCCCGGAATTACAGGGTCGCAGCCGAGCATCGCGCGAAATCCCGGTCTCGTATGTACGAGTCCGTACATACCGCCCCGCAAGACAAATGGTGGAATGGCTGGCTAATCGGACCTTTGTCCGCGGGGATGGGGGATGATGAGATGAAATCCAGCGCTCTTTCGCCGGCGTTGCTCGCACGAATGGACGCCTACTGGCGCGCTGCCAACTATCTGAGCGTAGGCCAGATCTATCTGTGCGCCAATCCGCTGCTAAGGGAGCCGCTAGAGCTCTCCCATATCAAGGCGCTGGTCGTCGGCCATTGGGGGACGGTGCCCGGCCAGAACTTCATCTACGTGCACCTGAATCGCATCATCAGCGAGTTGGGTCTGGACATGTTCTACATTGCCGGACCCGGTCATGGGGGAGCCGCCCTGGTCGCCAATACCTATCTTGAGGGAACGTATAGCGAGATCTATCCGAACGTCTCTGAGGACCAGGAAGGAATGAGGCGGCTGTTCACGCAATTCTCCTTTCCGGGCGGGATCTCCAGTCACGTCGGTCCCGAAACGCCGGGCTCGATTCACGAGGGGGGCGAACTGGGATACTCGCTAAGCCACGCCTTTGGAGCCGCATTCGACAATCCGGGGTTGATCGTGGCGTGCGTCATCGGCGACGGCGAAGCGGAGACCGGACCTCTGGCCACCGCCTGGCACTCGAACAAGTTCCTTGATCCGAGGACCGATGGCGCTGTCCTGCCGATCCTGCACCTAAACGGCTACAAGATCAGCAATCCGACGGTCCTGGCCCGGCTCGCGGCCGATGAACTCGAACAGATGCTAAGAGGCTGCGGCTGGTCGCCCTACCTGGTGGCTGGCGATGATCCAGCGACCATGCATCAGCGGATGGCCGAGGCTCTTGATGCTGCCATTGGCGAGATTCGTGATATCCAGGCGCGAGCGCGCCTCGATGCCAGCATGGGCCGCCCCTCCTGGCCGATGATCATCCTCCAGTCTCCAAAGGGTTGGACGGGTCCCAAGACCGTCGATGGACTGGCGATCGAGGGCACGTTCCGCTCACATCAGGTACCCCTCATCGTTGACCGGGATCACCCACACCATCTGGAGCTGCTTGCGACCTGGATGCATAGCTACCGGCCAGAGGAACTCTTTGATGAGCAGGGCCGGCTCATTCCGGATTTGGCCAAACTGGCGCCCGAAAGGCGCCTGCGCATGGGTGCCAACTTCCACACCAACTGCGGGGAACTTTCCGAACTGCGCATGCCCGACTACCGGCGCTACGGCATCACGGTCGGGTCTCCATCGAGCGTCCTCGCCGAGGATACCCAGATCCTCGGCAAATTCCTGCGCGACGTGATCAAGCTCAATGCGGTGCCCCGCAATTTCCGCCTGTTCGGGCCCGACGAGACACTTTCCAACCTGCTGGGTGCCGTCTTCGAATGCACGGATCGTCAATGGGACGCGAGGACAGTGCCCAATGACGAGTTTCTCGCGGCCGACGGGCGCGTCCTCGACTCCATGCTGAGCGAGCACCAGTGTGAAGGCTGGCTGGAGGGCTACCTTCTGACGGGCCGGCACGGGGTCTTCAATTGCTACGAGGCCTTCATCCATATCATCGACTCGATGTTCAACCAGCATGCCAAGTGGCTCAAGGTCACGGCCCAGCTGGCATGGCGCAGGCCGCTCGCGTCGCTGAACTATCTCCTGTGCTCGCATGTGTGGCAGCAGGATCACAATGGCTTTACTCATCAGGACCCCGGCTTCATCGACCTCGTCGTCAACAAGAAGGCGGCAATCGTCAGAGTCTATCTGCCCCCTGATGCCAACTGCCTCCTGGCGGTGAGCGACCACTGCCTGCGCAGCCACCACCTCGTGAATGTCATCATCGCCGGCAAACGTTCGATGCCCCAGTGGCTGACTATGGAGCAGGCTACCATCCACTGTGCGCAGGGTATCGGCATCTGGAACTGGGCCAGCAATGACCAGGATGGGGAGCCTGATGTCGTGATGGCGTCCTGTGGCGACACTCCGACCCTGGAACTCCTGGCTGCCGTATCAATCCTGCGCAAGAGCGTGCCCGCAGTGAGGATTCGCTTCGTCAACGTGGTCGATCTGATGAAACTGGAACCCCCATCCGATCACCCCCACGGACTGTCGAGCCCTGACTATGATTCCCTATTCACGCGTACGCGACCCATCATCTTCGCCTTCCACGGCTATCCCGGGCTGATCCACAGACTCACGTTCGAGCGCTTCAACCGGATCGCCAGGGTGCGCGGGTATAATGAAGAGGGCACGGTCACCACACCGTTCGACATGTGCGTGCAAAACGGCCTGGACCGGTTTCATCTGGTCAAGGACGTCGTGGACCATCTACCCGACCTCGGAAGTCCTGGGGAACACCTGAAACAGCTGGTCGAAGACAAATTGATCGAGCATCGGGAGTACGTCGATCGGCATGGCCAGGATATGCCGGAGATCCGGGAGTGGCGGTGGCCGACAACCCTACCGTACTGAACCCGGCTCGGCAGCGGCGCAACCGCGACCCGCACCGCGCCGACAAACTAGAGATGCGAATGGAAATATACCGGTTGCGGCAGACGAAACTGACCTACTACACCGACTTCGGAGTCTACCTTGGCAGTTCGTGTGCACTCCTCGTGACGACTTTGATGGCACCCACCGGCCACAGGGGTGCCGCTTTGGGGTGCCTTCTCGGAGGACTCGCGGCCTGGAGCGTGATTGAATATGGGATGCATCGCTTCGTCTTGCACGGATTGGAGCCTTTCCAGAGCATGCATGCGGAACACCACATGCACCCCGATGCGTTGATCTGCACCCCGACCCTCATCAGCGGCTCGCTGATCGGTCTGCTGGTGTTCCTACCCGCCCTCGAGGTCTCGGACTTCTGGGATGCCATTGGCCTGACCGGCGGCGTGACCGCGGGATACCTTGGCTATTCGGTGATGCATCACGCGGTCCACTTCTGGTCGCTAAAGAGCGCATGGTTCCGGAACGTGCGGCGCTGGCACGCCCGGCACCACTATCTGGCTGGGGCGGGATGCTACGGCGTGACGACGCAGATCTGGGACCGGCTATTCCGTAGCCGCGTGGTTCCCGCAGCGCCTCCGGTTCCACCCGCCAGATAGCGCCCAGGACCGGTACCAGGCGCACCGATTCCCATGGATGGCCCAGTACGGAGCAGGGCAGCATCCCTTCGGCGCCATCGCGACCTCCATCCAACCTCCACGCGGTCCCAGATGGGACGCGTCGTTACAAGGCTCGCCAACCCTACCAGAGCGACGTGCTAGAGCCTGCCGAGGAGGAGCAGGACCACGACGATCACCAGAACGAGACCCAACCCGCCTGTCGGCGCGTAGCCCCAGCTCCTGCTGTGGGGCCAGCTTGGAAATGCCCCGATAAGAAGAAGGACGAGAACGATGAGGAGGATGAAGCCAATGCTCATGGTGAAGGCCTGGAAGTTGACATCGTCCCGTCCCACCGTTGCGTGGAACCGACTGGATCGCGCGGATCGACGCGCCCGTTGGGGCCCTGCGCCCATCCGCGCACGGTACGCCCCCCTCTGCGTCACCCCATTTGGCCGGCCAGACGCACCAGCCGACGTGCTTGGGTTTGAGGGTAGCGCTGCTCTTATGGATGACCTAAGTAGTGACCCCGGGAATGACCTCTTGCCACTTCACACCCGAGGGCACCCCTTAGGACGGAAGATAGCCCCCGCAAGCCGTGCGCTCCGTCGGCTAGCGTACACAACATCACTCAGAACGCCTTGTGTAGCGCACGCGGGCGTCGGTTGACCCGCAGCTAGACCGCAAGCTGGTGGGGAAGCAGCCGGTCGTACTCGCGCTTGACGACGCCGTAGCATTCGCACGTGCGTGCTTCGAGCCCCGCCCTGTCGACCACCGAGATGTGGCCACGCGAATAGCGGATGAGTCCAGCCTTTTGCAGCTTCAAGGCCGCCTCGGTGACACCCTCGCGGCGCACGCCAAGCATGTTCGCGATGAGTTCCTGGGTCATCACGAGTTCCGTGCCCTCAAGACGGTCAAGACTGAGCAGAAGCCACCTGCAGAGTTGCTGATCCAGGCTGTGGTGACGGTTGCATACCGCGGTCTGCGACATCTGCGTGATCAGGGCCTGCGTATAGCGCAAGAGGACATGGAGTACCGGTCCCGCACCGTCGGCCTCCGCCTGGATGAATTCCGCTCCCAAGCGAAAACCGCGACCTGCGCTCTGCACAACAGCTCTGCTGGGCGTTGAACCCCCGCCCATGAACAAGGCGATGCCGACGATCCCTTCCTTGCCGACCACTGCGATCTCGGCGGATGCCCCGTCTTCCATGACATAGAGCAGGGAGACGATGGCATTGGTCGGAAAGTAGACGTGCTGTGGATGGGCGCCCGATTCATAGAGCACCTTGCCGAGGGGCAATTCGACCAACTTGAGGTGCTCTGACCAGCGCTCCCAGACCGCCTTGGGAAGCACCGCCAGAAGTTCATTGGTCCTCGGATTGCTGGGATCGGAAGTCATAGGTCTGTCCGGAGTTTGTCCGATAGCAAAGCCATCGCAGGGCCTTCGGCGTCGGGATCCCTAGGTGCGATTGTAGAGCGGTCCCGGTCCATGTATGTTCGCTGGCGAACATATATTTGGAGCCAGAGTTTTTTGGCCCGGGCTCGCGAGCCTCTCGCCACACGTGGCGCGCGGGCGCCGTTTCAGTCCCAATACCGCACGGCCAGAGATTTCTTGCCACGAGCGGACCGGTGCGGGAACCATCGGCAGACGCGCATGGCGCGCCGCGTATCGACCATCGTACACCTTCCTTCGAGGGGGTAGTCAGCACAATTTCCCGGTTCGCGCCTACAGCAGGGCGCGTGCCTTCGCGCATACGTTCTCCACGGTGAAGCCGAGCTCGTCAACAACCACCGGCCCGGGCGCCGAAGCACCAAAGCGCGCAAGCCCGAGCACATCCCCTTGCGTACCCACGTAGCGATGCCACCCCTGCGCAACCCCCATCTCGACGGCCAGTCGGGCCCGTATCGCGGGGGGAAAAACGAGTTCGCGCTCGGCCCTGGGCAGGGCTTCAAACAGATCCCAACTGGGCATCGACACACAGCGGGTCGAGACCCCCTCCGTGGCGAGCTGCTCCGCAGCGCGCAGAATGAGTCCAAGCTCCGATCCACACGCAATGAGAATCAGGTCGATTTGCCCCTGAGGAGGATCCGCCAGCACATAGGCCCCCCGGCGCAGCCCGGCCGCCGCAGCAAAGCGGCGGCGATCGAGGGTCGGCACGTTCTGCCGGGTCAGCACCAGGATCACGGGTCGGTCCTTCGTCTCGAGCGCCAGTTGCCAGGCCACCGCGGTCTCATTCGCATCTCCCGGGCGGATCACGGTCAGGTCGGGGATGGCGCGCAGATTGGCGAGCTGTTCGATCGGCTGGTGTGTCGGACCATCCTCGCCGACCGCGATGCTGTCGTGCGTGAAGACGTGAATGACGGGTAGACCCATGAGCGCCGCGAGCCGGATCGGGGGACGCATGTAGTCCGAAAACACCAGAAATCCGGCCCCGAACGGCCGCAGACCGCCGTGCGCACACAGGCCGTTCGTGACGGCTCCCATCGCATGCTCGCGTACACCAAAGTGCAGGTTTCTCCCCTTCGCGTTCCACCCGCCTCCGGCCGAACCCTGGCGGTCGGTCGAGGCGTCAAAGGGTGGATTGAAATCACCCTGATCCTTAAGGATGGTATAGGTGGACGTGTCGAGATCGGCGGACCCCCCAAACAAAGACGGGATTTCAGACGCGAGAGAGTTCATGACCAGACCTGACGCGACGCGGGTTGCCATGCCGTGTGCATCCGCCGGAAATTCGGCCACCCCGGCGAACGCCTGTGGGGGGAGTTCGCCGGCGAGGCGCCGTTCCAACTCCTGCGCCGCCTCGGGAAAACGGGCCGCATACGAGTTCATGAGATCGCGCCACTGCGCCTCGTGGCGGGCACCCCGCGCGCGCGCCTCGCCCAGGCGGGCGGCGGCGGCCGGCGGAATGAAGAACGGCTCGGTGGAGGTCCAGCCGAGCGCCTGTTTTGTCAACAGGGTCTCGGCGGGACCGAGCGGGGTGCCATGTGCCGCGCAGGTGTCCTGGCGATGGGGGGAGCCGAAGCCAATGTGGGTGTGCACCAGGATGAGCGAAGGTCTGGCGGTCTCACGAACCGCCTCCTCGAGGGCACTGCCGATCGCTGCGAGATCGTTGCCATCCTCGAGCGCCGCAGTGTGCCAGCCATAGGCCCGAAAGCGCGCGGCGCGGTCCTCCGTGAAAGTCATGTCGGTTCCCGCCGCCAGCGTGACATGATTGTTGTCGTACAAGCAGATGAGCTTGCCGAGCTTCAGGTGCCCCGCCAGCGAGGCGGCCTCTGAACTGACGCCTTCCATCAGATCCCCGTCGCTCGCAAGCACGTAGGTCATGTGGTCCACCACGCGATGGTCCGCTCGGTTGTAGAGCGCGCCCAGATGGGCCTCGGCTATCGCCATCCCGACCGCGTTCGCAAAACCCTGCCCGAGTGGTCCGGTGGTCACTTCGACGCCGGGCACCCGACCGCGTTCTGGGTGACCTGGCGTCTTGCTGCCCCACTGCCGAAATCGCTGAATGTCCTCGAGCGACAGATCGTAGCCCGTCAGATGTAACAGGGCGTAAAGCAAGGCGGAACCATGCCCTGCGGAGAGGACAAACCGGTCGCGATTGGGCCAGTGAGGATTTTCCGGGTTATGCCGGAGCAAGCTGTTCCAGAGCGCATACGCCATCGGCGCCGCGTCAAGGGGCAAGCCGGGATGTCCGCTCTGGGCGCGGTCCACGGCATCGATCGCAAGAAAGCGCAGGGTGTTGACACAGAGTTGATCGATTTCGTCTGTCATCCTAGGACTCCTTGTTGCCGGCCAGAGCAGCGTGGACGATCCGCTCGGCCTCAGCGAGTATCAGGCTCAGATGCTCCATGCCCTGCCAGCTCTCCGCGTAGATCTTGTAGAGGTCCTCGGTACCGGAGGGGCGTGCGGCAAACCATCCGCCTGCACTGCAGACCTTGATGCCCTCGATCTTGGCTGCATTGCCCGGCGCGCGCGTGAGCACGGAGGTGATGAGTTCACCAGCGAGTTCCTTGGTCGGCACGCTCGCAGGCACCAACGCGGCCAGTCTTGCCCGCTCCGCGGCGCTCGCCGGCGCATCGATCCGGGAGGCCTGCGGGTCGCCCAGGTCGCGGGTCAAGGCCTGGTAGTACTGGCCAGGGTCGCCACCCGCCGAGGCGGTGATCTCTGCGGCCAGGAGTCCTGCGACAATCCCGTCCTTGTCGGTGGTCCAGACGCTGCCGTCGAGGGCCGCAAAGGTCGCTCCCGCGCTTTCTTCGCCGCCAAAGACGAGCGTGCCATTTAGGAGTCCCTCGGCGAACCATTTGAACCCCACCGGAACCTCGAACAGCCTGCGATCGAGCCGCTTGCAGATCCGGTCCATCAACTCACTCGTCACCACGGTCTTGCCGACACTTGCCGTAGTGCTCCAGGCCGGCCGCTGACGCAACAGATAATCGACGGCGACACAAAGATAATGATTGGCAGGTAGAAGGCCGACACTGGGCGAGACGATCCCGTGCCGGTCGTGGTCGGTATCGCAGGCGAAACTGATGTCAAAGTCCCCGCGCCGTCCGATCAAGCGCTGCATGGCCCACGGTGACGAGGGGTCCATGCGGATCTGTCCGTCCCAGTCGAGCGTCATGAAACTGAACGTGGGATCGATCACCTCGGAGACCACCCGAAGATCGATGCCGTAACGCCGCCCGATCTCGGCCCAGTAGCGGGTCCCGGCTCCGCCGAGCGGATCGACGCCGATCCGCAGGCCGGCCTTTCGGATGAGATCAAAATTGATCACGCCCCCAAGCCCCCCGATATACGCGTCCTGGAAATCGTACTGGTGCGTGGTCGGTGCCCGCTCGGCCACCTCCAGCGAGACCCGCTTCACCTCCCGCAGGCCGTCTTCCAGCAGGAGGTTCGAGCGCGCCTGAATCCAGCCCGTGACGTCAGTATCCGCAGGTCCGCCCGTCGGTGGGTTGTACTTGTATCCTCCCGAAGCCGGCGGATTGTGCGAGGGCGTCATCACGATACCGTCGGCGAGGCCCTGGCTGCGCCCCTTGTTGAACAGGAGGATGGCCCGGGATACCGCGGGCGTCGGGGTGAACTGTCCGGGTGGAGCGATCCGGGTGGAGACCTGGTTCGCCGCCAGTACGCCCAGCGCTGTCTCCAGTGCCGGCAGCGACAACGCGTGGGTATCGATACCCATGTAGAGGGGGCCGTCGATACCCTGCTGCGCCCGGTAGTCGCAGATCGCCTGGGTGATCGCAGCGACGTGCCACTCGTTAAAGCTCCGCTTGAGCGATGTGCCCCGGTGCCCAGAGGTTCCAAACCGCACCCGCTGGGCGGCAACCTGCGGGTTGGGGCGCAGCTCAGTGTAGGCTGCCACGAGCGCCGGGACATCGAGCTTCTGCGCCAGGGAGGCGGCCGTACCGGCCAGCGGACTGAGGACGTCACTCATGGCAGTGCTCCCCGAATGCTGGCTGCGCCCAGGCTCTTGCGCTTGGCCCTGAGACGGCCCAAGAGCTCGGTCCACGAGGCCGAGAAGGCCTTGGCTCCATCCTGCTGCAACTCCTCACCGAGCCTCGCCACATCCAGTCCGCTGTCCGAGGCCGCGTCCAGCACGCTTTGCGCGACGCGCGTGTCGAGCGAGAGGCCAGGCCCACGATGGGCGAGTGCCGAGTAGGCCGCGAGGGTGCGCTCGGGCATGGTGTCGATGGTCCCGGCTGCGTCGAGCGCCTCGGCGTAGAGCGTCTTCGAGTCGCCCGGATCCTTGGTGCCCGTGCTCGCCCAGAGGAGCCGCTGCACGCGGGCCCCGCGCGCGGCGGCAGCGAGCCACCTAGGGGACGCAAGAGAGTCCGAGTAGGCGCGATATGCGCACCCCGCGACGGCGATGCCGAGGCGATTGTGCAGATGCGCGGGCAGGCGGGAGTTGGCGGCACGATCCCAGCGACTCACGAATAGTGAGGCGACCGAGGCCACGCCGGCATCGAGGCCGCCGGCGATGCGCCGCTCGATGGCGCGCAGATAAGCGCTCGCAGCAGCGAGGTACTGCTCCCTGGAGAAGAGCAAGGTCACATTGACCGGCACACCCAGGAAGATGGCCTCTTCGATGGCGACCAGTCCCTCACGGGTTCCAGGAATCTTGACGAACAGATTGGGCCGCCCGGCCTGCTTCTGGATGGCCAACGCGGCCGCGACGGTTGCGACGGCATCGTGCGCGAGCAGTGGCGAGACCTCCATCGAGACCCAGCCATCCATGCCGTCAGACTCCACGTGGATCGGCCTGAAGAGATCCGCCGCGCGGGTCAGATCATCAAGGGCCAGGTCCATGAAGAGCGCCTCATCACTCAGTCCCTCATGACCCGGGTTGCGGATCGCCGAATCATAGGCGCTCCCCTCGGCAAGCGCCTCATCGAAGATCGTCGGATTGGACGTGAGGCCGGTTATCTGGAGCTCCTTGATGTAGCGGGCCAGAGTGCCACTATCGAGAAGCTCGCGATTGATGTTGTCGAGCCAGAGGCTCNNGCCTTGGCGCGGATCGCCGCGTCGTAATAGCCGCCCTTGCCGATCGCCTCGTCGAAGATCGTCGGGTTCGAGGTGAGTCCCGTCACCGAGAATTCCGTGATGTACTTTTGCAGCACGCCGTCATCGAGCAGCTGCCGCGTGATGTTGTCGAGCCAGAGGCTCTGTTTCAGCCAGCCGGCAGGATTGGTGGGTTCCATATCGCCTCCGCAAATGCACGCTCCAACAGGGACCACTCCAGCTACGCCCACTCATTTGCTCAGAAAGCTTCGTGGATCGAGCTCAAGCAGTTCGGAAATGCGATCAATGGTCAGGTCCGGTGCGGGCTTTGTCGGCTCGCCCTCCGCAGCCTGCGCATAATGGCCTTGTCGAACGAAGATCGTGGTGAGTCTTTCGCCGAGGACCTGCTTCATCGCGGCCAGGAGATTTGGCTTGTCATCGATCGCGACATACAGATCCGCGGGATAGCGTCGCTCCATCATCGAGAGGGCGAGTTCCTTGTGGAGATGGATCAAGACCCGGCCCCCGACCGCCTCCGACATTCCAGAGCGTTGCACCTTGCGGGGCTGGAACACCACGTCCCCGTCCGAAAGCACCACGCACAGACCCAGCCTGTGCAGGTGGGCCAAGGTCGCCCCGACCTTGGGATAGAGATGATCCGCGAACGGATAGTCGAGCAGGAATTCGGACATGAGCAGCAGTCGCGGATCGTCCTCGACCACTGAGCGAAACGCCTCGAGAGTACCCAGATAGTCCGCATACCCGAGGCTCGCCCGGCGCTGTGCATAAAGCTCCCAGAAACGCTCGGACGCGACGCATCCGAAGTCCTGTGTGAGCCTTCGTTCCAGATCCGAGGTGAAGCGGTCGTTATCGAACAGGGTGTTGTCGAAGTCGAGCAGGAAGACGAGACGGGGATCGTTCAGCATGGCATGCTCCTCTGCCGGCCGTTACCGGCGCTAGCGGCCCGACCACCGTGACATGCACGGCACCGGCCCGCCTCCGGCACGCACCGTTCCCCCTGACCGGTACCTGAGGCGGTGAAGGACAGCCGCCTTCGCGCTTCTGGGGCTGCGAAGGGGCTCATTTCGCAACCTCGGCTGCGGGCTCGGCGAAGGGCTTGCTGCCCAGTTCATCGACGGTCACGTGCTCATCCTCACCGGGGATGCCGCCCGCCGCATAGGGAATCCTCACCTCGACATGGTAGTGACGGGCTTCCCGCGTCAACTCGAGCATGTTGTCCTCCTGGGGTACCCCATCGAGGGTCACGGTGACTGCATCCGGGAGCCCCGGCGCCTGGGGCACGTGGATGAACTCAATCTGGTACTCGGCTGTTCCGAAGCGATAGGACAGCCCGGCACGCGGCCATTCCCTCGGCAGGCACGGCGCGAATCGCAGGCGATGTCCATCCTCGAGGGTCACGCCGAGGAAGGATTCGAGAATCAGCCGGTAGAACCAGCCAGCCGAACCGGTGTACCAGGTCCATCCGCCACGTCCGACATGGGGGGCGAGCGCATAGACATCGGCCGCGACCACGTAAGGCTCCGCCTTGTAGAGGTCGATCTGAGCCCCGCTCAATGCATGGTTGATGGGGTTGATCATCTGGATCAACTCCCAGACCCGCTCGTTGTTGCCGATGCCCGCGAAAGCCATGGCTGCCCAGAGTGCCGCATGCGTGTACTGGCCCCCATTCTCGCGCACTCCGGGAACATAGCCTTTGATGTACCCCGGATTCATCGCTGAGCGGTCGAAGGGGGGTTCAAGAAGCACGACGAGTTGCGCTTGCCTATGCACGAGATGCGCATCGAGTGCCTCCATGGCCAGCCGTGTCCGGTTCGCACTGCCGGCTCGCGAGAGCACCGACCAGCTCTGGGCGATGGAGTCGATCTGGCACTCGGGGTTCGTCGCCGAGCCAAGGGGCGTGCCGTCATCGAAGTAGGCCCTGCGGTACCAGGCACCATCCCAGGCATGAAGCTCCAGATCGACCTGCAACTGGCGAGCGGAGGAGCGGCACAGGTCGGCCGCCACCTGATCACCTTGCATCAAGCTCAGCAGGGCAAATTCGTTTAAGACCTCGTAGAGAAAGAAGCCGAGCCAGACACTTTCGCCCTGCCCGTGAATGCCCACCAGGTTCATGCCATCGTTCCAGTCACCCGAGCCCATGAGCGGCAGTCCATGCACGCCGAAGCGCAATCCATGCCGGATCGCCCGCAGACAATGTTCGTAGAGGTTCTCCGAGAGCGCCGAGCGGTCCGGCAGGTCATAGTGTGACTCCTCGTCATCGTCGAGCCGACGCCCTTCCAGATAACCGATGGGCTCGGCGAGGATGGCCCGATCCCCGGTGGCTGCGACATAGCGGCAGGTTGCCATCGGTAACCAGAGATAGTCGTCAGAACACTTTGTGCGCACGCCGCGGCCCGACGGTGGATGCCACCAGTGCTGCACGTCCCCTTCGGGATACTGGCGGCTTGCGCAGCGCAGAATCTGCTCACGCAACAGTGCTGGCTTGACGTGCACGAGGGCCATGCTGTCCTGGAGCTGATCGCGGAATCCGAAGGCGCCACCGGATTGGTAGTAGCCACTACGTGCCCACATGCGGCAGGCGAGAGTCTGATAGACCAGCCACCCGTTGGCCAACGTGTTCAGCGCGGTATCCGGGGTGTCGATGCGCACGGTCCCGAGCGTCTCAGTCCAGAATTCGCGCACGCGTTCCAGCGACGTGCGCGCGGACCCCGTGCGCCGGAGCTGTTGCACGAGGCTGCGCGTCCGTTCGATGTCCTGCCCGGACCCCAGCCGGAAGATGATCTCGCGGTCCTGACCATCGGCCAACTCGAACGGGACGTGGATCGCGCCGCACGGGTCGAGGGCCGCCCCAAGACGCCCCGAGAGACGGGCGCGGGTCATCGCCTCCGGAGCGGCATGAGTGCGGTTGCGACCCAGGAACTCGGCCCGGTCGCCAGTGAGCGTGCGCGACATCGCGTCGACATCGAAGAAGGCCACCCTGTCGGCGAACTCGGAGTTGTAGATGTTGCGCGCGAGCAGGGCGCCGCTGGCGGCATCGATCTCGGTCACAAGATGCATCGCCGTCTTCGGACGAAGATCGCCGAGCACCCACTCGACATACCCCGTGGCGGAAAGATGGCGCGGGCGCCCCGAGCGGTTGCGCACCTTGAGCACCGAGAACTTGACGCGCGCGACGAGATCGACGTACACACGGAGCTCTGACTGGATGCCAGCGCAGGTGTGCTCGAAGACGCTGTAGCCAAAGCCGTGCCGTGTCGTATAGGGCATCGAATCGGGCGCAGGCCACGGCGCGGGCGACCAGAAATGCCCGGTTTCCTCATCCCGCAGGTAGAACGCCTCCCCGCCGGATGCGCCCACCGGGTCGTCGCTCCAGGGTGTCAGGCGATACTCGTGGGCATTCTCGCTCCAGGTATAGGCGATGCCGCTTTCAGAAATGACCGTCCCGAAATTCGGGTTGGCGAGCACATTGACCCAGGGCAGCGGCGAGCGGCGCTCGTCGGTTGTCGTGATCACGTATTCAGAACCCTCCGCACCAAAGCCACCCATCGGGTTGACGAGCGTCAACCCCGGATGGCTACGGTCGGGCGTGGCCGGCAACGCTGCCCGGTAGCTGCGCGGGGGCACCAGCTTCGGGACCCGGTTGTCGACGAGTGCCCGGCGATTGACCTGCTCGGAGAGGCTGCCGCGTCCCCCGGTGATGATGACGCGTGCGACGGATCTCAGGAGCACCCGATCCTCCGTCGGAATCTGTTCTGCAGGACGGATGAAGATACCCCCGGACCGGTCGGTGGCGTGAGCATCATTGCCATGGGTGATCAACGCCATGACCTGGTCCAGGAGCCGCTGCCGATACCCGATGTGATCCACGATCAGGATGACGAGATCGACTGCAAGACCCTTGATACGCCAGTAGGCGTGGCACTGTACGAGCTGGCGCGCGAGGTCGATGTGCGAATTGTCAGACACCTTCAGCAGGACGATCGGCAGGTCTCCGGAGATCGAATAGCTCCAGAGCCCCGACTGTCCGCGTTGATTCTGTAGCATGACGCTTGGTTCGGCCCGTAGCGCCGCCGATGCGAAGATCACAGATCCGGCAAGCCGCGAATAGAGCTGGGCATCTGATTCGAGTGCGTTGATCTGCCGTAGCGCGACCGCGCTATGGGTCCAGGCGACATCGAAGACCCGGTCGGCCAGATGCCGATCCTGGTACTTCTCGACCAGCGACATGCACACTTCCCTGGACTCGGCCACCCCCGAGACCAGATCCACCGACACGGCCTGGCCCGCTGCCAGTTCGACGCGAAAGCGGATCGCCACGATCGGGTCGAGGACCGATCCGGCACTGCCTGAGAGCGCCCCGTCTTCATCGAGGGCGCGTGGCGCGGCGGTGGTCTGCCCGCGCCCGATGAATCGCATCCGGTCGGTCTCGTAGGACACCTCGCTCGTCTCGGGCCCGTGGGCGCCGAGCAGGTGAAACATCCAGGGTGAGCGCTCCTCCTCTGAGCGGGCCCGGCGCGTGCACAGGATCGCCTGGCGCGTTGCGATGATCTCGGTCTCGACAAAGAGCTTGCCGAAAGAGGGTTGCATGGCGTCAGCGGCTGCGCTCGCGAGCACGACTTCGGCGTAGCTCGTCAGTTCGATGACGCGCCGGCGGCGCGAGTGGTTTGTGACACGCACACGGCGCAGCTCGATGTCGTCCTCGGGTGAGACGACGATTTCCGAATAAGTCTCGAAGTCCAGGTCCCGGCGTCGGTATTCAGCGCGGCCCGCCGAGAAGGTCGCCTCGTAGCTGGTCGCCCGCTTCAAGGTCGGCTGGTAGGCAGCCGACCAGTACTCGCCGCTCTCAACATCCCTGAGATACAGGAACGAGCCCCAGTTGTCACAGGTTCCGTCTTCGCGCCAGCGGGTGACAGACAGGTCGCGCCAGCGGCTGTAACCGCCGCCGGCGTTTGTGACCATCACATGATAGCGCCCATTCGAAAGCAGCTTGACTTCGGGGTTGAGCGTGTCCCATCCGATCGGAACCTGCGCGGCCAATTCAGGCGGCCCGGGAAATGCAGCCACCGCGGAATGGTCACCCGCACCTCTTTGGAACACCGAGTTCCTCGGGATCCGCTCCTGGAGCAGCAGCAGCGTCGCCCGAAACTCGGGATCGCTCTCGAAGCGGCGCTGCATCGGCCGATCGAGCAGCAGATACGCAAGCGAGAGCAGGTTCATCCCCTGGTGGTGAGCCATGAACGAGCGGATGATGACGCTGGTCTGCCCACGGGCCAGGCGTCCGGGTGTGTAGTCAACGGCCTCGTAGAAGCCGTAGGCCCCTTCGAGTCCCGCGGCCGCAAGACGGTCCAGGTTGGCCGTCGCGGCCTTGGGCAAGACCATGAGGGCCAGCGCGCTCGCATAGGGCGCCACCACCAGGTCATCGGCCAAGCCCCGCTTGAACCCCGATCCCGGTACGCCAAAGGCATGGTACTGGTAGTTCAGCGCCGCATCGAAGACGTTGTAGCCCGACTCGGACACGCCCCACGGCAGGCCCCGCTGGATCCCGTAGGAGATCTGGCGTGTGACGGCCGCGTTGCAGGTCTGGAACAGCAGAGTGTCCTCATAGTTCGGCATGACCAGTAGGGGCATCAGATACTCGAACATGGAACCGCTCCAGGACACGAGAATCGGTGCACCGCCCTTGTTGGTGCGCAGCCGCCCCAGTGCGAACCAGCTCTCCTGCGGCAGCTGTCCCTGGGCGATCGCCGTGAATGTACCAAGCCGCGCCTCAGAGGCGAGGAGGTCGTAGAAGCTGTTGTCCCGGCGGAAATCGTCGACGTTGTAGCCGATCGAGAGCAGATGCCGGGCCGGGTCGTAGAGGAGTTCGAAATCCATGATGGCAAACTGGGCGGCCTGCGCCGCGAGTTCGGCGAGCAGCCGAACTCGCGCGGCGATCTTCTGCGCCGCCGACTCGAGAACGGTTCCGACCCCAGCAAGGCGCTCACGCTCAACGAGATCGATCGCCGCCACCTCGTGCGTCACCAGATCCGCGCGACACTTCTGGATGGCCACAGACAGTTCAGACAGGCTGGGCACCGCCGCGAACTCGGGGTAGCCCTGCGCCGCGCGCGCGTCGGTGGCGCCAGCGAGCCAGGGAAGCAGCCCATGGAGTTCAGCGATCGCGTCCTCTGTCTGGACCAGAAGCGAGTGAAGCGACAGTGCCTGCTCATGCTGGACTTCCTCGCATTCCAGGGTGAGCCTCTTCACAATGCCCTGCAGGTTGGTCAGCCCCAGGAGCACCCCGGCCACGGAAGTGGGATGCACGGCCCGCAGCGCCGCGAGAAGTTCCTGCCCGCGCCGCGCGCACGCCTGTCCCTCCGGTGGCGCGAGTTCTTCGACGAGGGTGAGCGTGTCGGCAAGTCCCTCGAACAGCTGCGGGCTGACAATGGGCTGGTTGGCAATCGCGAGAATCCCCATGCGCAGTGTCAGCAGATGCGCGGCGAGATTGCCACTGTCCACTGACGAAATATAGCGGGGAGGCAGCGGCACCAGGGTGCGCGTGTCATACCAGTTGTAGAAGTGGCCCTCGTGCCGCTCGAGCTTTTCCAAGGTCCGAAAGGTGCAAGCGGTCCGCTCGAGGAAAAGACGCGCCGTGACGTAGCCGAAATCGTAGGCGGCAAGATTGGCCAGAAGGGCCATGCCGATATTCGTCGGCGAGGTGCGATGCGCGATCGCGGGCCCAGGGTCGACCTGAAAATTGTCCGGGGGCAGCCAGTTGTCGTCGGGCCCGACAAAATTCTCGAAGAAGAACCAGGTCTTGCGAGCGATCCGCCGCAGGAACGCGCGTTGCGGCACGCTCAGCTCCGGATCGGGCACGGCCACAGGCCGGCTCAGCGACCAGGCAATGGTGGGGGCGCATACCCACAGGAGCACGATCGGGAAGGCCGGGAGCAAGTCCCACGGTCGGCCCCAGGCCAAGAGCGCGCTCGCGACCACGCCGAGCGCAGGGGCGATCCACATCGCCCGATAGGTGGCGGCCAACCCTTCCCCGGTCCCCGAGGCGAGCCGTCCCGACTCGGACCATTCAAGCAGCCCGCGATGCGTCACGAGCGTACGCCACGAGGTCTGCAGTATGGCTCCCACCGAGACCAGTGCCTCGTGAGGGAGCGTCGCGGTTCTGAAGGTCGCAAGGAGCGCGTGGCGCACCGAGGATCTCATCACGTCTGAGAGGTGGGAGGAAAAGTCGACGTCGTCGGGCCCGCGAAAAGTGTCCACGCAGGAGATGAGCAGTGGAGGAAAGAAGAAGACGCCGATGACAGCGAGCGAGTACAGCCACGCCTGGGGCAATGCACCCCACGCCAGGAGAAGGACCAGGACCATGGCTGGCGTGACCAGCGAGCGCCGCAGGTTATCCAGAATCTTCGAGCGCGACAGCGTCGAGAGGGTGTTGGCGACCCTTCCCAAACCGGCTCTTGGTACCACCGGTAGCGCCCAGTCCGCAATCTGCCAGTCGCCGCGGATCCAGCGGCGCTGACGATCCATGTCGGCCAGGTAGCGGGACGGATATTCCTCGAACAGATCGACGTCGCTGAGCAGCCCGGAGCGTGCAAAACAGCCTTCCAGAAGGTCATGACTGAGAATCCGGTCGTCCGGAAGGCGTCCGAGCAGCGCCCGCTCGAATGCATCGACGTCATAGATGCCCTTGCCGATGAAAGATCCCTCGCCGAAAAGATCCTGATAGACGTCGGAGATCGCTCGTGTGTAGGGGTCGATGCCGGGCTCGCTGCCCGATAGCCGCGCGTAGCGCGTGGGCTGGATATCGGAGAAGCTGGCCGCGATACGGGGCTGAAGAATCCCGTACCCTTGCGTGACCCTCCCGCTCGGCCCTTCGAACCGGGGACGGTTCAGGGGATGCGCCATGGCGCCGATCATCTGTCGTGCGCAGTCTCGCGGCAGCTGCGTATCGGTGTCGAGGGTGATCACGTAGCGGATCGTGGGAAGAATCTCGCGATCTCCCACCACCAGGTCGAACGCCTCCTTGGAGCGGCCGCGCAACAACCCGTTCAGGTCATTGAGCTTGCCGCGCTTGCGTTCGCGGCCCATCCACACGTTCTCGAGAGGATTCCAGGTCCGCGGCCGGTGAAAGAGATAAAAGCGGTCGCAACCCGGGTCGCGGTACTTGTCGTTCAAGGCGACGATCCCGGCGGCGGCGAGATCCCGCAGGTGGCTGTCCCCGGGTAGGGTCTGCTGGGGCGCGTCCTGGAAGTCCGTCAGTAGACCAAAATGGATGGACGGATCCCGATTTCCGAGAAAGCGGACTTCTAGCGTCTCAAGGAGGTTCTCCACGCCCTCGACGCTACCGAGCAGCGTCGGGATCACCGTGAGCGTGCGCATGTCGGGTGGCACTCCCCCCGAAAATTCCATGCGCGGCAGCCTCTGGGGCTTCACGATCAGGGTCGTGACCCAATTGATGAGTGCGCAGGCCAGCTGACTGGAGATGACGAGAATGAGCAGCGCAAGCAGGATGACGCGCCCCACCCCCACGCCCTGATTGAGCAGATGGATGGCAAGCGCACCGGCCGAGACCTCGGCGATCAACAGCATCGAGCCAAGGTACAGTGCCAGTGACGATGTCTGGGCCGCGCGCCCGATGCGCCTTGACAGTGGCGTGCGGAAATGGATCGAGCGTTCGAGCTCGATGCGACCCGCACCCATCAGGTAGTAGCCGACATGGGCGCTGACGTGATCGATGCCCAGGCGCCCCGCCGAGAGGTGTGAGAGTTCGATGGCGGTGTTCGCGATCTTCTCCTCGCTGTCTGAGGATCTCTTGCCCAGATCATCGATGACATGCCGGTAACCATCACGGGTCGCAAAATCCATGCGCCCGTAGACCCCATCGCAATCCCGCAAGAGGGCCCGCTCCACCACGCTCATGGTCTCGACGAAGATGCGCCAGTCCGTCGCACCGAGAAAGCGCATGCTCCCGATGGTATTGGCGATCGACACCTGGTCGGCAGCCTGCTGCTGGTTCTCGGAGAGAACCAACTGCTCGATGGTCTGGCTCGATTCCGCCAGCCTTTGCTCGACCCACGTCAGTGGCATGGCCAGCGTCGGGCCGTGGCCCTGCAGGCGGCGCGCCAGTTCGGCCACAAACGAGCTCACCATCGGTGGATTTGAGCGGGCCATGTCGGCAATCACGACGATCAGGCTCTTGGGGTCGCTCTCTGCCGTCTCGGTCATCTGATTGGCCCAATCCTGGGCCAGATTCACGTACAGTCTGGCGGTCGTGATCCGGGCGCTCACCCGCCGCAGATTCTCTATGAGAGCGAGCCGCAACATGATCGGAATGGCCCAGAGCTCGCCCAGCTTCAAGGGCGTGACCGTCTGATACGCCGCAATGAAGCGACCGAGCGTCTCGGCGTCGACGCGTCCGTCGCCGTGCGAGATGGCCTCCAGTGCGAGGTCATAGACGCGGGGGAGGTCACGTGAGGGGCCCTGCCCGAGGCGCGGCAGTTGCCGGCTGTAGCCGCGCGGCAAGTGGTTTCTTGCGGTCCTGATCTGGTCTTCGATCAGATAGAAATTGTCAAGCAGCCATTCACCGGCGGGGGCGATCGGTAGCTTGGCTTTCACGGCCTGGGTCAAGATGCCGCAAGTCCCAACGAGAAACACCTGGTTCTCGTCGAGTCTTTTCAGCAAGCGATCGCGAAGACCCGATGCGCCCAGCCGGTGCGTCTGGGCAAGCACCTTGCCATGCTGCTCCATCTGGTCCGCGCTGAAGAGCTCTGACCTGAGAAGCGCCTGGTCCTCGGGACCGCCATCGATCCCGGGCGGCTTGGTCCTTCCTGGCCAGAGGAGGCCGACCAGTCTCGAGAACGGCTGCCACAGGTGCGCGCGCCTCATGGGGCCGCCTGCCGCCCGGCGCGGGTGCGCGTCAGTTCATGGAGTGCCTTTGCATGAGGAGGTGTCTGCTCGGTCGATCCGGAATGAAGCATTGTCGTCATCGCAGGCGTGGTTCACTATGGCCAGAATGACCATCCAGGGGATTTGAGTCGGCCGGCCGACGGCAGCCGTGCAAAGTGGAGATGCCTGGCACGCAGGGCCGTTCTGACTGCCGCGGGTCCGCTCCATCGAAGATGCGATGCGCCACTTGTGCTGCCTGTGCCACGCACGCCCACCGGAGCTGTCCTGCCTCCGTCAGCATGGACTCTGCGGGTCGCTCCCTCTGTACGAGAGCGTACAGACCAGACCGGCGGGGTGGCGCCGTATCAGGGCGCATGGATCGGAACGCCCCCGTGGATCCGCGGCTCCCCGCCCTGGGACGCCGGCCGGCCCCACGCCAGAGGACAGGCTATCGCACAGCGCCTGGTGTCGGATTCCCTAGCGAAGCGGGGCCTGAAACCTAGTGCATGTGAAGGTTTTCCATGCCAGCCAGACCGATGATGCCAATCACGATCAGATAGATCGCAACGATGTAATTGAGCATCCTCGGGACAATCAGGATCAATATTCCGGCGATCAGTGAGACGACGGGTGTGAGGCCGAGATTGATGTTCAAGATGGACTCCTGCTCGATGCTTCAGTCACGACGGTTTCGGGGTAAGGACGGAACGTGAAGTCCTTGGGGTTGCCACATCGACTGTAGTTCGATGGCCCGGGGCGGTTCTGTTCGATGGCGTACTGACGTTCACGGGATCGTTTCCTAGACTTGGCGACGCAGCGTACGACCCTAAGCCCGCTCAGGACGCTCCATCAGGCGACTTCCCGTGGTCGTCGGCCCGACGTGGCCTGCCATCGGGATCACGGGTTAGGGACTCGGGCACTGCACGCCTGGCCGCCCCGTAACGGCCGGCCCTGGATGCGGTCCGACGCACGGGTCGTCCAGCCCGGCTCCGAGTCGCTCCTGTCCATCCAATCTGCCCCTCTCCTGGAGTCACCATGTCCGCTTCAATACTGTTCAGTCAACACCCGATCGCGCCGGCGCGCTCTGGCGGGTCATGCCTTTTCCGCACCGTCTCCGTGTTCGCCGCTCTGGTGCTCGCAGCTCCCTGGTCAACGTGGGCTGCCGATGGGGGCGGCTCTGCGCAGGAGGTCTACCGCCAGGAGCGAGCTCGCTGCCTGCAGGCTCCGCCCGATTCCGACCGGGCCGCCTGCCTGAAGTCTGCGGGAGCCGCGCTCCAAGCGTCCCGGTCGGGCCAGCTTGACGTGGCTTCACATCCCTACGCAGCCAACGCACTGATGCGCTGCGATCCCCTGCCTCCCGCGGATCGCGAGGACTGCATCCTGCGCATGCATGGGGAAGGCACGGTCTCCGGAAGCGTCCAGCAGGGAGGAATTCTCCGCGAACTGACCACCGAGACTCCGGCGCGTGCGGCGCCGTCACGGCCCTAGCCGGCACGCCTGCTGAGCGCTTCAGGGCCGCACTCCATCAGGCGCCCCGGGGCCTCGCCGGAGCGCCACGGGACAAGGTCCGGCTGGCCCTGCACGAAACCCAAGGACTGCAGGGGCCGGTGTCCCCCAATCACAGTCTGGGCCCCGCTACCAGCGCCTACTGATACACGCCAGCTCCAACGCGACGGGGCCGAATTTCCGCGACCGCGCCGGGCGGTCGAATGCGCGCACTGAAGGGGCCTTTCAGAATGCGCACGCGACCTTCCGCGCGGCGGATCAAAGGAGCTGAATTCTGAAGGGGTGCGCCGCACTTGCAGCAGCGTATGGGATCACTATCCGCAGCGCTCGATTTGGACGCTTCGGGTTCTGCGGCACACGAGGCACTGGACGCAGGGCGCGCCACGCACCGTCAGTTTCCCGTGCCTCCTCCCGATTCGGCGGCGCCGTGCATTCCTAGCAACGGGTCCTTCTCGGGAGACTTCGAATGGCTGCGCGCCGCAAATCGTCGCGTCGGCCAGACGGGATGATCCCCAGTGCAACAGGCATTGACGAGCCGTGATCCCCCGACCAGCGGGATGATGGGACGAGCCTCCATCATATGCAGATAGATGTATTCATCCAGGGACAATCCAATGTCCTGGTTCACCGGCCGCATGGTCACCGTCGACTGCAGACTTACCGCGTCGAGCTTTTCCAGTTGAGCACCACCTTCATCGCGTACGCTCGACGTGTGCACCTCGACCACTGGGGCGTCCAAGGAAGTCCCGATGAGACCCGCGCAGTGCGCCGGCATCGGGTGGGCCCCGGCGAGAATCAGTACGTACATCGATGCAATGCTCCATGTGGATCGCATTGTCTACCCCAGTGTACTTGCGTTGCGAAGTGCCTTCGGTATCCGCAGGATTTTCCCGCTCAGGGCGGAGCTCTTCATTCGATGGGCCCGTTGCGGTGTTTTCGTGCTCCCGTCCCCTGTGAACAAGCTTCGATGTGCAGTCCCATCCGCTCGTTCCAGAGTGCACTTATCCTCCCGGGGCGGTGAGCCGATCTGTGCGCTAACCAACATTTCGGCCTTCATGTAACGCGACTACCGCTGCGTACTGAATGAGGATCCAGGATCCCTCCCGGACGGCCGCACGAGCCGTCTGATCTTCGTGTAAGCGCGCTGCCGAACTGATGAGCTGGAACGCTACCCATACCATGCCCCTGTTCGGTTAGGTCGTCAGATCAATACCGCTTTGGCAATCGCAATCCTTGGGCGACCGTCCCTCGCGCGAGTTCAGTCTGATCCACTGACGCCACTCACTGCTTCCAGGTGCTGATCAAACTTGGAGGATTTCCCCGTCAACCGGGGACGATCCAAGCAGGTCCAATTGAAGGAACCATAATGAACTACTCAAAGCCCGCTCTTGCATCACTCCTCGCACTTGCACTGTGCGGGTGCATTACCGCCCCTGCAGGCCCACCCGGTCCACAGGGCGCCACAGGCAACACCGGCGCACGAGGCAACACTGGCTACACCGGAGCTACCGGTTACACCGGCGCGACCGGTGGCACTGGAGCGACGGGCAACACGGGCGCGACCGGGGGCGCTGGTGCGACTGGAGCCACGGGTGATACCGGAGCCACCGGCTATACGGGTGCAACAGGCGACACCGGAGCCACTGGCGGCGCCGGTGCGCGCGGCAATACCGGCCCCCGGGGGTCTACAAGCCCGGGAACGATCGTCGTGGTCCCGCCCCAATAAGGACTTCAGAGCGGTAACCGCTCCCTCAGTAGTGGATTTTTGTTAGCCGTTGAGGGGGCGCGTCCCGCCTGCACGCGCGGGCCGTTCTCGGAACGAAGAAGCGATTCCCATCCATTCTGGTTGGGCGAGGCTCACGTCGGACTGCGTGCGCCCTGAAGCGGTCAGGTCAGCGTTTCGGTTCACTACCTGGAAGGCAACCAACGCATGGCCCGGTCTGCAGCCGGGCAGCCCTTGACACGCTCTGCCGGGATTCGATCGCGACCAGATCCGCGAGCCCCAGAGCGTCTAACGGGAGTCCTTGCCGGTCTTTTCGGTTTCGCCGGCAGGCCCGTACAGATCGGCGTAGCGCCGACTGGCCTCCTCGCTATGATGGAGCGCATGCAGGGTGTAACCATGCGCAATATGGGCATGGTGCGCAGCCATCTGGTAGTCACCAGAATTGAAGTAGCGGTCTGCAATCACGTGATGCTTCGACGCCAGATCGTGGCTCTTTGCCGCAAACTGGTGATAGGCGTGGTTTGGATCCCTGGGGTGGAGCGGGGTCGGATCTGACTGATTCACGGGGATACTCGATATGAAAAATAGGTTGGGCGGCGAAAGGCCTTGAACTCCGGCAGATCGTCCGCCTCTGCGCGAATTGTCTCTGTGCGCTGGCACACATGGCTGTGGCGTCCCCGCAGGCGACACCAGGGAACCTTACGCGTCAGCGTGGCCACGTGGTCAAGAGCTCTCGATGGACCACACGCACCCCGCGCCGATCGGCGTGCTGGATTCGTGGTCCCGCAGTCCCGCAATACCGCAGTCCCTGCCCTGCAGTTTCCACCCCAACCTGTTGCATCACGATTCACGCCCCGGGCTGGGGCGACGCGAGCCGAGCCGCGCGCGGCCCCATGGCCGGGGTTGCGTCGCGAATTCCACTCGAGCCTGCTACCGCGCCGGGGCGGCAATCGGGTCACGCATTCTGATATCGGCCCCTCCCGTGGCGCATGCCGGCGGGGCTTGGAGCCCCGCGAGGAGCCCGCTTGCGTACGCTGACGTACAGATAGGCGGGCTCGGCTGGCCGTACCGTCTGGCGCATTGATCCACCGCTCAAAAAAGGGGCGCGGCCATGCCTTGCCACACCAAGTGTACAGACCACAGTGCGCCGCAGCGCGAGGCATCTCTTCGCGGTCTGCTCCCGGGTCGCGCAAGAGTCCTGCTCGGGCTCGCCCTCGCGGCTGCGCTGTCCGCTTTGCAGCTCGTCTCCAACGTCGCAGCAGCACCCTCCGATACGCCCGGCCCGCAGTCACCAGCGACGGCAGGAGGGGCGGAGCATCATGTCGGCAAGGTGGTCCTGCTTGAGCTCATCACATTCGATCTTGCACGCGCCAAGCTGTTCTACGGGAGCCTCTTTGGATGGACCTACCGGGACGTGGGAGCGGGGCAGGCACAATACTCAGAGGCCTTCCTGGACGGCATACAGGTGGCCGATTTGATCTTCCGGACGGCTCCCCAAGACAGCGCTCGCCAGCCCTCGTGGCTGACCTTCATCTCCGTTGGCGATGTTGATGCGGCTGCGGCCAGCGCCGCGAGTCAGGGCGCCAAGATTCTGGTCCGCCCACACGATGTTCCAGAGCGTGGGCGTGAGGCCGTGATCGCCGACCCACAGGGCTCTGTCTTCGCGATACTGGCCGCGGCATCAGGCGATCCACCGGATGTTCTCGCGGCGCCTGGCGAGTGGATCTGGAGTTCACTGATCACGCGCGATCCCGACAGCGATGCCGCCTTCTACCAGTCGATATTTGATTATGAGGTGTTCGAAATTCCCGCGACGGATCACTCTGAGCATCTCATCCTGGCCTCGGACGACTACGCGCGGGCCAGCGCCAACAGCCTGCCTGAAGGGGTCAGCCACGCCCACCCTCACTGGCTGAACTACGTGAGGGTGCTCGATGCCGCAGCCGTTGCGCGCCAGGCAGTCGAATTGGGCGGTCGGGTTCTGGTCACCCCACGCCTGGATCGGCATGGGGGTATGGTCGCCGTCGTCTCGGATCCAATGGGTGCTCCGTTCGGCCTCCTCGAATGGCCCGAGGACCGGGTCAAAGGGAGTACGCAATGAACCGGGCGAAACGGGTGTGGAGCAAAGGCCTGCCGTGGGGCGCAGCGCTGTCGCTTGTGCTGGCTGGTTGCGTGGTCCCGGGGGGATACGGGTACGACGGTGGAGTGGGCGTGGACTACTACGAGCCCTTTGGCGCTGAGTATGGTGGTTGGGGTCCGGGCTACCTTGTCGGCCCCGGACGGGGGGACGATCGCCGGGGCGGGGACGGCGGTGGAGGCGGCCATGCCTACCGATCCGCAGCAGGCTCACGTTCGGCACCCTCGATCCCCACGGGCGGCCGCTCCGGAGGAGGCTCGCACGGAGGCGGCGGCGGGCGGGGTCGCTAACTCGCCCGGTCCGATCTGGCGAGGCGTCAAGTCAGGGTCGAAGGCAGTGTCAGTTCGCTCGCCCGCGTTCCCAGAGGTCGGGATGCCCGGCTCAATGAGATCTGGCTTGCGAAGCGCTGTCCTGGAGGCTCTCCAGAAGCTGCCGGGCTTCGCCGCTCTCCGGAAACTCGGCGTCAAAACCGAAACCCGTACTGGATTCCCTGAGTGTGCGGCCTGCCGCATCCACCCTGCCGCGACGGACATAAAAGCGCGCCAGGTGCAGTGCAGCCCGCAGTTCCAGCGAGCGGGCGTTCTGTTCTCGGGCTAGTTCGATGGCCTGACCAAACGCGGCTTCGATGGATTCGTCGTGTGCATCGACCTGCTTGGCGAGCAGTTCAGCCCGTACCCGGTGGATTTCGGCGAGCACTGAACGCAGGCCACTGCGCTCCACCTCGAGCAACGCCTGATCAATCCGTCTGAGCCCCGCCTGGGGTCCAGCATGCACCGCTTCCACCTCAGCGAGCAGCATCGCATTCAAGGGGGCCCACGGTCCGACACCCAGCCCCGCACCCTGTGCACCCTCCCCGGTCATGAGGGTCATGCCGGCCTCTTCCTGTCCAGCGTGGAAACGGCCCAGCCCCACGTAGAACGATGCCGTCGGGAGCCATCCCTCAAGACGATGATCCCGGCTCAGAGTCAGGAGCGCCTCGGCGTGGAGCATGGCAGCGCCGAAATTCCGACAAAGTGCCTCGAAGTAACAGCCGTGCGCAAGCGTGTTGGCAAGCGTACCCACATCGCCCTTCTGGATCGCGAGCGCCATGGCCTCTTCCTTGTGCCGCTTGGCCTGGGCGACTTCACCGAGCGGCCACAGGATGAGTGCAAGACAGATGCGCACCGTGACCAAAGGATCGAGGTCGTGCGCATAGGCCCGCGCCTTGGGTGCCGCTGTGAGCTCTCGAAACCTCGTCTCACAGTGCTGCCGCGCCCTGGGGAAGTCCCCCCCCGCCCAGGCCGTGAAAAACTTGACGAGGCTCACGAGTTCACCGACCAAAGCCCCCGCCTCGGCCTTCCTCGCGGCCTCCAAAAAGGTGTCCGTCGAAAGTCGAAGCGGTACCGGCGCACCCTGGGTGAAATTGCAGTACCACAGACAGAACTCGATCTGCAGAATCTCAGAGGCCTCCCCCACCTCGGCGGAGAGCTCCTTGGCGCGTGCAAATGCATCGGTCACCTGGTTGGAAGCCCAGCCTTTTGCCAGCAACAAGGTCCGGCCGTAGCGGAACTGTACCTTGAGCCAGAGCGAACTCGAAGCCGGTGTGGGGGGCAGGCCGGCGGCGAGATCCAAGGCCTTTTGCAGGTGTCCCACGGCTTCGGAGTAGGCCGAACGGCTGCGCGCCCACTCCGACGCCCGCGTCCACCACTCAATCGCAAGCTCCCCCAATCCCGCCTGGGTGTAGTGGTGAGCGACGATCTCGGGCTGATCCTGGGCGAGCTCCGGAAACTGTCCGCGAATGACATCGGCGATTCGCTGGTGGACCACCTGCCGGCGGCTCTTGAGCAGACTCTCGTAGGCGGTGTCCTGAACGAGCGCGTGCTTGAAGCTATAGACGGTATCGGCGGCAACGCCACGCGAGACAATCAGATCGGCCGCTTCGAGCTGACCCAGGGCGGACTTCAGATCCGCCGGCGCGCGGTCCAGCACGCTTTTCAGAAGCCCGAATGAGAACTGGCGACCGATCGCAGCGCCCACCTGGGCGACCTCTTTGGCGGCACTGAGCCGGTCCAGGCGCGCCATGAGGGAATCGTGCAGCGTGGCTGGAATGGCAAAGGGTGGCAGCGGCCCGGAGAGCCGGTAGTGACCCTCCTCCTCGATGAGGATGCCCGCCTCCAGAACAGTCTTGGTCAGCTCCTCGACGAACAGCGGCACGCCATCCGTCTT
Source organism: Burkholderiales bacterium (assembly GCA_003136595.1). GTDB lineage: Bacteria > Pseudomonadota > Gammaproteobacteria > Burkholderiales > Burkholderiaceae_D > BOG-994. Next base: position 37,790 of record PLEY01000035.1, read on the forward strand.
GGCCACGATCTGGTCCATCACCTCTCGGGGCAGCTCCCGGCCGCGCGTCTCGCATTCAATCATGGTGTCCACATACGAGCGCTCCAGCCGTCCAAGCTCGATGACGCTGACATTGGCCAATCCATCCCAGGGCGAGACAAAGCCGGGCCGGACCGTGACAAGTAGCAGCACCGGCAGGCGCCGGATCCGATCGATGGCCAGATCGAGCAGCTCGAGCGAGGTCGCATCAGCCCAGTGCGCATCCTCGAACATCATGAGTACCGGTCCGAGGCCGGCCAGGGCCTCGAGCTGATCCAGCAGCACGGCAAACGTGCGACGGCGCTGCTGCGACGGACTCAGTCCAAGAGGCGGGTAGCGATCGCCTCCGGAAACAGAGAAAAAGGTCGCGAGAAGAGGCACCACCGTGTCGCGGCCGGCTGCGGTCAGTGCGGTCAGCGCCTCAAGCTTGTCCAGGATGCGATCAGGGGGATCGTCCGGGGCAAGACCGGCCACCTTCTCGATCTGGCGGATGAAGGGATAAAGCGCGCTGTTGCTGTGGTAGGGGGAGCACTGATAGCGAAGCCGCGTGCGCGTCTCGTCGGAGATCAGTTCGACAAAACGCCCGGTGAGCCGAGATTTCCCGATACCCGCCTCACCCGAGATGACGACAACCTGTCCACTGCCTCCCCAGGAGAGGTTCTTCCGATCCAGAAGCAGCGCGACCTCCTGCTCACGATTGACGAAGTCGGTCAGGCGCGCGGCCCGCGCCGCGTCGAAGCGGCTGGAGGCTTGCGAGAACCCCTGCACCATCCAGGCCGTCACGGGCTCGGTGATTCCCTTCAGGTTCTGGGCGGGCAGTTCGCGCAACGCGAAGGCGTCGCCCAAGAGTCGTCGCGTCGAATCCGCGACCACCACCGTGCCCGGTTCGGCCACCGATTGCAGACGGGCTGCCAGATTCGGCGTGGGCCCGATGGCCATCTGCTGTCTGGAGACGCCGTCGCCGATACCCTCGCCGACCACCACGATACCGGTTGCGATCCCGACTCGGACACGCAGCGCCTCACCGGCGCCGGTTGCGAGCTCTGTGACCGCCTGGATCATCTCCAGGGCGGCGCGTACCGCCCGCTCCGCGTCATCCTCGTGCGCCCGTGGATAGCCGAAGTAGATCAGGATGCCATCGCCAAGATACTGGGAAATGAAGCCTTCGTAGCGGGGAATGACGCCCGCACAGGCCGCCTGGTAGGCGCCGATGAGATCGCGCATGTCCTCGGGATCCAGCTTCTCGGAGAGTGCCGTCGAGCCCACCAGGTCACAGAACATCACCGTGAGCTGGCGTCTCTCCGGCTCGTCCGGCCGCGGCGCCTCGATGGCCGCCCGCTGTGTCTGGTCGCGATCGGCGATCGCCCGCAGGATCTTGCGACGGTGCCCCAGAGGCACCCCGAGGGAGATGAGGTCTTCCTCGGTGAGATCGGGCAGCACGCTCAGATCAACGAAATTCGCTTCAAATCGTTTGGCATACTGACCAAGGCCGAGCCGAATCAACCAATCCTCAATGTGCTCCATACCAGTATCTCGTCTACCTGTGGAGCCGGGCGCGATGCCATAGCCCGTCGTTGGACCCTCGAAGGCGCGGCCGCTTCATTGGGGGTGCCAACCCGATCCGACTCGCCCGTGCTGTTTGCGAACAATACCGGGAAAGCGCAGCGATGGGCTGTGCAACCGGGACATTTCCGTGGCCGCACGCTCTCTGCGCCAGGACCCCTGCCGGAGCGACCCAGGCCCCCGCTGCACCGCTATCCGGGGCTAGCGGCATTGAACCGCTCCAGCCTCTCTAGCAGGTAGGGAAACACGTCCCGGGCGGCGTTGCGACCGATATACAGATCCATGTGTGCGTAGCCCTCAAAGACATGCATGTCGTAGTGTTCGGCTCCGTTGTGGCCGACCACCCACTCGACCGTTCGCGCGACCGTCTCAGGATTGAAGATCTGGTTCTCTGAGCCGGTGATGAAACTGATCGGCAGCGCCAGGTTGCCCGACAGTTCCGGGCGCACGTAGCAGTTCTCGCCACGATGGTCCACGGCGAGCTGCTTCTGGATGATGAGTGAAAGCTGTTCAAAAGGAGCCAGGGCGATGCGCCCGAACCACTCCATCATCGCATCATGCGTTGCCGAATTAAGCTGCGCATGAGTGTAGGAAGGTCCGAAGATCGTCAAAATCCGGTGACAGACCGGGTTCTTGCACTCTTCGCCGGCGGGAACCGGCACATTCCAGGCGACGAAATCGATGGTATGTTCAAACTGCGAAGTTCCCGGGACCACGTCGAATCCCCCGTCGAGTTGCGAGACGCCTTCCATCAATTTCACGGCGTTCACATCGACCTTCAGGTAGTTCAGCCAGTTGGTGACCGGATGCAGCGTGAGGGCGGAACTGATCACCGAGCGTACGCCGCGCATGCCCCTCAGGAGCGCCATGAGGAGGGTCATCGAGGCCACGCAGTGCGCGATGATCTGCACGTCCTCGGCCGCCGTATGGGCCTTCACGTAGGCGATCGCTGCGGGCCAGTCGTACTGGACGATGTCATCGATGTTGTAGGGCGCGATCGGACTGCCGGAGTCGGGACTCGCGCGGTAGTCGAACAGCCAGACGTCATAGTGATTCGCGGTGAGGAACTCCACCAGATTCTGGTCCACGGTGTCGATCGCGAATGACGATGCCCTGACGGTGAAGCCCGGCGCGAGAATGACCGGCCCCTTCTTACCCCCTTGATAACGGGTCAGGCGGACCTGAAATCCGCCATCGAGTAGCACCGGGTGCACGGTCGCCGCCGGTGCAGTAAGCGCACGCCGCGGCGGCTTCGCTCCCTTCTGGGCCGGGTAGTTGTTCAGATCCGCGAGCACCCCTCCGTACGACTGGAACAGGGTGCCGCCAAAGAACCCCGCAAAGCGGCCCATGTAGAGCATCTCGACGGCGTTGCGCGCTGCCGGTACTTCGTTGATGAGATCGGCGATCATCCCCTTTGAACACTCCAGCTTGAGCGACGCGCCCTGGAAGAGCAGATCTTCGAGATTCAGGCGGAGGATCCCCTGGGCCAGCAGTTGGCCGGTCTCGTCCTCCCCGCTGCGCACCGTGATGAAGAGCGTTGTGAGATCGTCCCACCAGTGGGATCCGCTGTGGCTGTGGAGAATCTTGAACCCATGGAAGTGGACATTGCCTTCCGGGCGGGCCAGCACCATGTCGTACGTCATGCGCCAGGTCTCGACGCGTTCCGGGTCGACAGGCAGCAGATGAAATTCGCCGCGCACCACGTCCATCGCAGCGGGGCTAAGCGCCGGGCAGTGGACTTGTCCCGTGATCGTGCAGGGATGGGTCGGGTCCGTAGTCAGGCGGTTCAGGTTGTCCGTATGGATCGTCAGTTCGAAGTCAAGCGGCTGGTTGCGGGCACGCCCCCAGGCAGCGGCCACTTCGAAGTCAGTCGCGATCCGTTCTCGGGCGACCGTATCGCGGCCCACCGGGCGGGTGCTGACATGGCCATGCATGCGCTCGGTGAACTGAAGGCTTGGGCTGAGCAGATCAGGATACTTCTCGACAATCTCGTGCAGCACCGTCTTGGCCACCTCGATGGCTCCATCCTTCAGGGCACCGGCGATGCTGGTGAATCCCTTATGGATGTCATCGAGGACCTCTTCCTCAAGGTGTCGGGCCCATACCGCGAGTCGCTCCTCGAAGCTCACCGGCTCCTTCGGGACCTCGGTGGGTGCGGCCTTCGAATGATCCGGGGACGCGAGTGCCTGCCTCATCTGTGCAGGTGAAAGCGGCTGGCGTGCGCTCATGGCGTAGTCGATGCTCCAGCCACGGTCCTCCGCAATCAAGGCCGCGGCACGCTCAGCGACCGCGGTGATGGTCAAGAGGGGATTGACACCAATCGCCCCGGGCATGGCTGCGCCGTCACACACATACAGTCCGGCATGAACCGAGCCGCCCGCATTCGAATTGAACACCTGACACTTATGATTGACGACACCCTGGGCGGCATCGTCCGCCATGGCGCATCCTCCGAGAGGGTGCACCGTGGCGAGTTTGTAGCCCTGAGGCTCGGTCCAGACCGGATTCGGGATGAAATGCCCCTGGATCGCCTCTGTAGCCTGTTTCAAGAGGTCGTTATTGCGGCCCATGACGGGCGCGCTCCCCGCCCCCGGCCAGTCGATCGCCACCCGGTCGTTCTTGAGACACAGCGTCCCCCCCGCGTTGTCCACGCTCATGATGAGGTAGGTCTGCATGCGCGACACCGGGCCGGTGTACGATCGCTGGACCAGTCCTGCCGGGTCGTTGAGAATCGCGTTTCCTTCCGCCTGGGCCTCGAGAAGCCGCGTGCCCGCCTGCGCCGGACCGTATTGAAGAAAATTGCCAAACAGCGCGTCCGCCATGAAGGCCGCCGGTGGGATCATCGCCGCGAGCGCACCGGGCACCACGCCCTCCTCGATCACGAGCCCGTCCTCGACCTGCGGCGCGCGGCGCATGTCGATGACCCCGGTGATACACGGGCCTGGCAACTGCTCAGAGGTAAGCTCGTTACTGCCGCGGCCGATCCCGTAGAGGCTCTTGTACTGCGGCGCGGCGGGAGTGCTGTTCGGTGCGGGCTGCCAGTGATTGTTGTATCCAAAGGCGAGGACGTCGCCATTCCCGGAAAATCGCGCACCCAGCTGCTCGGAAACCGGCAAGCCCCGCTGCTTCGAACGCAGCAGGATCTCCGTGCTGCCGAGGCTGCCTGCGCCGAGTATGACGATCGACGCCTTGACGCTGGCGAGCGCCGCGTCGCTCGCGCTGGTGCCATCGGCCAGGACCGTGTCCGGGCCCTGAAAATAGACGCGCCAGCCGCCCTCCTCCGCCTTGACGTGACTCACCCGCGCCTGGGTGAAGATCTCAGCGCCGTGATTGGCCGCGTCCGGCAGGTAATTCATGAGCGTGGTGTTCTTCGCTCCGTCATTGCATCCGCTGGTGCAGTCCCCGCAGAGCGTGCACTGCTGTTGGAGAACCCCGAAGGGGTTGACCTGATTCTCGAAATTGACGGCGATCGGCGGTCGGTAGAAGGGCTGCTTCATCGCTTCGGCCGACGACTGCAACGCCTCCAGTTTGTTCAGGGCGGGGAAGTTTTCCGGATAGGGTCTCGGATCGAGCATGGCCCTGGCGTGCTTGACGTAGGGCTCGAGTAGCGTCTTGTCGCTGCGAAACTCCCGAGGCCACTTTGCATAATCAAACTGCCGCGGATCCATCTCGAGAGCGACGTTGGCATTGATGAGGGATGTCCCGCCGAGTCCGCAACCGACTACCGCCAGCATGTCCGGATTGAAATGGACATTGAACATGCCATAGGGGTTGCCAAGCGGCCCCCGCTCGGTATCGATCTGGACCTCCTGCTGCGCCGCGGTGAGCCCGCTCGGATAGCTGCCCGGAAGGATCTCGCGGCCGCGCTCGAGCACGCACACGGATTGCCCGGCACGCGCGAGGCGCGAAGCCGTGGCGCCGGCACCGTAGCCCGATCCGACGACGACGACGGTGTACTCGGCTCTCATCTCCGAGAGCGGTCTGGATAGGGGTTTGATCATGCGGTCACCTTCAGGAGCGGATGACTGCATCGAGAGAATTGCGCAGCAGCACCCGGGCGTGCGTCGTGAGGGCGGCGCTGGCCTCGGTCGTGAACGCCTGCCAGGGACCGGTCGTGGCCAAAAGAGCCCCATTCATCGTCTCGAGCAGCGGATTGTCCGCATCCCGAAAGCCGCCCACCCCGCACACGTGGACGGCCGGCGAAGTGCCGTTCAGGGAATCATTGAACAGTCTCAAGGAGCCCAGATTCATCGCATCGTCGATCAGGATTGCAGCCGCCCCCTGAGTTGGCGCCATCGTTGGCTGGTCCATCACCCAGCCGCCGGTGTTGTAGACCGCCACCGGACGGGTGTATCCGGTCACGCTCAACTCTCCCGTGAAGGGCTTGTGAGTGTGACCAAAGATAAAGCTGAGGTCGACATCCGCCTTGGCGCCCGCCGGACCTTCATCGACCAACTGCCTGCGCACAGGCCCGCCCAGATACCAGCGCAGATCCGCAATCGCCGTTGCGGAGAGCACCGTGGAGTAGCTGTCGCGCTCCAATTCAGCGCTGCGGACCAGCGTGAGGTCCACCAGGCCCTTGACGAGATTGGTGACCGTCAGGCCATGCGTCACCTCGGTCTCCGCGCCGACCCCGAAACCCTTGGCGAGCTGGGTCAGCAGAAGCTGACCGAGCTGTTGCGAAAAGGCGTGCGACGCCAGTGCGCTGCGCGAGGTCTCGTAGAGCGTCGTGATGTCCCGCGCCACCGCACCGCTGCCGCCTAACCCGGACCAGAGAAAGTCGATCCATGGACCATTCTCGCGCTCGAGTTGCGCGGCCGTCTTGGGTCGGCTGTCTGGGCCCCTGAGTTGAACGTTGAGCAAGGACAGGGCCCGGTACATGGCGTCGATGTAGTGGCCATGATGCAAGACGATGACGCGCTCGCCGCCCGGGCTGCTCAAGCCGAGGTTGGGATAACAGATGTTGACGCTCGCATCCTTCAGATTGGGGTACTTGCGCATGACCTGCGTGAGCAGGTTGCAGTTCATCAGATCCTGACTGAAAAGGTGCGAGTGCTGGGGCAGGTCCGGGATGAATTTCTGATCCCAGGTCGTATCGAGCTTGTCGAGGAAGTATTGATCCTGGGCGGCACGCCACAGGTGATGATCATGATTGCCGGGGATGCACAGCACCTGGGAGGAGAACACCGCAGGCTGGTGGGCAGGAAAGAGCGCCTGGATGAACAGTTTGAGGGCCTGCACGACGGCGCCGGTCGACGACAGACCCAGGTCCAGCACATCCCCCATAAGAATGAGCACAGGCAGGTCGGGGCCGCTCAGAGCGGCGACGTACTCGCGCAGCGCCACCCCGAAGGCCTCAAGGGTGGAACTCGGCTTCACCAGGCTCGTACTGCCGTCAGGATCCATCCACGTCAGGACACTGTAATCCGCACCGAGATGCAGGTCCGACAGGCAAACATATTTTAGGCCACTCACGCACTTCCCCTGGCTCTCTTTGACCAATCGCGGCGGGCCCCGCCCGGCGTTCGAGTCCCACATCCGGACAGAGCTCGTGCAAACTCGCGGCCGCTAAGGCCCCGGTGCGCGCTTGGGCTGATGAGTACCACTAGGTCGAATCACCCGTCAGTTGACAGGCAAACTCCGCCTCGTCCCTAGGATAGTGCTGTTCCGCTCAATAAATCAATGCTAACGCGGCCACTGATCTGTACTCGACGGATCGGTCGCCCGGCCACGCACCGAATTAGGGCGAAAGTCCTGCGCAGGCCGGTGATCGGTCGATAGCGCGACGCGCGCGGATCCCGCCCGGCCAAGGCTTAGTGAGTGTGTGAAGAGGAAGCGGAGAACTACCGGGAGAACTACAGGAAGAACGACGGGGACGATACAACTCGGACCGTCGTCCCGCGCTGTTTGCGGGTGGGGCTTGCAGAAGTCCTCTGAGGGCGAAAGGGCCCTTGGACCGTCAGGGATCACGGCCTGCAAGGCCACGTGGGATCGATTCCAGAAGCTTTCGTGTGTAGGGGTTCTGGGGATTCCGATAGATCTCCTCAGAGTTCGCGATCTCAACGGCCCGTCCCTGGCTCATGACCATCACCTCGTCGGCCATGTAACGCACCACGGCGAGATCGTGCGAGATGAATATATAGGCCATGTGGAATTCATCCTGCAGATCAAGCAGAAGATTCAGGACCTGCGCCTGGACGGACACATCCAGTGCGGACACGGATTCGTCACAGATCAGAATCTCGGGCCGCATCGTCAGGCACCGTGCGATCGCAATGCGTTGTCGCTGGCCCCCGGAGAACTCATGCGGATATCTGCGTAGCGAGTCCACGGGCAGCCCGACTCGCGCGAGGAGCTGCGCGGCCATCGACTCACGCTCGGCGACACCGCCGCCGATCGAGTGGATGCGCATCGGCTCCGTGAGGATCTGGCCGATCGTGAATCGCGGATTCAATGAGGCATAGGGATTCTGAAAAACGATCTGAATGCGCCTGCGATAAGGCATCATGCCCGCCTCATCCAGTCCAAGGAGGTCAGTCGGTGACCCCGCCCCGTGCAGGAGGACTTTGCCCGCCGTGGCCTCGTGCAGGCGCATGAGCGTCAGACCCACGGTCGTCTTACCCGATCCCGACTCGCCGACCACACCGAGTGTCTGGCCGCGACGCAATGTAAACGAGACGTCGGAGACGGCCGGGACCGCGCGCGAGGAAAAGACGCCGTCCCGTAGCCGAAAGCTCTTGTGCAGTCCGCTCACCTCGAGGATCACATCGCCACCCGTGCGAGGTGGGCGCGCCATGCTGTCGGCGGCCAGATCGCGCCCGCTCAGAAAATCCGCGACCACCGGGAGTCGCCGGGGTCGCTGGTCGAGGCTGGGGCGACAGGCCAGCAGCGCGCGGGTGTACGGATGCGCGGGACGCGCGAAGATCTGGCGCACCCCACCCTGCTCGCGCACCTCTCCATCCTGCATCACGATCGCGTAGTCGGCGATCTCGCCCACGATGCCGAGGTCGTGGGTGATGAACAGCACACTCATGTCGTGGTCACGTCCAAGGCGCGCCAAAAGCTCGAGGATCTGCTTTTGGATCGTCACGTCCAGCGCCGTCGTCGGCTCGTCGGCGATCAGCAGTTTGGGCTTGCAGGCCAGGGCCATTGCAATCATCACGCGCTGCTGCTGGCCGCCCGACAACTCGTGAGGGTAGCTCGCGACCCTCAGCTCGGGATCGGGCAGGCCGACCTCCGCACACAGTTCGATGGCGCGCGCGCGCGCGTCGCTTCGCGAGAGGCGAAAGTGTGCGCGCAGCACCTCGGCAATCTGCTCGCCCACGGGAAACACCGGATTGAGCGAGGACATCGGCTCCTGAAAGACGAAGGAGATCGCGCTCCCCCGCAGCGCTCGCATCTGAGCGGCCGGCATGGAGAGCAGTTCCTCGCCGCAAAAGCGGATGCTGCCACCCACGCGCGCGTTCTTGGGCAGAAGACGCAGGATCGACATGGCCGACACGCTCTTGCCGCTGCCCGACTCGCCCACCAGAGCCACGACCCGATTCGGCGGCACGTCAAAACTCACACCCCGGACGGCGCGCCGCGGTGCCTGCTTGCCCACCTGGAACTCGACCGTGAGATCTTTCACACTGAGTAGCATGGCTGGCGGCTCGGGAGGTCTCATCGTAGCTTGGGATCCAGGGCATCGCGCAGGGCGTCGGTCAGAAGGGCAAAGGCTGTGACAAACACGGCCATGAAGAGCGTGGCTGCGACCAGCTGCCACCACTTGCCAAGAATCAGCTCGGTCTGCGCTTCGTTGAGCATGGTCCCCCAGGAGACCGAGTCGAGCGGCACACCGAGGCCGAGGAACGACAGGATCACCTCGGTCTTGATGAACGCGACGACGTTCAACGAGAGCTGGACGAGAATCACGTGCGAGACATTGGGCAGGATGTGGACAAACATCCGGGACGCGGAGCCAGCTCCGATCGCCCGCGCGGCCTGGACATAGTCGCGGCTCACGTGTTTGATGTACTCCGCCCGGATGAGGCGATAGACACCCGTCCACCCGGTCAGTCCGAGGATGACGATGACGCTACCGATGCCCCGTCCCGATACGGCCGCGAAGGCAAAGATGAGCAGAATATACGGTACGGATGTGAACACGTTGTAGAGCCACTCAAAAAAGTCGCCTGCTCGCCCCCCGAAGAAACCGGCGAACGCGCCCAGCACGGTTCCGATCAAGGTGGCCACCAGGGCGGAGGCCAAGCCCACGGTGATCGACACCTGGGAGCCCTTGATCGTCTTTTGCAGGACATCGCGGCCGTAGCGGTCCCCCCCGAAAGGAAGGGTTTTGGCGCGGGATGTAACGACGGTTTTCATCTCCTGCTCGCGCTTTTCGATGTCGGCATAGTGGGGCGCAAGGGGATCCATCTTCGACAGGTCGAGGAGCGGTCCATGGGGCTGCTCGATCAACTCCATCTCATCGGGTCCCGGTCCGAGAAACGATGGATTGGCGTAGTGCACGCCGGTCTCCTGGGCCCAGTTGCTGGCGACCAGTCCCACTGCCACCATGCAGACAACCACCAGGTAGAAGAGGACAACGCCCAAGGCGGTCATGCCCATCGGATCCTGGCAGAGCCGCTTCCAGGCCAGCTGCCATACCCCGCCGGGCTCGGCAGCATCGGTCAGTCCAGGGGCTGCCAGGACCGCGCTCATTTGAGCACCACACGCGGATCGACGACCTTGTAGAGGACGTCAGTTGCGAGATTGACGAACATGGTCAGGACGGCCAGGTAGATGGTCGAAGCCTGGATGACGGGATAGTCGCTCCGGTTCACCGCGGTCAGGACCTCGCGCCCTAGCCCGGGTATCGAGAAAAAGACTTCGAGCAGAAAGGACCCGACGAACAATCCCGGCAACTGCAAGGAGATGTCGGTCAGGATCGGAATCATGACATTGCGCAGCACGTGCTTGAACAGGACATTCGGCTCCGATAGTCCCTTGGCGCGCGCGGTGCGGACGTAGTCCTGGTCGATCTCGTCGAGAAAGAAACTCCGGTAGAGCCGGACCTGCGGCGCAAGGCCCACCAGCACGGCAAGCAGCACCGGTAGCGGCACAAAGGTCGTCAGATTAGTGAAGGTGCTAGCACTCCAGCCCTGCACCGGAAACCAGCCGAGCTTGAAGGCGAACAGCCACTGGCCGACAATGATGTAGACGAGAAGGGACACCGACAGGGCGACCGTGGTGACAATCATGGTCAGACGATCGGTCAGCGAGCCACGCAGGTAGGCAACCCACATTCCCACAGGCACCGCGATCAGGAGGGTCAACAGGAACAGCGGGACCATGACCGTGAGGGTGGCAGGCAGGCGCGTCAGAAACACGTGCGTGACGGCCTCGTTGGTCGCCCAGGATCGGCCCCAATTGAAGGTCACCACCTGTTTGGTGAAAATCCAGAGCTGGATCCACCAGGGCTGATCGAGACCGAGCTGCTTGCGGATGATCTCGACGCGCTCCGGGCTGGCCCCCTGCCCGGCGATGATCTGTGCGGGATCCCCGCCAAAAAACGTGAACAGCACGAAGATGAGGAGAATGACGCCGATCAGGGTCGGAATCATCTGCAGGACGCGGCGGATCAGGTAGCTGGTCATGTCTCTCAGTATGCGGAAATTGCGGCGTCGACGCCGCCCCGCGACGGGAGTGTGCGTCTCCCGGGTCAGGCTGCTCGGACAAAAACCACGTATTATGCCTTCGTCGCGAATCGTGCGGCGCCTTCGTGCGGCGCCTTCGTGCGGATCCGCCGGGCTCGGTGCCCGGCGCCCAAGCGGTCCGGTACCTCCGCAAGTGCCGTCAGGCCACCGTGGGCGCCCTGCTAGCCCGATTCGCCCGCTCTTATTCCATCCTGCCATAGAGACCGCCATGAACCGACTTCTCTTGTGCCTGGTGGCAGGCGTCCTGATCCAGGGAGCCCACGCCAGCGAACCCAAGACCCTTCGTTACGCGTTCGAGGTTGCCGAGACGGGTTTCGATCCGGCAGAACTCAGCGATCTCTACTCGCGCTATCTGACCTCCGAGATCTTTGATGCACCGCTGCGCTATGCGTACCTGGCCGCGCCAGGCACGCTCGAGCCCTCGACCGCCGATGGCATGCCAGAGGTGTCCGGCGACTATAAGACGTTCACGATCCGTATCAAGAAGGGGATCTATTTCACTGACGATCCCGCATTCAACGGACAAAGACGCGAGCTGACCGCCGAGGACTACGTCTACTCGTACAAGCGCATCTTCGATCCCCACTGGAACAGTCCCAACGAGGGCACATTGGAATTGGTCAAGATCCTTGGCATGAACGAGCTGCGCCAGGACGCCGTCAAATCCGGCCACTTCGACTACGACCGGCCGGTCGAGGGGTTGCGCGCGCTGGATCGCTACACCTTCCAGTTCCGCCTCGGCGTGCCCTCGCCGCGCTTTCTCGAAAACCTGGCCGATGCAAGCACCTTTGGGGCCGTGGCACGCGAGGTGGTCGAGAAATATCACGACACCATCATGGAGCACCCGGTCGGAACCGGCCCCTTCATCCTCACGAACTGGGTCCGCTCCTCGCATCTCGTGCTGGAACGAAATCCCAACTACCGGCTCGACATCTTTCACGTCACGCCCGACCCGAACGATGCCGACGCGCAGCGCATCGCGCGAGAGCTTGACGGGCGCCGGCTGCCGCTGATCGACAGGGTCGAGATCTCCATCATCGAGGAAAGCCAGCCGCGCTGGCTGTCGTTCCTCGATGGGGAGCAGGACTTCATGGAGAACATGCCACTTGACCTTGCACCGCTTGCGGTCCCGAACAACCAGCTTGCCCCGACCCTCGCGAAGAAACACGTGCAGCTCGAGCGCGTCCCCAACATCGACGTCGCGATCATCCTGTTCAACATGGATAATCCGGTCTTGGGCGGATATGAACCTGAGAAGATCGCGCTCAGACGGGCGATCAACCTCGGTTTCGATACCGCCGAATTTATCCGGAGCTACCAGAAATTCCAGGCCCTCCCCGCCCAGTCGCTGATCATGCCCGGACTGTTCGGCTACGACCCCGAACTGCGGACGGAAAATGGTGTGACCGATGTCGTGCGTGCGCGGGCCATTCTCGACTCCTATGGCTATGTTCCTCACCATGGCGGACGCTGGCGCGAGAATCCCGACGGCTCGCCGCTGATCATCGAATTCCGGACCCAGCCGGACCAGCGTAGCCGCATCAGGGACGAGATCTGCAAGAAGTCTCTGGACGCACTGGATATCCAGAGCAGCTTCAAGCCCGCCAAGTGGCCTGAGAACCTGAAGGCCGCCCAAGCGGGCGCGTACATGGCCTGGGCGCTCGGCTCCTCGGCGTCGGGGCCGGATCCGTCCGGGGTACTCATTGAGGCCTATGGACCGTCCGCCGGCGCCGAGAACTACTCGCGTTTTCGCCTCCCGGCCTATGACGAACTTTACAGGGAGCAAGACTCCATCCCCAACGGCCCCGAACGCGCGAAGCTGATCCGCCAGATGCAGGAAATTCTGGTGGCCTATGCTCCCATGAAGGTCATGGTGCATCGCTTCGACATTGATCTGGCCTATCCCTGGGTCAAGTACTACCGGCGTTGGCCCTTCGCACATAGGGACTTCTGGCGATACGTCGACATCGACCAGGCCGAACAGGCGAAGTCGGCCCGTCGCTCCTAGCAGACATGCCATCGCGTACAGCCGGGCCTGGTTCTGATCATCGCTGGCGCTGCAGGCCCCGCCTGATCTTCGCCGTGGTGTTCCCGCATTGCCGCCTGGCTCGATACCAGCTGGGTTGGGCACCGGCTGCAGACCACCGGGGCGTGCGGTGGCTCATCAATGCGCAAATGGCGCACGCATCGCGTCCTCTTTGCCTAGAATCAGGGCTGGGGAGTGGGCGTCGCACAGAGAGCTCCCCGCCCATCCCGGCGCGCCGACATGCAGCAGGAGAGCCGCATGATCCTCGATCCTCATTCCTTCTTGCTGTGGGGCGCCTGGTATGGTCTTTTGGCCAGCACCTTCCTGGTTGCGTTTGCGAGTCTGGCATACGAAATTCGCGGGGCCCAGGATCGCGCCGTTGCAAGTTCTGACCAGGGCACCTTCATCGCCGTGCAGCGCACGCTCCATAGCAATTTTCTGGCGCACGTCGTCCTGCATGGGGTGGTCGGCGCATCCTGCATCGCGCTCTATCATGCCAACGCTGCGGAGACACGTATCCTGCTGGCACTGTGCATCGCCTCGGCCGGCCTCTACTGGAACTATACGCAAGTCTGCGAGAAGCGGCTCCTCGCCTTCTCTGCCCTCGCATCCGTCTAGATCCCCAGGAACGTATCCACCCGCGTGAGGTGGCTCGAGCGCTTTGCGCGACAGGCACACACCCAGTCTTGAAGCCCGGGCGCCTGCACGATTGCTGCAGCGCGCTGCCAGCCCACCATCAGCTCCATCGGGAAAATCCTGAGACAGGATGAGGACCACACGCGCCATGACCTGGGACTATCCCTTGGCACACTCATGGCTCATCACCTAGATCGGCTTGCTTGGCATTGTCCGTGATTGACGAATTGCATGAGCGGTGAACTTCGCCGCCGATCTGAGACTCACATCGACAGCAACAAGGACGCGACACGACGTCTCGATCAAGGAGCACGTCGGAGTGATGCCGCGTGGTTGAAGAAGCAGGGCTCAGGCAGCACGCGCGGGTTCCAGAGTCTGGATAGGGTGCATGCCAGAGCGCTTCGGAGCATGTCTGAAAAGTGCATGCAAGGCCCCGTCGGCAACGCAGGAGACCCGGCGCGATACCTCGCCGGGCGCCGCCGTTTGACACACGAGCAACAACCAAGGGGAGACAGCAATGAACCGGCTCTTGACCAGTGCACTCCTTTTAGGCGTTGCGGCCGCATATGGATTCGACTCAGCGACGGCCGCATCGCTCGTCGCTGCGACCGATCCGGGCGTTGCGAGCGGTATCGCGCGGGCCGGCGGGCCGCTACCCGGACTCCAGCCCCTCGAATCGAGTTACTTTGCCGACGGCAGAAACCGCTTCCTCGAGGTTGAAGCTGTGACGGGGGGTGCCAACAACGGACTCGGACCCCGCTTCAATTCCAACCAGTGCGCATCGTGCCACTCCCAGCCAGCCGTGGGCGGCTCAAGTCCGCCGACAAATCCCATGATCGCCGTGGCCACTTTGAATGGGGCCACCAATGCCATCCCCTGGTTCATCACTCCCAAAGGCCCCGTCCGCGAGGCGCGCTTTCGACTGAATACGGACGGCACACCTGACGGGGGCGTACACGCCCTCTTCGTGATCACGGGCAGAAAGGATGCACCAAGCTGTCAGATCGCCCAGCCGAATTTTCTTCCCGCTGGGAACGCGCTGACCGGACAAGGAGGCAACCCGAACATCATATTCAGGATCCCGACACCGCTCTTCGGCGTGGGTCTCATCGAGGCGATCTCCGATTCGACGATCCTCGCAAACATGAATACCAATTCAGGGCAGAAGGCCCAACTGGGTATCAGCGGGCACCCCAACGCGCACATCAGCGGCACCGCGAACCGCAGCGCCAACGACGGCACGATCACGCGCTT
>PLEY01000127.1:0-358 GCA_003136595.1 Burkholderiales bacterium
TGACGATGATGGCGGTCTGGTGGACGATGTAGAAGCAGAACACGCCGTCGGTCAGATAGCGCCTGACGCGTGAGTCCGCCCGGCCGACGCACAGCGCCCGGGCCCAGCCGAGAGCCGCCATGATCGCTGCCCACTGGCTGCCCGCATAGACGATGCGCTGGAGCATGCGCAGCCATGCCATCTCGGGGATGAAATCGAAATACGAGGAAAAATACAGTCGCAGCAGCCCGTACGAGAGGAGGGCGGCTGCGAGCGAGCGCCAGCGCCAGCGCACGAGGCGCTCCCAGCTGGGCAGGTGTTCGGATATCACATAGCCCATCAGGAAGGCCACCAGGTAGGTCGCGTGGTTGAACCAGTC
>PLEY01000127.1:386-5492 GCA_003136595.1 Burkholderiales bacterium
TGGTTCCAGGTCGGCAGGATGAGGCACTTGCCGTCCTTGCAGAAGCTGTGGTCGGCATGCAGGTAGCGGTCCCAGAAGGCAGGCAAGCCCCCGCTGTAGCCGAGCGTCTCCACGACCTGGTAGTAGGACTGGGGCGGAACGATGACGAGCATCCCGAAGACGAGCGGGATCAGCAGCCGCGCCGAGCGCGAGCGGAGGGTCCGGCCCAGGCCCGCCTCGCCGGGCTTCAGGAAAAACGCCGTGGCGCAGCCTGAGATGAGAAAGAGCAGGTCAAGTCGCCACGGATTGACGAGCAGCATGAGCGGCTCGATCGTGTCGGACGCGCGCGGGCTTTTGACGTGGAAATCCCAGGTCACATAGAACATGCCGATGTGATACAGGATGAGGAGCCCGAAGGCTGCGACGCGCAGCCAGTCGAGTTCCAGGCGGCGGGCCCTAGGTGGGATCGGCGTGGCTTGCGGGGATGGCATGATGGCTCCTTCTGGGTGGTGTCGTGACCAGAAGCTAGCAGCGCGAGGCCCGCCCGGGCGGCCCGGGGGACGAAATCCCCCGATTTGGGGACGAGACGTGCGCCGACCGGGACGAATTTTCCGGAAGGGCCCCGTGCCGGGGCGGGTCGCGCTGGTAGAGTGAGGGCATGACTGAACGCGCCATGCCTCTGGACCTTCCTGCTCGCGACGCGAGTGCAGCCGAAACTGGCGCCCCTGTCGGCATTCCGGGCGCCGCATCGGGGGCGTCGGCGGATGCCATCGACCTCGACGCCCAGACCTTGTTGCGGCGCTTTGCGCCCGTGCGGCGCGCGTTCGAAGTTCTGGCGTGGACGAGCTTCTTCGTCGGCCAGTCGGTGTTCAATTCCGCGACGGTCTGGATGGACATCCAGCGCGTCGGACTGGACTTCGCACCCTGGGAGCCCGTTGTCTGGGAATGGTCCAGCAATCTCGTGTTGTTGGCCCTGGTGCCGCTTGTGATCGCCTTTGAACGGCGCGTGCCGCTTTATCTGGGTGTCCTGCGCCGCAACCTGCCGTGGCACGTTTTGGGCAGCGTGGTATTCAGCGCCCTGCACGTGGGTCTCATGGTGTTCCTGCGCAAGGGGATCTACGATCTCTACGGGGCGCGCTATGAGTTTGGCGACTGGTTGCGCGAAGGGGTCTATGAGTACCTGAAGGACTGGCGCGCCTACGCCGGCATTCTCTTCGCCTTGCTGTTCTATCGCCTTGTATTACGGCGTCTGCAGGGGGAAGCCGCGCTCCTTGGCGAGCCCGACAGCGGGCCGGCGGTTGAGCCCATCGCGCGCCCCGAGCGCTTTCTCGTCAAAAAGCTCGGCAAGGAGTTTCTGCTGCCGGCGGCCGAGATCGAGTGGATCCAGGCCTGGGGCAACTATGTCAACCTGCACCTGCGCGGGCGCGACTATCCGCTGCGCTCGACCCTGGCTGGCATCAGCGCACGGCTCGATCCCAACACCTTCGTTCGAGTGCACCGCAGTTATCTCGTGAATCTGTCGCTGATCGAAGCCGTGGAGCCCGAGGACGGCGGCGACGCACGCCTGCTCCTGAAGGACGGCACCCACATCCCCTTGAGCCGCACCTATCGCGACAGCCTGCGCAGCCGGCTCATCTAGTCGACTTGCCTAGACGACGGAGCCCGCGCCCCAGCAGCGGCAGCGCCAGCGTGCGGCGCGTCACCCGTGACCAGCTCGATGGGCTGGCCGTGCGGGGTGCGGCTCGCAGCCTCGGCCCACGCGCGCCGCACCGCTTCGAGCTCGCCCGCTTCGGCTGCGCCCTTGGCCAGCACCAGCTTCTCGAGGGCGGCGAGCCAGCTGGCATAGTAGGTCGGCTCTCCCTCGGACGCCGACTCGCCCGCGCCCGCCGCGCGGATCTCGGCGCTAAGCGCCGCGGCCCATTCGGGCCAGGTGAAGAGGCCCGCTTCAGAAAGCCGCACTGCGATCGCGAAGGCGGCCGCCTCCCAGGGCTCTCCAAACACGGGCCCCTGGGCATCGTCTGGTAGTCGAGCCAAGGGCTCCCCGCTTCGGCTCATGCAGGCTCCAGATACGATTGCCAGGCATCGATCGCAACACTTGTGCCCGAATGCACCTCGGTCCCCTCCCAGAGTTCGCGCGCCTCAAATACCACGTTGTAGAGCCAGTCCGGGGCTTCTCCCTTGCCGCGCGCGCTCGCGTCAGCGAACACATGCACCCCATGCACACGCGCGATGACGCCCTGTTTGCCGCATGCGTAACCCGGCAGGCGCGTGTGGTGCCCGAGGGATTCGTGCCGGGTCCGAACCCGATCACCGACCGCAAAACGCGCCGCCTCGCTGGCAATGCGCTCCCGTGGCGTGCCCTCGGCCAGAACCCTTGCCACGTCGGCTGCGCGAAGGGTGCGGGGGAGTGCTTTGGGAGGCGCCTCGGACGAGCCCGCGGCGAGTTCGGCGGGGCTGACGAGTCCGTGGGCCACAAGCAGCTTCTCAAGGGCTGCGAGCCAGATCGAGTAGTAGTCGAGTTCGCGATACCCGGGCAGTGTCTCGCGCGCCGCACGGCTCGCGTCGAGGCTCCAGCTACCCGTCGCGCCCATGGCGAGCACGAGCGCCAGGACCTGCCTTTCCCAGTCGGCATGAAAGGGATCGTCCCGGGCATCGGGAATGACCGCGCCGAAGCCAGACAGGCCGCCCAGGTCGGCATGGCTGACATAGCTCACCCTGCGGCTTTCGGGGGTTGTCCCGCAGACGCACTCAGCCCCGGAGTGAGCGCCATCCCTGTGCCGATCATCGAGTCGCGCGTCACGAGGGCGGCCAGCTCCTCCTGCCCGAGGTGCTCACTGCCCGGCGGCCGCTCAGGAATCACCAGGTAGCGGACTTCCGCGGTCGAGTCCCAGACCCGGATTTCGGTATCCGGGGAGAGTACAACGCCAAAATCCGCGAGCACGCCGCGCGGATCGCGCACCACGCGCGAGCGGTAGGCGGCGCTCTTGTACCAGACGGGCGGCAGTCCCAGCACCGGCCAGGGATAGCAGCTGCACAGCGTACAGACCACCAGGTTGTGGCGCTGCGGGGAATTGGCCACGGCGACCATATGCTCTCCCTGGCGGCCCGCGTAGCCCTGGTCCGCGATCGCGGCGGTGGCGTCCCTAAGCAGCCAGTCCAGATACTCGGGATCCGTCCAGGCCCGGGCCACGACCCGGGAGCCGTTACGTGGGCCGATGCGCGTCTCGTAGGTCTCGATCAGGAGATCAAGTGCCGCGCGCTCGACATAGCCCTTTTGAGTGAGCACCGTCTCGAGCGCGCGCACCCGAAGCTCCATCGGTCCCAGGTGGCTAGGGTCGGCAGCGCCGCCCCCGCCGTGCTGGTGCCCGTGCTGGTGCCCGTGCTGGTGCCCGTGATCGTGAACATGTTCATGATCGTGTTCATGATCGGGATCGAGGGTAGGCATGGGTCTGATGGTAGCTGATCCGCCGGAAGCTGGCACTGCTGCCGGTGGAGCAGGACAGGTAACATCGTGGTTGGCAAACCAGGGGGGAGAGCCGGATGGACAGAACACTGGGAAGCTGGACCATCTACGGGGCGGCCTGTTCGGGATCGGTGCCCATCGAGGCGGCACTGACGCTGGTGCAGATCCCGTACAGCGTCATCGAGGCGATCACCTGGGCTGATGCGGCTGCGCAGGAGCGGGTCGCGCCGGTGAATCCGCTGCGTCAGGTGCCGACCGTGATCCTGCCGGGTGGCGAGGTGATGACCGAAAGTGCGGCAATCCTGATCCACCTCGCCGACAGCCAGCCGGGATCGGGCCTCGCGCCACCGGTGTACGATCCGGCGCGGGCACAGTTCCTGCGATGGATGAACTATGTGTCTGCAGCCATCTATTCCCTGCACTGGATCCTCGTGGATCCGCAACGCATCGGCGTCGCGCCCACGCTTCATGCACCCGTCACGCGGGCTCTCGGCGAGCGCATTGCGGCGTGCTGGCAGTTCATGGACGCGCAGCTCGAGCCGGGCACCTACCTGCTCGGCGAGGACCTGAGCGTGCTGGATCTGTATGTCGCAGTGGTGTCGCGTTTTGGTCCCTGCTGGCGCAGAAATTTCTATGGCGCCGCCCCGAGGATGGCCAAGGTGGTGCGGCGCGTCGACGCCGAACCCCGCCTCGCGGCATTCTGGGCCCGGCGCTACCCGTTCGAGGATGGCTGGGAAGGGTGAGCGTGCGCGGGTTCACCCTGACCCCGGACGGCAGTCCGTGATGCCACTTTTGGATGTCGAGGGGCTTTCGATCGGCTTTGGCTCGCGCGCGCACCCGCTTCCCGTGGTCGAGGACTTGAGCTTCTCGCTCGAGCGCGGCGAGGCGCTCGCGCTCGTAGGGGAGTCCGGTTCCGGTAAGAGCGTCACGGCGCAGGCGCTCATGGGCCTCGTTGGGGCGCCGGCGGCCCAGGTGGCGGCGCGCAGGCTTTCGTTTGACGGTATCGACCTCCTTGGATTGGGCCGGCGCGAGTGGCAAGCGCTACGCGGTGCGCGCATGGCCATGATCTTCCAGGAGCCGATGACGTCGCTTAATCCTTCGATGACGGTGGGTGAGCAGATCACCGAGGTGCTGCACGCGCATGGGAACACCGCACGCCGGACGGCACGCGAGCGGGCCTGTGAACTCCTTGCTCGGGTGCAGATCGCCGCACCCGAGCGGCGCCTTCTCGAGTACCCGCACCGCCTCTCCGGGGGCATGCGCCAGCGCGTCATGATCGCGATGGCGTTGGCCTTGGCGCCAGCGCTCCTCGTCGCCGATGAGCCGACCACGGCNNTGGTCACGCACGACCTCGGAGTGGTCGCCAACCACACCGAACGCATCGCCGTCCTGTACGCGGGCGAGATTGTCGAGCTGGCATCCACCCGGGCGCTTTTTGCGCGTCCCGAGCATCCCTATACGATCGGACTCATGGCCGCGATCCCCCGGCTGGATCGCGAGGCCGTGCGCCTCGCGGCGATCCCAGGCCAGGTGGCTGCGCCGGGCCTGCGCCCGGATGGCTGCCGCTTTGCGCCGCGGTGTCCATTTGCCGAGCCGGCCTGCGTGGCCGACAAGCCGCTCTTGCGCGAGGTCGCACCCGGTCACCTCGTTCGCTGTCGCCGCGC
>PLEY01000024.1:0-44398 GCA_003136595.1 Burkholderiales bacterium
GCCCGATGGATGCCCGATGGATGTCCGACAGATGAGCACGTAGCCGTGCACCGAGAGCGACTTCAGGAGCAGGGCACGGGTTGCAGGGGTGCTGCTCTCGGTAGAGGCCAGACGCGCGGCAGTTACCGCATCGATTGAGGCAGTGCAAGGCATGTTCGGCGTGCTCGGCGTGCTCGGCGTCCTCGGCGTCCTCCAAGGCCGCCGCGACGCGGTCGCCCGTGCGCCGCCCGCGAGGTGGGTTTCGGAAGCCGCGCGCGCCTGGTTTGGATTAAAGTACGGTCGAGGTGCCGGAGGTTTATGCCGGCTTGAGAGCAGGGCCGGTCCGGCGGGCACCCGGGCCCGGCCGGTGCCCGGGCGCTGCAGGCGATGCAGGGACCGTGGCGCTCTGCGCAGCGACGGTCCCGCGGGTGATTCGAGCGAGGCTGGGGTGGAGAGCATGGCGGGACCGGAGTACGTCCGTGCGCATCGTCTGCAAGAGGCGCTCGAGTGCCTCGCCGCAGGGGGCTTCGAGATTCTGTGTGGCGGCACCGACTGGTATCCCGCGAACGCACAGCGCGCGTGCAGCACGGCCCTCGTGGATATTTCTGGGCTCTCTGAACTGCGTCAGATCGAGCAGGATGAGTCGGGTGTCGAGATCGGGGCAGCGGTCACCTGGAGTGAGATCCGCGAGGCCGAATGGCCAGCGTCGATGGCGGCCTTGCCGGCCGCCGCGCGCGAGATCGGCGGCATCCAGATCCAGAATACCGGCTCGATCGGCGGCAACGTCTGCAATGCCTCGCCGGCCGCCGACGGCATTGTCGCGCTGCTCGCGCTAGACGCCCGCCTGGTTCTGGCCTCCCGCCGCGGCACGCGCGAACTCGCCCTTGCCGAGTTCGTCGCGGGCGCGCGCCGGACCCTGCTTCGACGCGATGAACTCCTCCGCGCCGTGCGTATTCCGGCGCGCGGCAGGCGCGCCCGCTCGGTGTTCGCAAAGCTTGGTTCGCGCCGTCATCTCGTGATCTCGATTGCCATGGTGGCCGTGCAGCTCGATAGCGACGAGGCTGGCCGGATCCTCACCGCCGCGATCGCCGTCGGCTCGTGCTCGGCCCACGCCCTGCGTCTTGGCGTACTGGAAGCCCGGCTTCTCGGACACGGCGTGTCTGAGGATCTTGCAGCGCTCGTGCGCCCCACGGACCTTGCCGGTCTCGCGCCGATCGACGACGTGCGCGCAGGCCGTGCGTATCGCCAGTCGGCTGCCGAGATTCTCGTGCGCCGCGCACTGACCGAGGCGAAGGCGTGATCGCCATCGAGCCCGAATCCGCCCCGCTCGCGGAGCCCCTCTCGCTGAGCGTGAACGGCCGCCCGGTCACCGTGCGCAGCCATCCGGCGCTGCCGCTGGCCGAGGTGCTGCGCGAGGAACTGGGCCTCACCGGGACCAAGATCGGCTGTAGCGCAGGCGACTGCGGCGCGTGCACGGTGCTGCTGGATGGCCGGCAGGTGTGTTCCTGCATCACGGCGCTTGGGCGCTGCACGGGCGGCGCGGTGACGACGGTGGAAGGACTCGCGTCGCGAGACGAGCTCAACGCCCTGCAGCAGGCCTTTCTCGCCACGGGAGCCGCGCAGTGCGGCATCTGCACGCCAGGGATGCTGATGGCCGCAACCGACCTGCTCACGCGCCATCCACGCCCCACCGAGGCCGAGGTCGTTGCAGGTCTTGCCGGTGTGCTCTGCCGCTGCACCGGATATCGCAAGATCATCGAGGGCGTGCTCCTAGCCTCAGGCCAACTGCAGGAGCCCCGGGCGCTCGGGGCGGGGAGCCTGCAGGTCGCCCCCCCTGCGGGTGCTGCGGTGGGCGCGCGCCTTGCCCGTCTGGACGGGGCCGCCAAACTCACCGGCGCGGCCCGATTTGGTGCCGACAGCGCGCCCCCGGGGTGCCTGTGGATGCGCGTGGTGCGCTCGCCGCATGCGCATGCCCGCTTTGCCATCGGCGACCTCAGCGCGCTGCGCGCGCGCCATCCGGGCCTGGCCGACGTCATCACCGCCCGCGACGTGCCGCATAACCGGTTTGCGATCTTCGACTGGCCCCGGGACCAGCCCGTGTTCGCCGAGACACACGTGCGCATGCGCGGCGAAGCGGTGCTGGCACTGGTGGGCGAAAAGGAGGCGGTGATGGGGATCGACCTTGCCGAGATCCCGCTGCAGTGGTGGCCCGAGCCTGCCCTCGTCGATCCCGCGGCGGCGCTCGCGCCTGGGGCTCCTGCGTTGCACGAGGACATCCCGGACAACGTGCTGTGCCGCGGGCGCGTCGTCAAGGGCGACGTCGAAGAGGCTCTCGCGGGCGCGGCATTCGTGGCCCGTGCGCACTACCAGACAAGCTACGTCGAGCATGCCTATCTCGAGCCGGAGGCAGGCTATGCGGAGGTGGTGAGCGTGCCCGAACCCGGAGGCCGCCCGCGCCGGCGGCTGCGCATCTTCGTCTCGACCCAGACTCCGTATCTGGACCGTGACGAGGTGGCGCGCGTCATGGGGCTGCTACCCGAGGACGTGCATATCGTGCCCTCGGCGGTCGGCGGGGGCTTTGGCGGCAAGCTCGATCTCGCGGTCCAGCCGCTCCTCGCCGTCGCCGCCTGGAAGCTTGGCCGGCCGGTGCGCATCGTCTACAGCCGTGAGGAGTCGATGGGCTCGACCACCAAACGCCATGCCGCGGACATCAGGGCCGCGATGGGCTGCGATCGCGAGGGCGTGCTGGTCGGCCTCGACTTCCATGCGGACTTCAACACCGGCGCCTACGCGAGTTGGGGCAGCACCGTCGCCAACCGCGTGCCGGTGCATGCCAGCGGGCCGTACCGCGTACCGCACCTGCGAGCCCTGACGCGCGCCGTCTACACGCACAATGCGATCGGTGGTGCCTTTCGCGGTTTCGGAGTGCCCCAGGCGCACATCGCCACCGAGGCGCTGCTCGACGATCTGGCCGCCCGGGTGGGCTTAGACCGTCTCGAGTTTCGCATGCGCAATGCGCTTCGTGCCGGCGACCGCACGGCGACCGGCCAGACACTCTTCGCAAGTGTTGGCATCGGCGCCTGCCTTCTCGCATTGCGCGAACCGTGGCGCGCGGCGTTGTCCGCCCGCGACCAGTGGAACGAGGCGGCGCGCCGGGCCGCGAGCCCCTGTCGGCGCGGTGTCGGGGTGGCCTCGATGTGGTACGGCATCGGTAACACCGTCATCGCCAATCCGTCCACCATGGAGGGCGCACTGCAAGCCGATGGGCGGCTCTACCTGTACAACGGCGCGCAGGAGATCGGCCAGGGCAGTTCCACCGTCTTGCCCCAGATCTTCGCCGACGCCGTCGGGCTGCCGGTTGGCCTCGTCGACCAGGTCGTGGGCGACACCGACCTGACCTGTGATGCGGGCAAGAGCTCGGCCTCGCGCCAGACCTTTGTCTCGGGCAACGCGGCGCGCCTGGCCGGGCAGGAGCTGCGCCTTGCTCTGCAGGAAAAGCTGGATGTCGGGCCCGACGCACGGCTGGCCATCGAGATGCGCCAGGGCCGTGCCTTCCTGCGCGCCCAGGACGGCGGGCGCGCGGTCGAGCTCGCGCTCGACGCGCTCCCCGCGAACCGGGCAGGCGAGGTGGCGCGGGGGCGGGGTACGTTCAACCCGCCGACCGTGCCGCTCGACGCTAACGGGCAGGGCGTGCCGTATGCGACCTATGGCTTTGCCGCGCAGTTCGCCGTGGTCGAGGCCGACCTTGAGCTGGGCACCGTGCGGGTGGTCGCAGTCCATGCCGCGCACGACGTGGGCCGGGCCATCAATCCAACCCAGGTCGAAGGCCAGATCCACGGCGGCATCGCCCAGGGGCTTGGCATGGCGCTCATGGAGGAATATCAGAGTGGCGCTTCGGACAACCTGCACGACTACCTGATCCCGACGGCGGGCGACATCCCGCCCATCACGACCTATCTCATCGAGGATCCCGAGCCGCTTGGGCCCTTCGGGGCCAAGGGCGTCGGCGAGCCGGCCCTGATCGCGACCGCCCCGGCGATCCTGAACGCCGTGCACGATGCCACGGGGGTGTGGGTCCGCACCGTGCCGGTGACCCCGGAGCGCCTCGTCGCCGCGCTCGAGGACGCGCGCGATGTCTGAGCACACGCGCATCGGGCATGACGCGGACCGGATCGATCCGGGTACGGCGCTCTCACCCGGCCCGACCCAGGTCGCGAGCTCGGGCGGCCCCCCGCATGCAACACTGAACGCAACCCCGGACACTGCCACGGGTCCCAAGGTGGAATGCCAGGCCTGCCCGGTCCTCTGCCAGATCTCGGTGGGTCGCACCGGGGCCTGTGATCGCTACGCCAACGTGGCAGGGCGCCTCGTGCGGCTTGATCCACTCGTCCTTCTCGAGCGCAGCGCGCCGGCAGGCGCGCTGCCGGCCAGCGCGCTCGTGCAGTTTGGCGCGAAGGACGGGGTTGTCGACACCCTCATTGAGCGCAGCGGCGAGCTGTTTGCGACCGGCATCGGCGCCTCGACCACCTACCCCGACTTCAAGCCCGCTCCCTTCATCGTCGCCTCGCAACAGGGCGGGGTCGACACCGTCACGGTCGTCACCGAAGGGATCTTCAGTTATTGCAGCCTGCGTGTAAAAGTCGACACCGACCGTTTTCTTGGGCCCGAGCAGGCCAACGTGCTGTGCCAGGACGAGGTCATCGGGCATGTCACCACCGCGGAGTACGGCTCGCAGATGCTAAGCCTTGGAGGCGTGCATCACCTGACGGGGGGCAGCAAGCGCGAGGGACGGGTCACCGCCGAGGTCATGGAGGCGCTTGGCAATCGCCTCGCAGTCGAGGTGCAGATCGAAGGCGGCAGCCGTCTCGTGCTGCAGGCGGCCCGTCCACCGGTCGTCGACGGCATCGTTGAGGAACGCATGCGCGTGGGTTGTGGCTCGGCCACGATCGGCATGTTTGCGCGGCAGTGGCAGGGTCTCGTTGACGAGGTGATTGTGATCGACGACCACATCACGGGTGTTCTGAGTGAACACCAGGCCGGCCAGCATCTGGGCATGGCCGCGAGCGGTATCCGCGTGCGCGGCAGGCGCTCCACGCCCGGACGCTACTTCCAGGTGGCAGCGCCAGGCACCGGCTGGGGGGGCACCGACCTCGTCGAGCCGCTCGCGGTGATCGAGTCGATCGATGCCAAGCGCGCCTGGCCGGGCCTGCGCCTGCTCATGGTGTCGACCACGGGCGAACATTCGGCCTGGTTTGAACTCGATGCGAATCTGAAGCCTTGTGCCCTGCCGATGCCCGAGGCGGTGCGGCGCATCGTCCTGCGCATCGGCGAGAACTGCGAGCCCGCAGAGACCAGTATCCTGTTCGTCGGCGGCGCAGGGGGCAGCCTCAGGTCCGGGGCCACCGAGAATCCCGTGCTGCTCACCCAGGCGATCAAGGCCGGCCGGGTCACGGTCACGTGCGGCGGCGCTCCGACCTACATCTGGCCGGGTGGCGGCATCACCTTCATGGTCGACGTCGCGCGCCTGCCCTGCGCCGTGTTCGGACGGGTGCCGACGCCCGCCCTGGTCGCGCCGCTGGAATTCTCCATGTGCCTCGAGGACTACCGGCTGCTGGGCGGCCACATGGATGCGGTGCGCAGCTGGCGCCAAGTCCTCGAGAAGGGGTCCTACCATGTGGAGGGTTCACCCACGGCGTTTCGCCGCGCCGCGCCGGCCCCCAATCCCTGGCCGCTCGATCGGCCCGCGAGAGCCAAGCCGTGAGCGCGGTGCGCGAGATCGATGCCGCCGGTCGGTGGCACTACCGGCACGGTCCGATCGATGTTCATATCGATGCCGCGGGGGCGCGCGATGCGCTTGCCGAAGCGCACGCCGCGAGCTGGCAATGCTTTTCGGGCATCCTGCCCGCGCTCGTGGCCGAACTGGCCGGGTTGCGCAGCCCGCTGCCGCCGGCTGCGGCAGGCCAACCGTGTCCCTTGAAGGGGCCGGTTGCGCGGCGCATGTGGCACGCCTGCGTGCCGTTGTGCGCGGACTTCATCACCCCGATGGCCGCTGTCGCCGGCGCCGTCGCCGATGAACTCCTGCTGTGCTACCGCCGCGAAGGCATCACGCGCGCCCTCGTCAACAACGGCGGCGATATTGCCTTGCACCTGACTGAGCCGCCGGCGCTGCGCATCGGTATCTGCGCCGACATCGCCGCCGTAGTCGAGCGGAGCATGCCGGGAGCGGGGGCTTGGGACGCGATCCTCTCCATCGCCCCTGAGAATAACGTCGGGGGTGTGGCGACCAGCGGCTGGCGTGGGCGCAGCTTCAGCCTTGGCATCGCCGACAGCGCGACCGTTCTTGGCCGGACGGCTGCCCTGGCTGACGCGGCCGCGACGATCATCGCCAATGCCGTCAATCTCGAGAACGAGCGGATCCTCAGGGCTCCCGCACAGAGTCTCAAGGACGAAAGCGATCTGGGCGAGCGCCTCGTGACCGTCGCGGTGCCCGAACTCACCGACGAGGAAGTCGCAAGCGCCCTCGAGCGCGGGCTTGCACGTGCGCGGGGTCTGCAGGCCAGCGGCGTGGTCGCCGCCGCGGCCCTTTTTCTGCAGGGTCGCTGCCGCGTCATGGAGCCCCTTGGCCACGCCCACAGCTTCTGGGGTGAGCAGGCCGGGGCTCTGGCCTCGCAGCCTGGAGCATGGGTGTGATCGAAGTGCGCAGACGCTGGTCCCAGATCGAGACGATCCATCACGAGTTTGGCCCGCCCGCGTCAGAGCCTTTGGTGCGCGGCGCGATCGCGGCGGTCCTGACCAATCCCTTTGCCGGACGCTACGTGGAGGATCTCCTGCCGATGATGGCCGCGCTCGAGCCCCTCGGACTGGAGCTGGCCGGTGAACTCCTCGCCCGCATGGGCGTGGGCGCAGCCGCCATCGAGGGCTACGGCAAGGGCGCGATCGTCGGGGCGGCGGGCGAGCTCGAGCATGGTGCGCTCTGGCATGTGCCAGGCGGCTACGCGATGCGTGCGCTCCTCGAGGGCAAGGGTGTTCCCACCCGGGCGATCGTTCCCTCGACCAAGAAGGTGGGAGGGCCCGGAACGCGCCTCGATGTGCCGCTCACCCATGTCAACGCGAGTTACGTGCGCAGCCACTTCGACGCCTTTGAGGTCTGCGTGCCGGGCGCGCCCGCGGCCGACGAGCTCGTCTATATACTGGTCGTGTCCTCTGGCGCACGCATCCATGCGCGCGTGGGCGGACTGAGCAAGAACGAGATCGCGGGCCAGGACGGCCTGCGCTAGCGGACCGATCCGGGGAAACGCTGATGCCAGCCAGAATTCGCAAGCTCGTGGTGCAGGTCGATGAAACCCGCATCGAGATGGGCCAGACCGTCGATCCGCCCACACGCCGGGCGCTTGCGATCGCCGTCATCGAGAATCCCTACGCGGGCCGCTATGAGGCGGATCTGGGGCTTTTGATGGATATTGGCGCCGAACTCGGCGGCCTTCTGGGCGAGCGCTGCGTGGCGGCACTGGGGATTGCACCGGATGCGGCCGAAAGCTACGGCAAGGCGGCCATCGTCGGCGAGGCGGGCGAACTCGAGCATGCCGCGGCCCTGCTGCATCCCCGGCTCGGCGAGCCGCTGCGTGCGGCCGTCGGCAAGGGGGCGGCGCTGGTGCCCTCGGCCAAGAAGCAGGGGGGCCTTGGCACCACCATCGACGTGCCGCTTGGGCACAAGGACGCGGCGTTCGTGCGTAGCCATTTCGATGCGATCGAGGCGCGCGTGTCGGATGCGCCGCGCGCCAACGAGATCGTGGTCGCCGTCGCCGTGACCGCGAGCGGCCGGCCGCTTGCGCGCGTGGGCGGCCTGCAAAAACACGAAATCAAGGGCCAGGACGGTTTACGATAGCGGCCTTGCGGGCTGGACCCGGCCGACCCTGGCCGGCTGAAGCCCGGCATCGATCAAGGAGAGATATGAGATCCATTCTGGCGGGAAGAGCGCTCACCGCGGCCCTCGTCCTTGGGCTCGCGAACGCGGCCTCGGCCGACGACGTGATCAAGATCGGCGAGATCAACAGCTACAAGGCGCAGCCGGCGTTTCTCGAGCCCTACCGGCGCGGCTGGGAGATGGCCATCGACGAGGTCAACGCGGCCGGCGGCGTTCTCGGCAAGAAGCTCGAGGTCGTCTCACGCGATGACAATGGCACACCCGGGGACGCGGTTCGCAGCGCCGAGGAGCTGGTCGCAGGCGAGCAGGTCGTGCTGCTCTTCGGGGGATTCCTCTCCAATACGGGTCTCGCCCTGACTGATTTTGCGAAACAGCGCCACATCCTCTATCTGGCCGCCGAGCCGCTCACCGACAAGATCGTCTGGCAGGACGGCAACCACTACACCTTTCGCCTGCGTCCTTCGACCTACATGCAGGTGGCGATGCTGGTCCCCGAGGCGGTGCGGCTCAAGAAGAAGCGCTGGGCCCTCGTCTATCCGAACTACGAGTACGGCCAGTCGGCGGTCGCAACCTTCAAGAAGCTCCTGAAACAGGCGCAGCCCGATGTCGAATTCGTCGACGAGGAGGCCACTCCGCTTGGCAAGCTCGAGGCCGGTTCCGTGGTACAGGCGCTCGCCGATGCCAAGCCCGATGCCATCTTCAATGTTCTCTTTGGTGCGGATCTCGGCAAGTTCGTGCGTGAGGGGAATACCCGTGGCCTCTTCGAGGGGCGCGATGTGGTCTCGCTTTTGACCGGCGAGCCCGAGTATCTCGACCCCCTCGCAGCCGAGGCGCCCACCGGCTGGATCGTCACGGGTTATCCCTGGTACGCGATCACGACCCCGGAGAACACGCGCTTTCTGGAGGCCTATCGCAAGCGCTACAACGACTATCCGCGCCTGGGCTCGGTGGTCGGATACACCTCGGTGATGACCATCGCCCGCGCCTTGAAGAAGGCCGGCTCGACCGACACCGAGAAACTGATCGCGGCCCTGCGCGGCCTGTCCGTCGACACGCCGCTTGGCCCGATCGTGTTTCGTGCCCAGGACAACCAGTCGACGATGGGCACCTACGTAGGGCGGACCGCGCTCAAGGACGGGCGGGGCGTCATGACCAACTTCGTCTTCATCAATGGCGCCTCGGTGCAGCCGGGCGATGCCGAGGTGAAGCAGTTGCGCCCTGCCGAGTAGGCCGGTGCGACTTCACGAGGGCCAGGGGCCGGTGCCGTTGCTGCGCTTGCGGTTGTCGCCGTCCTGGCTGCGCCCACTCGCGCGCGGGTGAGCGAGAGGATTCGCGCATGAGCCTGGCCGCGCTTTGTGTCCAGCTCCTAAACGGGCTCGCCGACGCATCGGCGATGTTTCTGGTCGCGGCCGGCCTGTCGCTCATCTTTGGCGTGACGCGCGTCGTGAATTTCGCCCATGGCTCGCTCTACATGCTCGGCATCTATCTCGCCTACTCGCTGGTGCGCGGGGGGGGCGGCGGCGCGGCGGCCTTCTGGGGCGGCGTGTTCGCCGCCGGGCTCGTCGTGGCCCTGCTGGGTGCCCTGGTCGAGATGACGGTGCTGCGCCGCATCTACCGCTCCCCTGAACTGTTCCAGCTGCTGGCCACTTTCGCGCTGGTGTTGATCGCCAAGGACGTGACCCTGTTCGTGTGGGGACCCGACGACCTGTTCGCCGCCCGCGCGCCACACCTGGGCGGGGCCATCGAGATCCTCGGGCGGCGCTTCCCGGAATACGATCTCGTCTTGATCGCCTCGGGACCCGTGGTGCTCGCAGCATTGTGGGCGGTGTTGAACCGCACGCGCTGGGGCACGCTGGTGCGTGCCGCCACGCAGGACCGCGATATGGTGGCGGCACTCGGCGTGAACCAGGCGTGGCTGTTCACGAGCGTGTTTGCGCTCGGCTCGTTCCTGGCGGGCTTGGGCGGCGCCCTCCAGGGTCCGCGCACACCGGCGAATCTCGGACTTGACCTCGAGACCATCAGTACCGCCTTCGTGGTCGTGGTGGTGGGCGGGATGGGCTCGATCCCGGGCGCCTTTCTCGCTGCGCTGCTGATTGGCGAGATCAAGGCGCTGTGCATCGGCGTAGGCACGCTCAGCGTCTTCGGCGCGGTGTTCTCGCTGTCGAAGCTGACGCTGGCCGCGGAGTTCCTGGTGATGGCCGCAATTCTCGTCGTGCGGCCTTACGGTCTTTTGGGCCGGCCGCTTGCGCCGCTCTTCGCGCGCGGCGCCGCCGCGGCGCCGCGGCGCGCGTTCTCGGGCGGGGCGCGCCGCGCGCTCCTTGCGCTCCTCATCGTGCTCGCCGCCGTGCCGGCCCTCGCCCACTTCTACCCCTATCTGACGGTGCTGGTCATCGAGATCCTGATTGCGGCGCTGTTCGCGGCGAGCCTGCACCTCCTCGTGGGTCCCGGCGGCATGCATTCGTTCGGGCACGCCGCCTATTTCGGACTGGGGGCCTATGGCGCGGCGCTGCTCCTGAAGCTGTGTGCCCTGCCGATGGAAGTGGCGTTCGCGCTTGCGCCGCTGGCGGCCGGGATCGGGGCGCTCGTCTTCGGCTGGTTCTCAGTGCGCCTGTCGGGAATCTATCTGGCGATGCTGACGCTGGCATTCGCCCAGATCGCCTGGTCGGTGGTCTACCAGTGGGACAGCCTGACCGGCGGCAGCAACGGCCTCATCGGCGTCTGGCCGGCCGCCTGGCTCGCCAGTGTGCAGCGCTACTACTACTTCACTCTCGTCCTGTGTGTGGGCGGCATCGCCCTGTTGCGGCGCATCGTGTTTGCGCCGTTCGGCTTCGCGCTGCGCGCGGCCCGGGATTCGCCTTTGAGGGCTGAAGCCATCGGCATCGACACCCGCGCCGTGCAGTGGGCCGGGTTCGTGGTCGCGAGCCTCTTTGCCGGACTCGCCGGAGCCCTCTATGCATTCTCCAAGGGCAGCATCTCCCCGGACGTGATGTATGTGAACCGCTCCATCGACGGGCTCGTCATGATCCTTCTGGGCGGGGTCGAGACCCTTGCCGGACCCTGGGTGGGCGCCGCCCTGTTCACCTGGCTGGCCGATACGGCAGCACGTCTGACCGACTACTGGCGCCTGTGGCTCGGGCTTGTCATGCTGGTGCTGGTGCTGGCCTTTCCGAGCGGCATCGTGGGCTTCTGGGAACAGCTCGCAGCGGCGCGCCGCGCGCGCGGCCGCCCGCCTGCCGCAGTGCCGGAGCAGCTCGCACCATGAGTCTTCTGGCCGTGGCCCACCTCTCCAAGTCCTTCGGGGGCGTGCGGGCCGTCCACGACGTGTCCTTTGAGCTTGAAGCCGGTGAGATCCTGGCCCTGATCGGGCCGAACGGTGCCGGCAAGTCGACGTGCTTCAATCTTCTTTGCGGCCAGCTGCACCCCGATGCCGGATCGGTTTTTTTCGAAGGGCGGGACCTGGTCGGCCTCGATGCGCGGCGCATCTGGCGCTGCGGCATCTCGCGCACCTTCCAGGTCGGGGCCGCCTTCGGCTCCCTGACGGTGCTCGAGAACGTGCAGCTCGCGCTGCTGTCGGGCGAGCGCAAGCTCTTTCACATGAATCGGCCGCTCGCGGGTCGCCAGCGTGAGGCGGCGCTCGGGTTGCTGGAACAGGTCGGTATGGCGGCGCAGGCTTCTCGCACCTGCGGCCTGCTGGCCTATGGCGACGTGAAGCGGGTCGAGCTGGCACTGGCGCTCGCCCAGGGTCCGCGCCTGTTGCTGATGGACGAGCCGACGGCCGGCATGGCTCCTGGAGAGCGGATCGCCCTCATGGACCTCATGCGCAGCCTGGTCGGCAGCCTCGGCCTGTCGGTGCTTTTCACCGAGCACAACATGGATGCCGTGTTCGCCTATGCCGACCGGCTGCTGGTGCTCGCCCGCGGTGAACTGATCGCAGCCGGTGATGTCGATTCGGTGCGCCGTGACGCGCGCGTGCAGGAGGTGTACTTCGGCAGCGGTCGCACGTTCGCAGCACCCGCGCCGGGCGCCAGCGGGGGCGGGCGCCGATGAGCCCCCCGTTGCTGGCGCTACACGGTCTGGAGGCGTTTTATGGACCCGCCCAGATCCTGTTTGGCGTCACCCTTGAGGTCGGGCAGGGCGAGGCGGTCGCGCTCATGGGCCGCAATGGCGCTGGCAAGTCGACGACCTTCAAGGCCATCATGGGACTCGTCCAGTCGACCCGGGGCGCCATCGATTTCATGGGCCATGCGATCCGGGGCGCCGAGCCCTATCGGATCGCGCGGCTGGGGCTGGGCTACGTTCCCGAGGAGCGCCGCATCTTCACGGCGCTCTCGGTCGCCGAAAACCTGGAGGTCGGCCGGCAGCCGGCGCGCACCTGGCCCGATGGCACGGCCGCGCCCCATTGGACGACTGCCGATGTCTACCGCCTGTTCCCGAATCTGGGCGAGATGACCCGCCGGCAGGCGGAGCGCATGAGCGGGGGCGAGCAGCAGATGCTCACGGTCGCCCGCACCCTGATGGGCAATCCCTATCTGATCCTGCTTGACGAGCCCTCGGAGGGGGTGGCCCCGGTGATTGTCGAGCAGATGGCGCAGATGATCGCGACCTTGAAGGCGCGCGGCGTGAGCATCCTGTTGTCCGAGCAGAACCTGCACTTTGCCGAACTGGTCTGCGAGCGCGCGTACGTGCTGGAGAAGGGCCAGATTCGCTATAGTGGCAGCATGTCGGAGTTGGCCCACAACGAGCCGGTGCGGCGCGCCTACCTGTCCGTATGAGGGGCGGCGGCCGGCTCTCTTATGCAGTGACCTTTGGAGACTGAGCCATGAGTTCGATGAATCGCAGAGCGGCCTTGCGTACCCTGTCAGGTGCCGGCCTCGTTGTGCTTGCCGGGGGAGGCGAGTGGGCGTGGTCAGCGCCTGCGAAGATCAAGCCCGATGCAACGAGCGCGCTCGTCGTCGTCGATGTGCAGAACTGCTTCATCACGGGCGGCACGCTGGCCGTCAAGAACGGCGAGGATGTGGTGCCGGTCATCAACCGGATTGCACCAGCCTTCCAGAACGTGGTCTTGACGCAGGACTGGCACACGCCCGGACATGCCTCATTCGCCTCGAGCTATCCGGGCAAGAAGCCCTTTGAGACCACCAAGCTCGCCTACGGTACGCAGGTGCTCTGGCCTGACCATTGCGTCCAGGGCACGGCCGACGCCGAGCTCGATCATGACCTGAAGATTCCGCAGGCTGAGCTCATCGTCCGCAAGGGCTTCCACAAGGACGTCGACAGCTATTCGGCGTTCGAGGAGGCCGATCGCAAGACCCCGACCGGACTGGAGGGCTACCTCAAGCAGCGCGGCATCAAGAAGCTCTTCGTGGCGGGGCTGGCCACCGACTTCTGCGTGGCCTGGACGGCGCTCGATGCGCGCCGCGCGGGCTTTGAGACCTATGTTATCGAGGATGCCTGCCGCGGGATCGATCTGAACGGGTCGGTCGCCCAGGCCTGGAAGGACATGACGAAAAAAGGCGTGAAACGCATCCAGTCCGATGATATCGATCTGGCCTAGACCGATGGTGTCCTCGGTCTCGCCGGGCGAAAGGGGGGGTGCTCCATGTCGATAGAAGTCGCCCGGGCACGATCCGGCCGCATCTGGGTCAAGAACATCGGGCTCCTCCTGACCGGTGACATCGATGCGCCAAGGGCCGATGCCGACACGCTCATCATCGAGGACGGCCACATCGTCGCCCTCGGCCGTGCCGCGCAGTGCGATCCCGGTCTCGCCCAGACGGTGATCGATTGCCGCGGCACGGCCGTGTGCCCGGGGCTCATCGACTCCCACGTGCATCCGGTGTTTGGCGACTGGACCCCGCGCCAGAATCAGCTGGGCTGGATCGAATCGAGCCTGAACGGCGGGGTCACGACCATGATCTCCGCGGGCGAGGTGCATCTGCCCGGGCGCCCGCGTGACATCGTGGGCTTAAAGGCGCTCGCCATCACGGCGCAGCGCGCCTTCGAGAACATGCGCGCGCAGGGTGTCGGCGGGGGCGTCAAGGTTCTGGCTGGCGCCCCGGTGATCGAAGAGGGCATGGTCGAGGCCGACTTCACGGAGCTTGCGGCGGCCGGTGTCACGCTCCTTGGCGAAATTGGTCTTGGCAGCGTCAAGGCGGGCGCGCAAGCGGCGCAGATGGTGCGCTGGGCGCGCGCCCATGGCATCCAGAGCACCATCCATACCGGCGGCCCGTCGATTCCGGGATCGGGATTGATCGACAAAGATGTCGTCCTCGAGGCCGATGCCGACATCATCGGGCACGTCAATGGCGGCCATACGGCACTCCCTTACGAACAGGTGTGCGCGCTGTGCGAACACAGCACGCGCGCCCTAGAGCTGGTGCATAACGGCAACGAGCGGATCGCCATTCTGACCGCGCGCCACGCGCTGGAACTGAAGTGCCCGCACCGTATCATCCTCGGGACCGACGGACCGGCAGGCTCCGGGGTGCAGCCTCTCGGAATCCTGCGCATGATCGCGCTTCTCGCAAGTCTGGCCGAGGTGCCGGCCGAGATCGCCTTCGGATTTGCAACCGGCAACACGGCGCGGATGCGCAACCTGCGCCAGGGACTGATCGAGGTGGGCCGACCGGCCGACCTGGTGTTCCTCGATCGGGCCGAGCACTCGGCCGGGCGTGATCTGCTCGAGAGCGTCCAGCTCGGTGATCTTCCCGGTATCGGGCTTGTCATGATCGACGGTGTCATCAAGTGCCAGCGCAGCCGCAACACGCCACCGGCGGCCGCGGTCCCGGTCGTCTCGCAGACCTGATGCAAGGCGTGCAGCCCTGCGCCGGTTTGTCGTGTCCTGAGCGACCCACGGGAAGGCCACATGGATGAGACCTCTCCTTTTCGCCTTGCACTCGAGCGGGTGCTCGAGCACTAGTTGGTGCATCTCGAAGGTCTCGGGCATAACCCGGTCGTGGCGCTTGTGAGCCTTGACAGTGGGTTTGTCTTCGTCGCCAATCCCGCCGCGCATCGCCGGTCGATGGCCTACGAGGCGAGCTACATCTCCCATAACGACCAGGTCCGCGAACAGAAGGACTGGAATCCCGAGTGGTCCCGGCGCGGACGGGGTGTCGCGACCTATGCGGCGCTGCGGCAGCTGGGCGGCGACGGTGTTGCGCGTCTCATCGATGGTTGTTGTGATGCGGCGCGTGATCTCGTCGAGGGGATTGCAGCGCTTCCCGGTGCGAAGCGCGCCTGGACACCCCAGATCAATCAGGGCCTGGTTCGTTTCCTCGATCCCCGGGCAGGGGCCACCGAAGGCGATCACGACAGCTGGACTGACGCGGTCACGAGCGCGGTGGTGGCCGGTGGTGAGGCGCTCTTTAGCAACACGACCTGGCGCGGCAGACGCTGCATGCGCGTATCGGTGTGCAACTGGCAGACCGACGCGCAGGATGTTGCGCGGGTCGTGTCGGCCGTATCCAGGGTTCTGCACGAGTTGGCAACGAAAGCCAGCCCGAGGCCCTGAAGAAAAAAATGGCGAGAGCGACTGGCGATTCCGCAGGCGTTCGATCGGCGCAGTCTTTGCTGCGATGACGAGAGGCGCCTCTGGCCCGCGTTGAGTGATATCCGACTGGTCGCGCGCGCGTTCAGCAGGGGCATGCCCTCATCGCGCCGCGCAGATAGCCTAAACTTTTTGCTGATTCCTGCGTCCAAACCCAATATCCTTCTGTTCGAACGGCCATAGCCAACCGCCGGGAACAGCTCGAAAGTGCAACATGGGCAAGGAAAGTCAAGCTGGTGGCTGTCTTGATGCGGTCCTGCGGACGTATATTGGCGCCGCGTCCGTTGGCAGCCGCGCGGCCCATGTGCAATGCCATACGGCTTGCTGCGCTACGCGCAGAACCGCCGGTGCCCAACTCAAAAAGGAGAAAAACCATGAGGCGAGAATATCCCTTGATCAAAGCCGCACTCGCTCTACTCGTCGTCGCGGGGCTTGCAGGCAACGCGGCCCATGCCGCGGACGATACGGCAACGCCTGCTGCGGCCCCCGCGACCCAAAGTGGTCCCAGCAAAGCCGCGAGTGACGCCGAGAGGGCCGCGCGCAGGGCTGCGGCTGCCGCCAAGACCGCGGCTGAGAAGACCGAAAAGGCTGCAGAGAATCTGACCAAGGAGACCGCAGAGGCGGCCCGGCGCGCCGCACGTGACGCCGACCGGGCGGCGCATGTGGCGGCCCGCAAGACCGCCGCTGCGGCCCGCACGGCGGGCGCGGACTCGAAGGACGCGGCAGACAAGGCTGCCGATGCTGCGAAGACCGCTGCCGATGCGACCAGCGACACCGCACACAAGGCCGCCGACGCCGCAGCAGCCGTGGGCCGTGACAGCAAGGAAGACGCGCAGAAGGCGGCTGAAGCCACCCGGGATGCCGCAAAAGGCGCCTGGGATGCGACCAAGGACACAGCCGAGCGTGCGCTCACAGCGGCCAAGGGGGTCTTTACGAGCGCGAAGAATGCCGTGACGGGCCATTAAGCCGCGGTCGCGCCGCGCCGGTGGGCCGCGTCTAGGCAGCCAGGGTCCGGCGCGGAATACGCGGCAGAACGAGCGCCAAGACCTCCTCGACGGTGTCGACGACGCACAGCCGCTCGTCCACGTCCTGGGCCGAGATGAGCCCGCGCGGCAGGACCATGCCGCGCAGCCAGTCGAGCAGGCCGTTCCAGAACTCACCGCCGTAGAGCAGCACGGGGATGTTGGGCATCTTGCCGGTCTGGATCAGGGTCACGACTTCGAAGAGCTCATCGAGCGTCCCAAATCCGCCCGGCATCGCGACAAAGGCCATCGAATACTTGCAGAACGCCACCTTGCGCGAGGAGAAGTGTTCGAAGTCGATGCACAGGTCCTGGTAGGGATTGGCCTTCTGCTCGCACGGCAGGTTGATGTTAAGACCGATGGACAGGCCCAGCATGCCTTCCTGGGCTCCGCGGTTGGCCGCCTCCATGATGCCCGGACCGCCCCCTGAGATGACCGAGACGCCGGCTGCTGAGAGCGCACGTGCAAGCGTCACGGTCTTTTCGTAGTAGGGATCGTCCGGTGTGACCCGGGCGCCGCCATAGATGGAGACGGCCGGGGTCAGGGACTCGAGCACGGCCTTGGCCAGCTC
Organism: Burkholderiales bacterium; assembly: GCA_003136595.1. Taxonomy (GTDB): domain Bacteria; phylum Pseudomonadota; class Gammaproteobacteria; order Burkholderiales; family Burkholderiaceae_D; genus BOG-994. The sequence goes on from PLEY01000024.1 coordinate 17,043, forward strand.
GAGTTCACGGTTGATGCGCTGTCCGACGCCAGAAGGAATATTCAGGGTCATGGTGAACTCGGGATTCCGGTGCAGGCCCGGGGGATGCCCGGGCGCGCACCAAGAGATGTGCGGTGAGAGGTCTCCGTTTCGAGAGGTGTGAGTGCAGTGTAGAGGGGTCGCGCCCGCGACGCCCACACAAAAAGCAGGCCTGATGCTTAGTCTGTGGCGCGGCGCACACAGCTGGCCCATTGGGGCTGCGCTTTGACAGTTCCTCAGTGGGCGAGCGTGACGTGTGCGCCTAAGGGCACGTGGGCTTGGTGCCGCGCTGTCAAAGCGTGTAGATGAGGTAGGCCGCGTAGAAGAGCCCGTTGACGCCCAACGTCCAGATCGGCAAACCCTTGGTGCGCGCAGACACGCGCAGCCAGGCCGCTCCACACAGGGTCACGATCACGCCCCCAAGCACTTCGGGACGCGGCTGCCAGGGGGTCAGCAAGATGCCGATCGCCGGCAGGAGCGTGCCCTGGAACACCATCGCGCCGGTGATGTTGCCAAGCGCAAGCGTGTCCTTGCCGCGGCGCACCCACAGGATGCTGTTGACCTTCTCCGGCAGTTCGGTGGCGATCGGAATGATGAGCAGGGACAACAGCAGCGCTGAGATGCCAAGCCGGCTCGCGACCCCTTCGACGCCTTGGATGAAGCCCTTTGACCCGAGCACCAGAAGGCCCACGCCGAGCAGGAGTTGCAGGCCGATGGTCGCACCATGGAGCGGCAGCCCAAGGCGGGTCAGCAGCATGCGCTCGGGGGCCTCAGTGGCGTGCCCGTCTTCGACCAGTTTGCCCGAAGCCGCGAGCGTCCTGTAGAGGTAGAGCCCGTAGCCCACGCACAGCACGGCTGCGAGCACCTGGCGCACCCAGAGACGCTCGTGCGGCACCCACATCGCAAGCGCCGCGATGGCGAAGGCGGCGAGGAAGAAGTCGAGGTCGCGGGCAAGCCCTACCGGCTCCGGGTGCAGCCGGCCAGCCGGGCCGCGTCGCGACAGGGCGCCCAGGCCAAGGAGGAAGGTACTCAAGGTCGAGAGCATGAGCGGCGCACCGAGGATGGCTCCCACGCCAATCTCTTCATTGACGGCCATGTCAGGGGTGCCTGCGACGAGCGCCATCAGGGGTACGAAGGTCTCGGGCATCGCCGTCCCCACCGCCGCAAAAATGGACCCGGTCACGCCCTCCGAGATGCCGAGCCTTTCGCCGAGATGCTCAAGGGCATTGGTGAAGAGTTCCGAGGCCAGCAGGATGACGGCCAGCATCGCAGCGAGAAGGAGGAGCATTAAAGTCATGGCGGGTACAGTGCTGCGGCAAGGGCGGCCGGGGCCGCAAGGAGGCCTCCGGGCGCCGTGCTCGCGGCGCCGGGAGAGCCGGGAGACCCAGGAGACCCGGGAGAGGGCGCCTAGGCGCGCTCGCGGGCCAGCGCGAGAAATTCGGTACGCAAGGCGAGATTGGTCTGCAGTTCCCCCTCGAGTGCCGAAGTCACGGTCTCCTCGCCAGGGGTGCGGATGCCGCGGCTCTCCATGCACAGGTGGCGGCAGCGGATGACGACGCCCACCGAGCGTGGCTGCAGATGGCCCATCAGGGCCTCGGCAACCTGCATGGTGAGTCGTTCCTGGACCTGCAGACGTTTCGAGAAGCAGTCGACCAGCCGGGTCAGTTTCGACAGGCCCACAATGCGCCCCTTGGGTGTGTAGCCCACGGTCGCCGATCCGAAAAAGGGCGCGAGGTGATGCTCGCAATGGCTGTAGACGGGGATACCCCGAACCACGATCAGCTCGTTGTACTGCTCGGCGCCGTCCTCGAAGATCTTCAGGATCTCGGCCGGGTCCTGCCCATAGCCCGAAGTCCAGTGCTGCCAGGCGCGGGTGACCCGCTCGGGCGTCTCCAACAGCCCGGGCCGGTCGGGGTTCTCGCCGAAGCTCTGGATGAGACGGCGCCAGTCGTCGTGGGAAAATGCTGCAGTCTTCATGAAGGGTCGAGTCCTTGACTCAGGTTACACAAGGCGGTTTGCTTCACGTCCCATGCCGGCGTGCGCGCCAGCGCAGTGCGGCGGGTGGGCCGGGGATTCAATGCGGGGCGCTAAGTCGCGACAGGGCAAAGCGTGCGCTGGCGATGAGCTGCCCCTCGTCGGTGTCGCGCGGATGGAAGCCCGGTCGGAAGAATCCGAGGTAGGCAGGCAGCACGCTCCAGACGAGGCCGCGGCGCGGCCCGAACAGAAAGCCCGCGCCTGAGGCCCAGACCGCGCGCTTCCAGAGGAGGCCATCGGCCGCGAGCAGGGCCGCCAGATTGCCCAGCACGTCGAGCGTGAAGGTGAAGGTGACGATGAGCATCTGCCCGCTGCGCAAGGCCGCCCCGCCGCCTGCCGCGCGGTACAGGTCGAAGGCCACCGACTTGTGCTCGAGTTCCTCGAGCGCATGCCAGAGCCACAGGCGCCGCAGGGGCAAAGGCATGGTCTCCAGTTCCTGCGGGCGCGAGAGCAGATGGTGGGCGAGGATCGCGGTGAAGTGCTCGAGGCACACGGTCGCCGCGAGTCCGCGCAACGGCGTCATGCGCGTGCGCACAAACTCGATCCGGCTCCTAAGGCGAGCTTCAAGGCGCGCGACGGGCAGCCCCTGGGCTTCGAGATGGGCGTTATAGGCCAGATGGGCCTGGCGATGCCAGCTCTCCTGGCCGATGAAGGCGCCGATCTCGGCATCAAGGGTGGCATCGCGGCTGGCATGGCGTAGCGCCCGGACCGTCTCGATGAAAAACTGCTCGCCCTGCGGAAACAGCAGCGACAGCGCGTTCATGTAGTGGGTGCGAAACGCATCGCCGCCGAACCAGAAGCGCGGCAGATCCGCGCCCCATGAGAAGCGCAGCGCGCGGGGCGCGATCGCGGCGGGGGCGCGCTTTTCGGTGGTCTGCGCAAGCGTGCTCAAGTCAGAGGGCATGGCCTTAGTTTACACGGCCAGCCCGCCACTCGCCCCGGCAGCGGGAGTGAGTCTTTTGTGCTGCACCGCGGCTAAGATATTTGGCGCAATCATTTGTCCTCACGCCGGCAATGCGCTAGGCTAGATTCACGCACATCGCGCCCGAGTGACGATACGCAAGGGTACGCAACGCTTCCCAACCTCGGGTGCAACTCTGGATCATCGACGCAACGAGATCAGACCGTGACCTGTCATAAAACCTGGACCCGCCGGGCTGTCATCGCAGCGCTCCTGGGCTTGGCCACCCTGCACCCTGCCGCGGCGTCACCCTCGCCCTTCGAGCAGAAGCTCATCGATCAGCTGATCCGCGAGGTCGGCGAGATGCGCGATGTGGTCTTCATCCGCAACGGCTCGGAATATTCTGCGCATGACGCCGAGGCCCACCTGCGCGACAAGATGGACTACTTCAAGGACGACATCCATACCGCCGAAGATTTCATCCGGCTGTGCGCAACCCGCTCGGAGATGACCGGCGCCTCCTACAAGATCCGCGATGCGAGCGGCCATGTGCATGAATCAGCGGTGTTCCTGAAGGCCCGGCTCGACCAGTTGCGCGCATCAGCCGTGCACTAGGATCCCCAGGCGGGCCGACCACAGGTCGGCTTCAAATTGGCCACTGGCCGCGGCCACGAAGCGCGACCATGCGTTTCCCCGGGCGGTCTCGCCGGAACCGCCTGGAACGCCTGCCAAGGCAAACCCCTGTAATGAAGGGGGCCCATCGCGCGACCAAACCAGAGGACGATCCAACCACACCCAGGGTGGCAGCGGACATGGCGCAACTGAAGATCTTTCTCGAACACCACGTGGGCCTGGCGTTCGCACTCATGGGCGTGTCCTGTGGCGTGTTCGCGCTCGCAACCTTCAACCTTGCGTATCTCTTTAAGGCCAATCTCTCACTGTTCCTGGACTACGGGATCATGGTGGTCGGCGATGGCGCCTTGCGGCAGCTCTTCGAGCTGATCGGTTATGGTTATCTGGGGCTCGCCGCATACGTGCTCTTCAAGGTTTGTGAGCACAGCCTGGTCGACCACTTCCTGGTGCGCGTGGCAAAGCCCGACTTCCGTGATTAGGGGACGTCGGCCGACCCGGCTTCTCAGGGCGTGAGCGCGATCAGCTGGGCGATCGCCTGCGTCAGCTTTTTCGCGTAGGGAATGTGGATGAACTCGTTCGGTCCATGGGCATTCGATTTCGGACCGAGGACGCCACAGACCACGAATTGCGCCTTGGGAAACCCTTTCTCCAGGGTGTTCATGAGCGGGATGGTGCCACCCTGCCCGATGTAGCCGCAGGGCGCATCGAATGCGCTCAGGGAGACCTGGTCGAGGGCGCGGTTTAGCCACTCGGCCGTGACGGGTGCATTCCAGCCGGTGGCGCCAGGGTCGGGCTTGAAGATGACCTGGGCGTGGTAGGGCGGGTCGAACTCGAGCAGGCGCTTCAGTTCGGCGATCGCCTGGGTGGCATCGACCAGCGGCGGCAGGCGTACCGAGAGCTTGAACTCGGTGCGCGGACGCAGCACGTTGCCGGCGTCACCCAGGGCTGGCAGTCCCTGGGCGCCGGTGACCGAGAGCGTGGGCCGCCAGGTCCGGTTCAGCAGCACCTCGACCGGGTCGTCGCTGGTGGGCAGCGTAAAGCCGCCGTCACCGCCACACGCCCACGGGAAGCGCTTCCACACCTCCGCGCCCAGGATCGCGGCGGTGGCCTGAGCCTGGGCGAGGCGCTCGGGGGGTACCGCGCAGTGGAAGCTCTCGGGCAAGAGCCGGCCGGTCTTGCTGTCCTCGAGGCGATCGAGGACCTGGCGCATGATGCGAAACGAAGAGGGCACGACCCCGCTCGCGTCGCCTGAGTGCACCCCCTCGTCAAGTACGCGGACCTCGAGCGTGCCGCCGATGACCCCCCGTAGCGAGGTGGTCATCCACAACTGCTCGTAGTTGCCGGCACCCGAATCGAGGCAGATGACAAGACCTACAGAGCCCAGGCGCGTTTGCAGTGCATCGACGTAGGGCAGAAGATCGAAGCTTCCCGATTCTTCGCAGGTCTCGATGATGCCGACCAGGCGTGGATGAGGCGTGTGCTGCTTCTCGAGGCCGACGATCGCTGTCAAGGCCGCGTAGACGGCATAGCCGTCGTCGGCCCCGCCGCGGCCGTAGAGCTTGCCGTCCTCGAGCTTGGGAGTCCAGGGCCCGAGATCGTTGCGCCAGCCCGAGAACTCCGGCTGCTTGTCGAGATGTCCGTAGAGCAGAATCGTGTCGGTGGAGGCCGAGTCCCGCGCCGGGACTTCGAAGAACATCACCGGTGTGCGGCCCGCCAGCCGGATGACCTCGAGCTTCAGCCCTGCAACCTGTTGGCGCTCGACCCACTGGGCCGCATCGCGCATCACCCGCTCGAGATAGCCATGCTCGCTCCACTGGGTGTCGTAGGCCGGACTCTTCGCGGGAATCGCGATGTAGTCGGAGAGGGCGGGTACGATCTCCTCATCCCAGTGCGACTCGACAAAACGGGACAGGCTGCCCAAATCTAACGTGGCGGCGTTGCTGGCCGAAGCGTCGTCTGGGGCATCAGTGCGGGTCTGATTCATGGGATGGGCTCTTTTTGGCTTCGCTGACTGGGACTCGGGTCGGGACTCGGGCTGGGGTCGGAGCTGGGGTCGGGTGGGGTCGAAACTTGGGTCTGGACACTCCGGGGGCCTCTTCAGGCGCCATGATCCTGCCCGGCAAGCCGTTCCGCGGTGACCCGCGCGAGGCGGCGTATAGTCGGGATCATACCAAGTCCACGCACCACCATGAAACCGATCCGCAACCAGGGTTTGCTCAGCGAAGTCCCGCCGGTCGTCCTCTATTATGGTGCGCTGTGGGTGCTGCTCGCCGATGGCATCTTCGCGGGCATGGCGGCCTATGCGCGTACAGGGCGGTCGGCCTGGGGACTGGCCGCGGCCGTCGGCACCAGCGTTGTGCTCGCCCCCGTCGCGCTGTCGCGCCTCGCATCCTGGACCATGAGCATCGCAGCGGCGGCGGTGTTTGGTGGCCTCATCTATTCAGTATCGGCGCTGCCGCTGCTGGGTGTCATCGTGACCATCCAGATCGGGCTCATGCATCTGGTGGCCTTTGCGATCCTGCGCTCGCACTGGCGGGACCCGGTGCGCCTTCTTTTAGCCGGCCTGCGCGTTCGCACTCCCGCGGTGCCCAAGGAGTAGGCCCAGGGACTGGGTGGAAGGTGTAGCGTGAGACTCCCACGCTCCCACGCTCCCACGCACTTGGCGCACAAAACAACACCTGCGACTCCATCCCTTGGAGCCGTTACACAGCGCGAAGCCCTGTGCTAGCATCCCACCAGCCTGCCGCAAGAGGGAAGGGGCAGATGCTAAAGGGCACAAGGGTAGGAGCACAGGGGAAGTGGCGCGTCCCAACGGGGCGTGCCAAGGGACGGTTCCGAGCGGCGGTTCAAAAGGGGATACCAAAGTCGACTTTGGACGGGACCCGGGACCGCCGGGCGCAGGGTAAGGGGAGCTTTGATGAGTCGCTTGGGCGATGCCGACGATCCACGTCGGCGAGTATTGGTGCAGGCGCTGGCCATGGGTCTGCTGTCAGCGGCCGCGCCGGCGCGCCAGGCGTTGGGCGACGAACTGTTCGGCCGCACGCCCTCGAAACTGCCCGAGGGCCAGTCGATCTACAAGATTTCCGGTAGCGCCACCGTCAACGGTACTGCCGCCACACTGCAGACTCCGATCAAGGCCACTGACACGGTGGCGACCGGGCCCGACAGCGAGATCATTTTCGTGGTGGGCGGCAATTCGATGATCCTGCGCTCGAACAGCCGCCTGGAACTGGCCGCCCAGAAGGATGCGAAGGACTCGTTTCTGATCAGCGGCCTGCGGCTCTTGCAGGGCGCGATCCTGTCGGTCTCGCGCAGCAACGGATTGTCGCTGCGCACTCCCACGGCAACCATCGGGATTCGCGGCACCGGCGTCTACATGGAGGCGGATCCGGAGCAGACCTACTTCTGTACCTGCTACGGGATCTCGGACACGACCGCGATCAGCGATCCCGAGAGCAAGGAGACCGTGGTCGCCACGCACCACGACCATCCACTTTACATCCTCGCCAATGCGCCAGCCGGGCAGAGCATCCGCCGCGCGCCGTTCATCAACCATAGCGACCAGGAACTCGCGCTCATCGAGACTCTGGTCGGGCGCACGCCTCCCTGGGTATTTCCAGGCTCACTCTATAGTGCGCCACGCCGCGATTACTGAGCACATCACGATCCGGGGCGCAAGCCCTGCGGCTCAACGAATCCTGCCTGAACAGCTGACTTAGCACCTGCCTGAGCGCCCGCCGGCGCATTTACTGGTAGGGCGCCCCGTTCAAGATCCAGTTGACGATGAGGTCGTAGCTCTGGCGCGCCGGATCGCCGGGCGCCGTGCTGGTGTCAAATCCTGGGCGCAGCCCGCCGCTGTGATGGTTGCCCGAGGGATTGCGCAACAGGGGACTGGCGATATAGTCGGTGAAGTTGATGCGCCCGCGCACCTCGGTGTAGAACCACAGGTCATCGGTCTGGTCGATCGCGCCATCGCCATTGCGATCGAAGTCCGTATACCAGATGGGCGGCTTGCCGCTCGATGCGGGTGTTGGATTGTGGCAGCTCACGCAGCCGCCGGTCGAGCCCTGCAGGATCGCCTTGACGTCCGGCCAGCGGATTGCGGTGGGTGCAGGCGACAGGGCGCTCTGGACCACGATCGTCTGGTTGACGGGCGGGCTCTTCTCTGTGCCGCTGGCTGCGACGAGTTGCACCACGTACGTGCCATCGGCGCTTGCGGTGAAGGTCGGGTTGACACTGTTCGTACCTGTGAGCGTCGCCCCTCCCGCGGGTCCGGAGATCAGCGACCAGGTGTAGCTCGTCGCGTAGAGGCTCATCGCCGCCGTGAGGGTCGTGGCCCCTTGCGTGACGACACGGTCCGGTCCCGGGTCGGCGATCGGTCGTCCAGGCACGAGCGCGCTGCCGCCTGCGCCCAAGGTCGCGTAGCCCTGACTGGAGAGATAGTCAGCCATGAGCGTGGATGCGCTTTGCGCGCCGCTCGTCCAGAAGGCCTGGTAGATGATCTCCGCAAGCGGCATGTTGCCGCGGTGCGATACATGTGCATAGACCCGGTCGGTATAGCCTGAGAACTTGGCGTAGGTGTCCATGTCGAGATCAGACTGGTTGCCCGTTCCGCGCAGTTGGTGGCAGACCCGGCACGAGGTGGCCATCGACAGCTGGTACAGGCTCGACTGCCCGTTGCTGACCCAGTCGGCCGGCTGGTACGTATCGACATAGGTTGCGTTGGGCAGTCCGTCACCGCCATAGGCTGCCTTGATGAGGCCGGCTGCCGTGTCGCCCTGCCACTCGTTGCCGCTGGCCGCGCGCCGGCAGGCGTCCTCGGGTGCGCTCGAGGGCGCCGACAGGGGATAGCTGCACAGGATCCATTCATTCAGGGTCTTCAGGTTCGCTTCCTGGCTTGCACGGGTATAGGCACCGCCGTCCGTGGCATAGGTCTGGAGATCGACAGGCAGCGGCTGCAGATGGGCCTGGACGTCACCGCGTGCCTGCGAGACCGAGTTGTAGACCAGCGGAAAGCGCGGCAGGCCGGTCGCATCGGGAGGGGTCAGCGCATCGCCGCGGCCGCCATGACAGGAGATGCACACGCCTGGCATCGACTTGGGTCCGCGGTTGTCGAGCGTGCCGGTCAGCATGCGCTCCCCGGTGTTCGTGTTGAAGGCATAGAACTTCGGAAAGCTGACCGTGCCTCCCGGGGCGGGGCTGAACTCGATGCCGTTGACCTCGACGCGCCAGCGCACATCCTGGGAGATGGCAGCCTGCAGGTTCAAGGCTGCCTGAGCCGGCCCGCCACCATAGCTCGCAAAGCCCCCCACCAGATAGTTCTCGGCCGTGAAGGCCAGCGTGCCGTCGGTGTTGCGGCGGGCCGTGATGCGCCGTCCGTAACCGAGGTCCACGGTGTCGGCGAAGATGATCACAAATTCGGTGCCGGTGCCGCTGCCAAATCCGTTGACCGCCCGAAACTGGGCAAGGCTCGCGCGCGCGTTGGTGGGATCAATCGCCCGGTAGTACGCATTGGCATAGTCGGCCGAGTTGATCTGGTCGACGCCGCCGGCTTGCAGCTGCGGATTGGGGAACATGAGGAAACTGTTCGGCCCCGCCGGTGGCGCAGGCGCCGTGCTGCTGGACGTCGATGCGGCGGGCGTGANNAGGGGTGGGTGGGGCGTGCAGGTGCTGCGGGACGCTGCCGGGCCGAACTGCCGCCGCCACCCCCGCCGCCGCAGCCGGCGATGAGCGCCGCAGACAGCGCCCCGAGGAAGGTGGTCAAAGCAGGGCGGCAGATCATGAAGCTCACGTTCGTATCCTCTAGAACCGGACCAGATAGACCACGGTGACTTGGTTGTCGAAATAACGGATGAAGCTGGCACCGGCGTAGTTGGCCTGATGCAGGGGCGTGGACTGGGCCGTGCGCCAGGAGAAGTCGAGCGAGTCGGTCTCGCCCAGTGCATAGTTATAACCCACGGTCACCAGATACGTGTTGGCGCGGAAGCGGTAGGCGTAGCGCAGGGAATCGTTGAACGCATCATCGCGCACGAACACGCTCGCGATGTTGAAATCCCCCAGATCGGCAGGCCCGGTCGAGACCACGTCACCGCGCAGATACTGCCCGGACAGGTAGACCGTGCCGCGCGGCGTGATCAGATAATCGACGTTCAGGCGCGCCGAGGTGTCCTGGTCATCGAACACGCCGCTGTTGGCATGGCGACTGTCGTAACTGAGCGCTCCGAACAGCGAAATGCGATCGGTGATCGGCTTGGTGACCGACAGGCCCACCGAATTCTTAAAGCCGGTCCGCTCGTAGGAGCTGTACTCCTCGCCCGTCACGCGGTCGAAGAGGGCAAGGATCGGCGTACCGAATTCGCCGTCAGGGCGATACTGCAGCTGGGCGTTCAGTCCATAGCTGGAATGGTTCAGGCCGCCATACTCGACGAACTTCTCGCCGCCCACGAAGGGTGTGACGATGGCGCGCACGTTATCGATGATCGGGATCAGCACCGGACGGGTGATGTTCAGGCTGTAGGACTGGTCGGAGAGCTTGTCCGGTCCGTCATTGCGGGTCACATTGTCGTCATAGGTGTAGGACGCGTCCACGCGCAGTCCCACGGGACTCGTGAAGGCGCCCAGCGGGATCAGGTTCAGGTCGAGCGACGGCAGAACACCGCCATCGAGTTCCTGGGAAAGCCTAAAGCGCACCATCTGGCTGTTCTCGCTGCCCACCGCGCGCAGCGCCTGGTAGTCGATCCCGAACATGAGGCCATGCTGGAGGTTGAAGTCGACGCCCACGCCACCCACCAGCGCGTTGTGGTTCACGGTGGTGGTCGCGACCCCGTAGCCCGGGCTGCCGAACAGGTCCGCATACGCGACCGAGGCATCGGACTGGCCTTCGAAATCGTGCTGGTACTCGATGCGCGCGTGCGGCAGGACCGAGCCGAAGCTCGTCTGGTGCAGCGCGTCAAAGCGCACGCCGAAGGCGAGCTCCGTGGTGGGCACGTTCTGCCGCGAGTAGGTGAGCGCGGCCGGTCCGGCGCCGCTTTCGGTATAGGCGTTCAGGCGATCCGAGGCGAGATCGAGCCGGCCGTACGGCGAGACGTGGAGTTCGTTCTCACGCAGGTCCAGTCCGGCCGTGACCGATGCGAACACCTGCTGCCCGGTGCGATGGCCGCTCGCGGTCTGGTCCGCCGCGGCCACAAAGCGCTCCGAGTCGAAGTCGAGCGAGCCCGCGCCGATCACGGCATCGACATAGGTCTGGGGCGTCGGCTGGTAACTTGCGTAGGCTGCAACGACCGTGCCGCTCGACTTGGACTGCGTGCCGTCCGTGCCGACCGCAGTGCGGTCGTAGGCGTAACCCAGACCAATCCCGGCGACCAGGTTGTCGGCGAAGCGCCGGTCGGCACCGAGACTCACGCCATCGGTATGGAACTTAAGGCCGTTGGACAGCCCCTGGGGCTGCTCCCGGTTACCAAAATTCACGGCGCCGGTGACCCATACGCCCACTCCCGAGCGTGCGTCGCCTGCGCTGCCCACGGCACCGGCGACGCTCGCCAGATCGAGCGACGTCAGGTTAACGGGGAATGCTGCGAGGCTGGTGCCTGGCCGGGACGAAGGATCCACGGGCCCGACCACGGAGCCGCTTTGCAGGCTTGACGCCGCCAGTGCCGTCGGGCTTAGCCGGTACTGGCCATTGGCGGTGTCGAGCGGGGAGGGCGCCGCCGTCGCGGGACCGTCGGCGAACGGATCGGTACTTGCACCGCCGTGGGCGGCGGCAGCGAGCAGCGCCGGCACATTGCTGGTCGAACCACTCGCCAGGGGAGCACTGGGTGCATCGCCTGCGCTGCCCGCCTGGGCGGCTGCCTGGGCCTGCGCGGCCCGCGTGGCAGCCAGACCCTGCACCCCGTTCGTGCCGGGCCCTGCAGCGCTCGCGCCAGCGGCGCCGGACGCCGCGGCCGGTGCGGTGTGCAGGCTATCCATGCGCTGCTGGAAGTTGCTGATCTGGGTGCGGGTAAAGACGCGAGCCTCGGCGATCTGCGCATCGATGAGCCCGGTCACGTCCGGGTCCTTCGAGGGGTCGGGTCGCCCGATGATCTGGATCGTGACGGTGCCGCTCGAGTTGCCCCCGGCGCCGAAGGCGCGGTAGGTGAAACTGTCGGGGCCGAAGTAGTTCGTGCCGGGCGTATAGGTGATGCTCGTGCCGCTCACGATCACCGTGCCGTGCGCCGGTTGCGTGAGTATCGCAACGCCCGTTATGCCCGAGCCGGTGATGACGCTCGCGAGGTTCACGGTCGTCGGCGTGTTGAGCGGGACACTCAGTGTCACCGGCGGCGCGCTCGTGGGTAGCGCCGAGACGGTGATGGACAAGGTGCCCGGGGTCGAGGTGCCACCAGGACCGGTCGCTGTATAGGTGAAGCTGTCAGGACCCAGGTAACCGTTGTTCGGGGTATAGGTGACCGAATAGCCGCTGGTGGAGACGGTGCCGTGGCCAGGCGGGGTGGCGATCGCGACCGAATTCGAGATGCCGGTCACAAGCGGCTGCAGATTGATCGCCGTGGGCGTATCGAAGATGACGGAGACGGGTTTGGAGCCGGCGCTTGGGGCGACCGGCGGTGCCACGACCAGGGAGACCGTTGCTGCAGCGGAGTTGCCACCCGGGCCACTTGCCGTGTAGGTGAAGGAATCGGCCCCCCCGTAGAAGGTCGAAGCCGACGTGTAGGTCACGACCTTGCCCGCGACCGTGACGCTGCCATGGGTCGGCTGGGTCACGGTCACGGGGTTGGTATTGTTGAGCACGCCTGTGATCGATGCGGTCAGATCGATCGGCGTGGCCGTCCCATAGGGAACCGTGCCTGCCACCGCAAGATTGTGTGCCACCGGTGGTCCGGGCAGGTTGGTGGTCGCATTGATCGTCACGGGAGGTGATGAGCCGCTCGTGTTGTAGGCGGTGACGGTGAAGGTGTCCACGCCGTGGAAGCCCTGCGCAGGCGTATAGAGCAGGATTTCCGGGCCGCTGCCCTGGCTCACGGTGCCGTGCGGGGTCGTGGTCGGCAGGGTCGCGCCCCCCACCTGGAGACCGACGACATAGCCACCGAACACGCCGGCCGACAGATCGATCGTGTCGGCTGTGGCCGGAGGCCCGTTGTTGTAGGTCGCGGTGCTCGCAATCGGCGTCGTAAGCCGGGTCGGCGGGGCGGGCGCCTGCACCGCGACGGTGATGGTCGCGGTCGCGCTGCCCCCCGGATTGGTTGCGGCGATGGTGAACTGGTCATTGCCGATATAGAGCGGCTTTGGCGTGTAGGTGACCTGTCCGACACCGGGACCAGCCACGACCGTGCCGTTGTTGGGTCCGGCCACCTCGACCGGAGTTCCGTAGGAATTGATCGGGCCGTTGGGCGCGGTCACGTTAAAGGCGCTCGTGACCGTGAGAACGGACGAGTTGGGCGTGGGCGCGCCCGGATTGAATCCGGCCGTCAGGGTCACGGCCGGGACGGTCAGTCCGGGCGGAGCGGGCGTCGCGATGTTGACCGAAACCGTGCTGGCCGTCGAGTTCCCGCCGGGACCGTAGACGCTGTAGGTGAAGGTGTCGGTGAGCTTGTCGATCGGCGCGCTGTAGGTGAGCCCATAGGGTGGCGTCACCCCGGTGATCGTGCCGCCGTTCGCCGTGGCGGTCCCCGTGGTCGGGGTCAAAAGGCCGGTGACGATGCAAGCCGGCAGCCCGGGGTTGGCTGCGGCGACCGCCGCCGCGAGACTGATGGCGTAGCCCGTGGCCTGGTAGGGCACTCCATTGACTGTCGTGGCTGCGGTCTTGGGCGCCGGGAACGCATTGATCGTGATCGTGATGGTGCCGCTCGTGGCCGAAGTGCCGCCGGGACCGGTTGCCGTGAAGGTGAAGGTGTCGGTCGTACTGCACAGGTTCGCAGGCGGTGTGTAACGGACCGTCAAGCCGACCGGCGCTGCGACGGTGCCCCCATTGGTAGGCCCGCCGGTGACGGTGACCGAGGTGGCATTGCCGCCTGCAAAGGTGAGGTTGCCGGCGCTGTTGTAACCGGAGATGTAATTGCTGAGGTCAATCGTGATCGCCGTCCGAAAGGCGGTCGTGACGGCGCCGTTGGTCACGACCGGCGGCACGAAGTCGGCAATGTAGTAGGCGATGTCGGCGCGGTTTGCCGCGCCATTGGTCGCGCCCGGGCCGATGGTGGACTGGATCGGGCCGCCGCCATCGTTCATCTGGGTGCAGCTGTTGACTCCGGCGTAGGTTATGCCGCCGGGGCAGCTCGCGGCGGTCAGGATCTGACCCGGATTGTTCGCCGCGTTGAAAATGCCGGTCGCATTGGTCGGGTCGGGGGACAGGCCGTGGCAGCCCGCGCAGTACGGGTCCGGTGTCGGCACGGCTGGGACTTCGGCATAGTACTCACCGCCCAGGGTCTTGTTGGGCACCGCCGCGTGGGAGGGCCCGGCGCCAAGGCCAAGCACCAATCCGACGAGCGCAAGGCACAGCGCGCGCGCGTATCCTTGGCGCAGAAAGGGCATGAGGGGCATGAGGGGCACGAGGGGGCGCACCCGACCGCGGATGGTTTGGCGCACGGTGCCAAGGGGTGCGCCCGCGTCGGGACGGTGCTCCGTCCGCGCATCTGCGCCACCTGGCCAACGCATCGCCTCGCGAGACCCCATCAGCCCTCCCTGGGCAGACCGTCGTATGAGCTGTACCGCATCGGCGCGGCCCGCCGTGCGGGCGCGCGAACGTATAAGAATTACCCTCTTGCGTGCGGTAATTGCGGTAAGGTCTGAAGAGTACCGTCAGCGGCCTTGCTATGGCAAGAAAGATGGAGTGATCAGCAGGCGCGCCGTTGGAATCGTGCACTTGTCAACGAACGGGGGATTGCCAGACGCCCGAAATCCCCACCCGCGGGTCCGTTGCGCCGGGGCAACGCTTGCCCACCCTGGGCCAGACTGGACCACCGGGGGCGACCAGCCGAGGGCCAGCCGGCGCGGGACAGCCGGGGCGATTTGCGCGAAAATTTGGGCCGGAGCAGGGCAGACGGGGCCCGGCGCCCTGGTCCCTGCCCAGTCCATCCCTTAGGCCCAAAGTCCCGAAGTCCCGAAGTCCTGACCTCACCCCGGAGCGATCGATGTCCTACCGGCCACACCCGGTCCTCATAGTCGCCGCTGCGCTTTTTGCCGGCCAGATCGGAGCCGCCGAGCCTGCGCCGATTGCCGTGAAACCCAAGGTGTTCGAAGGCGTCTGGCGCGTGCGCAGCGAGAGTTTCGCGACACCCCACAGCAAGGAAGAGTCCCAACTCGTGACCCTCGCCATCGACTGCGAGGAGCGCGGTGGAGCGTATGCCTGCCGGCAGCGCGCACTCGGTGCGCGCGAGGCCGCGACGGTCTTTCGTTATGATCCCGAGCGGCGCCGTTTCGCGGGGCTGCCGCTCGTGACTGCGCCCGCTGGACCCTCCTCAGGAGCCCTCGTCATCATCGGCTCGACCTGGATCTATCCGTGGCAGGAGACTGAAGACGGCCGGACCACCCACTACCGGCTGGTCCACTGGTTCCAGGGGCCGTACGACATCGCGTTTCGCACCGAGTACTCGACCGACCTCGAGAACTGGACGCGCATGTCCACCGGGCACGGCACCCGGCTTGCTGGCTAGGACCGGAGCGCGGCCCGGCTTTGGAACACGATTTTCTGCAGCCTGTGATGCCGCGTTTGATCCAGGGCGTCGAACTGCGTCGCGCGTCGCTGGACGACGCGGCGGCGCTCGCCGCACTCATCGCCCGCTCGGCCCGCGGGCTCGGAGGGGCGGACTACTCGGCCGCGCAGATCGAGGCGGCACTCAAGGGCGTCTTCGGCGTGGATACCCAGCTCATCGAGGATGGCACCTACTGGATCGCGTGCGTGCAGGGCGAGCTTGCCGGCTGCGGCGGCTGGAGTTTCCGGCAGACCCTCTACGGCAGCGACCAGAGCGCGGACCGCGATGCAAGACGCCTCGTTCCGGGCGTTGATGCCGCGCGCATTCGCGCCTTCTTCGTGGCGCCCGAATGGGCGCGCCGCGGCATCGGCAGCCTCATCCTCGCGCGCTGCGAGGCTGAGGCACAGGCCGCCGGGTTCCAGCGGCTTGAACTGGTCGCCACGCGCACCGGCCGCAGGCTGTATGCGCGCCTGGGATTTCGTGCCGGGGAGCCGGCCTTGCATCGGCTCTCCGACGAGATCGAGATGGAATGCATCCCCATGGTCAAGGACCTTGGCGTGCCTAAGGCGCCGGTCCCTGGATGACCGAGGCGAGGTCGGCCGGGCGCAGCCACTTCTGGAAGGCCGTCTGGACATCCCCCGCCGTGAGTTCGGCATAGCGCTGGGCGGCGCGCACCGGTTCGTCCAGTGGCAGATCGAGATCCCACAGGTGCAAGAGGCCCTGGGCGATGCCATCGATGCTCGCCTCCTCGAGGGGGATCTGGCGCAGCAGCATCGCCTTGGAGCGCGACAACTCCAGTGGTGTGACCGGATGCGCCTGCATCGCCTCGATCTCGCGCACCACGCTCTGGCGCACCTTCTCTGAATTCACCGGGTCGCACGCGTACTGGACGAAGTACAGGCTGCGCGTCTTGCCGAAGTCGAACTCGGATCCCACTGAATAGACGAGCCCGGCGTCCTTGCGCAGGTCGCGGCTCAGGCGTGTGGAATAGAAGCCTCCGCCCAGCACATTGTTGCCCAGCCGCAGCGCATAGACGTCCGGCGAGGAGCGATCGAGCGCGAGCGTCTCGGCGAGCGTGACGTCGTCCTGCACGCGGCTTCTGTCAGGAACGAGCGTGCTGCTCGCCGTGCTCTGGGGCACCGCCGGCAGGGTGGTTGTGGGCTTGGGCCCGTGTGCCTGCCAGCCACCGAAATAACGCTCGATCACCTCGCGGGCGCGCTCGGGCGTGATCGCCCCGATCACGAGGATTGCGGTCAGGTCCGGGCGGAAGGCGCGCTCGCGATAGGCCTTGACGTCCTCGAGGCTGATCTTGCCAAGACTCTCAGGCAGGGCCTCGCGCTGGCTTGGATCGTCCTTCGGAAAGAGCGCGGTGCGGATCGCCCGACCGGCGAGATAGCCCGGGCTTTTCAGGCGGCCCGCGAGTGACTCGGCGGCCTGCTGCCGCACGGTCTGGAAGGCGGCTTCTGGCAGGGCCGGGCGCAGCTCGTTGGCAGCCAGGAGTTCGGTGGCGCGCTCGAAATGCTCGGTCAGGGCACTGACCTCGAAGTCGACGCCGGCCTGCTCGTCGGCGCCGATCTCGTCCAAGGCTTGCTGGAACGCGATCCGGTCCAGGTCCTCGGTACCGTAGGTCAGGAGCTGATCGAGCAAGAGCGACAGGCCCTCCTTGCCCTTGGGCACTTCAAGTTCGGGACGGTTGCGGATGTGACCGTAGACCGTGACCGTGTCGCTGACCGTTTCGGGCTGCACGATAAGCGTGAGCCCGTTGGCGAGCTGGCTCACCGTCGGATGGATGGTGGATTCAGGCACGGTGAGGCGTTCGAGCGCCGTGTTGGCCCAGGCGGGCAGCTTGGTCGCCTGCGCCTCGCCGAGGTTGATGCTCTCCTGGCCGCCGAATCCCTGGGCGGCGACCGGTTTGCCCGAACCCTCGGGGGTGAGCAGCGCCTCGATACCATGCGCGGGATCGAGGTAGAGGCGCGCCACTCGGTTCACGTCGGCGACAGTGACCCGCTCGATGCGTTCCAGATCCTGTGCAGGCGACTCGAGGCCATCGACGGCCACCGCGTCGGCCCAGGCACTCGCCAGACCCTCGATCGAATTGTTCTGGAATTCAAGGGCGCGTCGCTCCTGGAGCTTGGCGGCAGCAACCAGATCGGGAGGCACCCCGTCGCGGGCGATACGCTCCAGGATGCCCCGCACCTCGGCCGCGAGCGCCTGGCCGTCGGCGCCCTCGGGATAGGCGACACTGGCCATGCCGATGCCGGCCTTGGGGAGCGGCTCGAAGCTGAAGCTTGCCGAGATCGCCCGGCCCGCGGCGACCATCTCGTAGAGCGCGCCGCGCTGGCTGGCGAGGACGTCCGAGAGGACCTCCAGGGCCGGGAAGTCCGGGCTGTCGAGTCCGGGCATGCGCATCGCCGTGACGTGCATGGCAAAGGGCAGGTCGCTGTCCAGGTGGAGGGACGCGCTGTCGAACGGTTTGAGGGTGAGCGGGGGCCGCTCGGGCAAGGTCTTCCTCGGGATCGGACCAAAGAGCGCGCGGATCTTCTCGAGGCTGGTTGCGGGATCGACCGCGCCGACCACGACCAGGATGGCGTTGTTGGGCGCATACCAGCGCTCGTGGAACGTCTTGAGCATCGCCGCCGTCGTGTGATCGAAGGAGTCGCGCGTGCCGAGCGCATCGTGGGCGTACGACGTGCCGGCGAAGAGCGACGCCCTGAGCTCCGTATAGAGCACGTATTGCGGATTGGACAGGTCCTGCGCGACCTCCTGCTCGATCGCGCCGCGCTCCTGCTGCCAGTCCTTCGCGGTGTCCAGCACGCCACGCATGCGCAGCGCCTCGATCTGCAGGGCGACATCGAAATCCGCAGCCGGAACCGTGTAGAGATACTGGGTCACGGTCTGGCGCGTGTTGGCATTGAAGCTGCCCCCCATGATGCTACCCAGCACAGCCAGTTGATCCGCCGAGAGTCCGGGGCTGCCCCGAAACATCATGTGTTCCTGCGCGTGGGCGGTGCCGGGAAATCCAGCCGGGGTCTCGTCGGCACCCACGAGATAGGTGAGGGCGGTCGCGACCACCGGAGCCAGATCGTTCTTGACGATGATGACACGCAGCCCGTTGGGAAGGGTTGCGCGTAGCGGTGCCGCGTTGTGNNCGGGCTTCGCGTCCGGGCCGGTGTCCGCCCATGCCAGCGGGGCCGCGAGCGTGAGCGAGAAGGAAAGAAGCCAGGCGAGCCGTTTGAGGGAGCGGATCATGGGTTTGTGTCCTTGTTCTGGCGGTGCGGGCCGCGTGCCCTTAGCTTAACGATTTAGAGATTCTTGGTCAGGCCGACGAAAACGCCGCGCCGTGCGCCCCACTGGGGGGCCCCCACGCCAATCCCCGTGCCGTCGCGGATCTCGTAGACCCGGTCAAAAAGGTTGATGAGGGCAAGGCGCACGTCAAATGGCCCAAAGCTCGCGGTCTTGAAATGCTGCACCGCATCCAGATTGATTGTCATGTAGCCCGGCAGGTGCTGGGTGTTGGCAAAGCCGGCACGCAGGCCGCTGCCAAACAGTGCATCGCCGCCCAGCGTGGTCGCGCCCATGCGGTAGGACAGGCCTGCGGATGCGGACAGCTTCTGATCGTGATCGAGGTGGACGTAGTTGTTGGCGATATAGGCCAACTCGGCCGCACTGAAATTGTACTGGCCGGTCTCGATGTCCTCACCCACGGCATGCGAGTAGGCGAGGTTGGTGTAGCCCGACAGGTTACCGTTCTTGTAGGTGCCCGTCAGCTCCACGCCATTGACGATGCCGCGCGCGTAATTGAAGGCCGAGTAGATGAGTGCGTTGCCGAACTGGCCCTCGTCCTGCAGGTCGCGCACGGTCCGGTAGTAGGCGTCGATGCCGACGGTCCACTCGCGCGTGAGTTGTTCGGACAGGCCGATGTCGAAATAGTTCGAGCGCTCGGCCTTCACGCTGGTGTTGGCGTCGCCCGGAACCGCGCCCGAGGTGCCGGCGAATTTCTCGATGTCGGTCGTGCCGATGATCTCGGTGGGCGGCGGCGTGAAGTAGCGGGCATAGCCGGCATGCAGGCGCAGGGTGTCCGACAGGTCGAGGACGAGGCCCAAGCGCGGGCTTAGCTGCTGGTCGTCGGTGACGGTGTCGGTCCTGTCAAAGCGTGTGCCGTAATTGACCGTGAGCCCCGTGACAGGGGCCCATTCATCCTGCAGATAGAACCCGAAGGTGCTGCCGTACAGATGGGCGCTGTCCTCTACTGTGATGGGCAGGTTGCCGGCCTGGAGGCCCTGGGCGTTGATCGGAAACACCTCTGACGAGTCGTTCGCACCAAAGCGCTCGTGCTCGAAGAAATAACCGGCGCGCAGCGTGTGCGTGTCGCTGATCCTGTCCGAGGCATCAGCCTGCAGTCCGCTCGCCTCGGTCTTGCGCAGGATCGTGGCGGCATTGCCGAGAAACACCAGGTCGCCCACCGCATCGGGCTCGTAGTGCACATCCGTGTAGCGATGAAACAGCGACACCTGGTAGTCGACGTGGTCGTTCGGGCTCGCCTGATAGGTCAGCACCTGGAAGCTGTTGACCTCGTCCTGGCGGGCATTGAGCGTGGCGGAGTTGATGTTTTGCGCCCCGGCCAGGGTGTAGGCGGGAGTCTGGTCGGGCACGTCGGGAATCTGGAAATGGTTCAGGGAGGATCCGACGATCAGGCTCACGCGGCTGTCGGCGTCGAGATTGCGTGAGAGGTACACGAAATCGTGCGTCTGGTCGGTGGTGTCGTGCAGCGGATCGCGGCTCGAGGTCGGATTCTCGATGCCGATGTTGCTATGCAGGACCGAGCTGCTGACAAAGTAGTTCCAGTCGCCCGAGGATCCCGCGTACTCGAGCGCACCCTCGGCAAAGCCGTTCGAGCCGGCGGTGGCCGTGACGCTGCCACCGTTCTGAAAGGCCGTGCCCTTGGTCTGGATATCGACGACGCCCGCGGTCCGATACCCGTACTCAGCGGGCAGGGCGCCGGTCAGGAGATTGACCTGGCTCGCAAAGCGCGGGTCGAAGCTCTGACCAAAGCCCGTGATCGGTTCAGGGATGATGACACCGTTGATGCGGTACTGCAGATTGCCGTGGTCACCGCGCACGTGGATCTGGCCGTAGGAGTCCTGGACCACCCCTGGCGCCTGCAGCAGCACCTGGTTCAGTGGCGTGTTCTCGCCAAGCGGCATGGACTCGATGTCACTCAGATTGAAGTGATAGGCGGAACTGCCTGTCTCCGGCAGGAGCTGGTTGCGGGCGTCATCGAGCTTCTTCGTCGTGATGTTGATGGCGGGCAGCTCCTGGGCGCCATCGGCTGGCGCCGGTACGCTCTGGGCCGGGCCAGGATCGGCCGGTGCACTCGGTGGAGGTGTCTCGGCGTGGGTGATCAGGGGGTAGGCTGCCGCCAGGGCCCAAGCCCGGGTGGCGTGCAAAATGCGGGACATGCGGACCTCTCACAAAATCGCAAAAATGGCGCCCTTCTGGGTCTCGAGCGGTGTCGAGGCGTCGTGCGGCGCGCGGAGCGGATCAGGTGAGAGGAAGAGGGGGTGCCCGGCTGAGATAGGCGCGCCACAGGGGCGTTAAGGCGCTTGCGAGCTCGAGGGACAGGTCGAAGCCGAAGGCGAGAACGGGGGTGACAGCGGGGGTGCCTGCGGTGCCCTGGGCGTGACCCAGGCTCGCATAGCCCAGGCATTTCTCGCAGACGTGATCGCTAGGCTGGGTCGAGTCGTGCTTTGGGGACAGGTCCGAGAAGCCGTGTTCGAGCTCGTGCATGACGAGCGCCTGCTGACCGGCCACGAGCGTGAGCACGAGCAGCACGCGGGGCACGATACCGGCAAGCGTACGGGCAATGGCTCGAGGCCACGTTGGCAGCAGTAACAGGGCGAGGCGCATGTCGACGTCAGCAGGCGGAGTCCGCCGCACCTCATCGGAAGGGTCCGCACAGAAACTCGTGCCGGACGAGGATTATGGGGTAGTGAAGCCGCCCGGGTCAGGAGTGAACGGCTCGCAGGGCGGCACCAGCGCCTGCCCCAACTGAGTCCGACCTGACGATCGAACCGGCCAATGATAGCCGAGAATGGGCGCCGCGCNNGGCTCAGCGGGCAGGGCGCGCCCAACCAGCAAACTTTGCGCGCTCCAATGTCGATTCCCCCGGCTCGGGATGGTTTTACTACGGCCTGCAAAACGCCGCCATCCCTGGCCGAGAAAGTGGGCGTGGCTCATTTCCATCGCGCCCCCTTGGCGAGGCGCTGCGCCTATTTCTTGCGCACTCCATTCACTGGAATCGCGATCAGCCCTTTGTCGGCGATGTAGCCCGTGTGGAAGGTCAGCTTTGCAGACGGATAGACGAAATCCGCGCCGACCTCGGTCACGGTCAGAATCCAAGGTTCCAGCTGAGGGTCTACCCCAGGGGAGTCCCCGGGTACGGAAGTCACGTTCAGTTGGCACTGCAGCGTCACTCCAACACCGGTCGAAACCGGCTGCGGATCGGGCACGAAGAGTTGATTGCTCGCATCCAATTCGAGATGAGAACCGGGAGCCAGTAGAGGACCCGTTAGATCATTGTTCCACTGGCATACGATCTGGCCGTAGTCCCACACGACAACGTCGGCGATATACATCTCGCTTTGCGTCTGATAGAGGACGTAAATCTTCGATAGTACGGGAACTTCTCCATCGACCAACGCCGGCGTGGGGATCGGAATGTGACAGTTTCTAAGGGACAGGTTGGTGGGATCTTCATCTTCCCTCGGCAACGCAAAGGCCAACTCCGTGCCCCAACCGCGGTGACGTATGTAGGCGTACTCGCCGGGATCTTCCACGACCAAAGAGTTCCCGTGTGTCCACACTCGCGTCAAACTCATACGCTCTCCTCCTGCGCTAAGGGCTTTACTAAGGGTTTAGTTAGTGGCGTTTCTGAGGGGCCTTACTAACTGGGCTACTGACGGTGTTACGAAGGGTGCTACTAAGNNCTACTAAGGGTGCTACTAAGGGCTTTAACAAAACGGTTTGGTCAGCCCGTAAGCGCGTCGGTGCCTCTCGCATGGCTGGTTCGGCGCACTGTAGCTGACCGACGTTAGCAGCACAAGGCTCGCCGCCGGCGCGTGGGTGGGAAGATTCCCTGTCCCGCGTTTTCCGGATCGTGCGCGCGCTGGGCTGCCCGCGGGCCGCGTGCCCGGTAAGGGCGCGATTTGACGCACACCGATCGGCTTTGGGACAGACGCTCGGACGAGATCCTTCAAGATGAGGCCCTCAACCACAGGAGGTGTGCCGAGGATCGGGGTCTATTGAAGGCCTGCAACGCCGCGCGAAGCGGGCGCGGTGCGGTCTGCGCCGGCGCCACTGCGGCACGGGCGAGAAGGGCGCACGGCAAGCGCCTCGTGAGACTCCACTATTCGCTTTGATAAGCGACTTTCATTGGACCGAATGAGCTGCGGTCCGTCGTGGTCAACCGTGCAGATCGCATCAGAGCGGAGTTCGATTCGCTGCAGCACCTTGGGCTTGACGAGGTTCCTGGCACTCTGCTCCCAGGAAGGAGAATGCGCGCCGCTTGGTTCCGGCAGCACACCTTCTGGGGGCAGCGCGCTGGGCTGAGGCAGTCCTCAGCCTCCTCTTGAGAGCGATTCGCTGGACGGCGGCACCGCTAGCTGGGATGCCCTGCGCACGCGTTAAGGCCCATGCGCGCAACCAGACGCAGATAGCGCGGGTCACGGCGCACGCCGTTTAGCAGGGGATCCAGCAGAATCTGATCCAAGTCCAAGTCATGCGTCGTGTACGCGTCTTCGAGTGCCGCAAAGGCCAGATCGGGCTCCCCCATGAACGCGTGGGCGGTTCCCAACGTGTAGTACTCGTAGGGCGAGCGGGTCCGGAACGACTGCAGCGCTAGGCGCGACGCAGCAGTCTTGCCAAGCCCATGTTCGACGAGGGCTAGGCCCCAGTCACGGTGCGCCGGGTCACGGAGCCCCTCAAATAGCATGCGGGCGCGCTCGGCCTCACCCTGGAGGAGCGCGAGCCGCGCCAGACCCTCGCCGGCATCAGGTTCGATCTGCAGGATCGAATGCGCGTGCCGGAACGAGTCCTGTGCCGCGCTGTACTCCCCGCGGGCGGTCTGGATCCGGCCTTCGAGCTCCCACGGTGGCGCGAAGAAGGGGTCGGTTTCCTTGATCCGGTGGGCAAGCGCAAGCGCTGCGTCTGTGCGGCCCACCCCTGCCAGGAAATAGGCGTACTTCATCCGTGTCGGGCCCTCGTTGGGATCGAGTTGCATTGCCCGCTCGAGGTCGGCATTAGCCCCAGCACAATCCCATTGTGTTTCGAAGCGCAGGAAGCCGCGGGTGGCAAGGGCATCACTTTCCTCCGGGCCAAGCTCAACGGCCCTTTGTGCGGTGGCCAGCGCCTTTTCCATGAGGGGGCGGCGTAGGCCTGGATCAAGTTCGTTCTCGGCGACAAAACTCAGCGCGAAGGCCAATGCCGCATAGGCTGCGGCGTACTGTCCATCGATCGCCACCGCCCTGGAAAAGGCCGCGACCGCCTGTTCCTCATAGCGCTCGGGTCGGGTGCGCATGAGCTGGCGACCCAGCAAATACTGGTCGTAGGCGTCCGACTTGGGCACATAGCGGCCTGCCGCGCGAGCCATGTGGTCTCGATTGAGATTCACCTGGAGTGCCGCGACCACCGCGGCTGCGATCTCGTCCTGGATCGCGAAGACGTCCGTGAGCTTGCGCTCGTAGGTCCCCGACCACAGGGACGAGCTGTCCGCGGCGCGCACCAGTTGTGCCGTGACCCGGATGCGGTCGCCAGCGCGCCGCACGCTGCCTTCGAGCAGGGTCACGACGCTCAGCTGGCGCGCGATCTCGGCGGCGCTGGCGTGCGAATCCCGAAACGAGAAGGAAGAGGTGCGGGCGATCACGCGTAACTCAGGGACCTGGGCGAGCTGGCCGATCACCTCCTCGGTCAGGCCGTCGGAAAAATAGGTCTGGGTTTTGCCTTCGCTGAGATCCACGAAGGGCAGCACCGCCACGGAGCGGTTGTCCGATGCAGATGCGGCTTCCTTGTGTTCACCCGGGACGCTTCTGAGCCCTGGATCGCGCGACCAGAGCCAGGCGCCGACGAGAAGACAACCGAGGACCAGGGCGCTACCCGCCAGCAGAACCTGTCGGCGCCGCCGCCGCGCAAAGGTGTGCGGCGCCGCAGGGGGCTGCCACGGCAGCTCAATGGCAAAGAGGTCGATCGGCTGCTCGATATTCTTGACCCGATACCTGCCCCGATAGCCGATCGGCAACCTGATCTTGCCCCGGACTGCGCCTTCGACCGCGGCCGAGACAGCAATGCCGCCGGGGTCAGCGAGGCTCTCGAGACGCGCGGCCACATTCACCCCATCGCCGTAGACGCTGCCATCCGGCTTTTCGTAGACATCGCCCAGATGCACACCGATCCGAAAGCGCATGCGCTCCTCTTCGGCCCGCTCGAGCGCGTCCTGATGAAGGTCTTGCTGGATCTCGATCGCTGCGGCCACAGCACCCATGACCGATTCGAACACCGCCAGCACGGCATCGCCCGTCATATCGATCACGCGGCCCTCGTGGGCTTCGATTCCCG
This sequence comes from Burkholderiales bacterium, assembly GCA_003136595.1. Classification (GTDB taxonomy): domain Bacteria; phylum Pseudomonadota; class Gammaproteobacteria; order Burkholderiales; family Burkholderiaceae_D; genus BOG-994. The sequence goes on from PLEY01000024.1 coordinate 41,916, forward strand.
CCCGAAACACCTGGCGCGCCGCTTCAAGCGCCGCCACCGTCGCGCGCTCGTCGCGTCCCATGAGCCGGGAGAAACCAACCACGTCGGCGGCGAGGATGGATTGCAAGCGCTGTCTGAGTTCCACTGGGGTCAAGAACCTGCTCCACCAAGAGTTCACGCGCGGATGTTAGCTGATCCCGGCGGTGCTGCGCGGGGCATGCCGCCCGGCAGGCTTGGCCGGCTCACGGTAAGGCGTGCCTGCCGTGCGGTTTTGCAAGGCGTGGCGGCACGACCCGCGACAGGCTAACATTCCAACTCGCTCCTGCGGATTGACTTGGTACGGAAGTGGTGCAGCCCAGACGCGCTGCCGCCGCGTCGACCTGTAGCCAGGATGAGTCCAAGATAGGAAGGCCATGACAACCCTGACGACTCTAAGCACGCCGCGGCTTACCCTGGTTCCTTTCGAGCAATCGCATCTGGACGGACTGGCCGCATTGAACGCCGACATCGAGGTGATGCGCCATATCAGCGGCCGAGCGCAGACGCGCGCCGAGACGATCGCCTTCATCGAGCGCGTCAAAGGACAGTGGCAGGAGTGGGGCTTCTCGTGGTGGAGCTTCCTCGAGAACGGTACGGGCGAGGTGATCGGCGCAGGCGGCATCCAGTATCTCGAGCGGGACCCGCGCAATCCCCTCGAGATCGCCTGGCGCTTGCGTCCGGACAAGTGGCATCAGGGTTTTGCGGGTGAGGCGGCACACGAGATGGCGCGTTTTGCATTCGCCACGCTCCTCGCCCATTCGCTATGCGCCATCTGCCGTCCCGAGAATGTGCGCTCGGCCGCGGTCATGGAGCGCCTTGGCATGCGCTACGTGGGCATCGAACACTGGTATGCAGCCGACATGAGTCGTTTTTCCATGAGCCGGGGGGACTGGCAGCAGCGCGTCGACGCAAACGGCCTGTGATCACGGGCCGCTAACCGGTGACGCACTGGGACGCCGCACTTAGGGCCCGGCGCGTTGCAGCCGCCGCCACCAGCGGCGTGCAGCGACTATCGACCACACACCCTCGACGAGACCAAACGGCCAGGCCCCCTGCAGAAAACCATAGATCGAGCCCAGGAGACACATGACCGCGAAGCCGAGCGTCCACCAGGTGGAGCGTTCATCGAGCGCATAGCAAACGAGCATGCCCGACACCGCGAACAGTCCGAATAGGGTCAGTGGATCCATATCGCGATTCTAGCGAAGCGCGCCCTCGGGCGCGCGCGCCGCGCGCAGTCCAGCCAGACACCGCGCCCCCTGCCCGAGAGCCCTGCAGCGACCCAGAGCGACTCAGACAGTTCCCTCTTCGAGGGCGGCTTCCGCCTGCCCGGTGGAGGCAGCAGCGCGACAGCGCGTATGCGACAATCCATTTCAACACCCTTCAGCCTGCCTCATCCAGCGGGGATAACTTGACCTCAGCGCTCCTCATCATCGACGTTCAAAGGGCCCTGTGCGAGGGCGAGTATGCGGCCTTCGACATCGAAGGGGTGATCGCCCGCATCAACGCGGTCGCTGCCAAAGCCCGCGCGGCGCGCGCCCCGGTGGTCTTCATCCAGCACGAGGAAGAGGAGGGCCCACTTGCCCATGGCAGTCCCGGCTGGCGGCTCGACGAGCGCCTCGAGGTGGCGCCGGTCGATCTGACGCTGCGCAAGACGGCGCCGGACTCCTTTCACAGGACCGAACTGAAGGAACTGCTCGACGCGCGCGGCGTCGACCGGCTGATCGTCTGCGGTTTGCAAAGCGACTTCTGTGTGGATTCGACGACCCGTGCGGCGCTGGCGCATGGCTACCCGGTGCTGCTCGTCGCCGACGGCCACTCGACGACCGACAACGGTATCCTGAGTGCGTCACAGATCTCCGCGCATCACACAAGGACGCTACAGAACATCAGCAGCTTTGGTCCCCGCGTGACGCCGCGTGCGGCCGATGCCATCCACATCGAGTCCTAGTGACCAGGCAGCGCCGTGCGCGCTGCGATCTGCACCTTGCGAGCCAGCGATCAGAGCGCTCGGGTACCGCGTGTCGCAAGGCCGGATCCCGGCACGCGTTCAAAAGGTGCCCGCGCTGGAAATCCAGGCAGGGGTCCCATCGCGTCCCCAGGGCAAGTCGCACCTCTGGAGGAGTCCGGCCACCCCGCTGCTGAGGCGCCGGCCGGATCCGCCTTGAGCTGCTGGCAGGAGACTCCTGGCTAGCACGCGGGTCCTCGAGACCTCTCTTCGGGTGTTTGTGGAGGCGCGTGCGCTGGACGCCACCAGCACGTTCTACCAGGCGCTTTTGGATGGCAGAGAGAGGCTGCGTTGTGCATATCCCGAGGGGCGTCAGCCTCTCGAGGCGACCCGCCTGACGATCCGGGTCGAGGCTCTGGAGCCGGCGATCGTCGTCCTCGAGGAATTTGGCGCGGTAGAGCTCGAGCCCATCCAGGATACGCCGGTTGGGGCGGAAGACCCGGTTCCGGCATGGCGA
>PLEY01000024.1:44428-58351 GCA_003136595.1 Burkholderiales bacterium
TGGGAATCAAGTCTTCAGGTCTACATGCCTTCGCGCCTTCAGCGCTGCGACAAAGGCCGGGTTGGCAGTCAGTTCTAGGAGCGCATCACCAAAGCGCATGCCTGCAATCTGCTCGCGCACGCGTGCGAGCGCCTCATCGCCGAGAAGCCGGCGCAGGCCGGGCAGGAGCTCTTCGAAGTGCTCGGTCGCAGCGATGCTTTGCTGGGCGAGGAGCTCGATGAGGCGGGCAAGGACCGGGGGATCGAAGGTCGCGCTTTCCGATGCGCTGTCGGGTGCGCTTCCAGACACGCTTCCTGTAGGCACCCCCCCCGCGTTCAGGGCCGCCTGGGCGTGCGCGCGTGCATCGCACAGGAAGGCCGCACCAGCGGCCTTCAGGTTTTGAAGGCAAATGGCCAATTCTTCAGAGAGCTCGCCTGCTCTGGCGAGTTCTCCGCCGGCATAGGCGGCCTCGGCCGCGCCAGCGAGGCGCTCGATCTGCTGGGCCCCGAGCGTGCCGGCGCAGCCCTTGAGCTTGTGCATGTGCGCGGCCTGGTGGGCCGGCGTGCAGGCGTGACCGGGGAGCAGGGGCGTGCCGAACTCGTCAAGGAGCCGCTCGAGAGCGCGCGCCAGCAGGCTGGTGTCGCCCCCAAGGCGGCGTTCGGTCTGGCTCGATTCCATCCCCTCGATGGCAGGCCATGGCAACGACGAGCCCGGACCCGGGACGCGACGAGGCCCCTCCACGGGGGGCGCCGCCACGCCCGCCGGATCCGTCCTCGCCCGCCGGGATGGCTGCAGGTGCCGCAGGATGCGGCGAACGAGGGTCCCCGGATCAAAAGGCTTGATCAGATAGTCATTCATGCCGGCGGCCTCGGCCCGCTGGCGCTCGCTGCTAAGCGCACCGGCGGTCAGCGCGATGATCGGCAGATCGGCAAGGCCCAGCTCGAGCCGGATGCGACGCGTCGCATCGTAGCCGTCAAGGATCGGCATCTGAATGTCCATCAGGACGAGATCGATATCCAGCGGGGCGGCCCGGAGCACGTCGCAGGCCTGTTCCCCATTTTTTGCCAGTACGACCTGCGCTCCTTCCAACTCGAGAATGCTCTGGGTCACGTCGAGGTTGGTATCGCTGTCGTCGACGACGAGGATCCGAATTCCACTCAGACCCTGATCCCCCTCCGTCGGCGGCAGCACCCGCAGGCTCTCGAGTGCCTCCGGCGAGGCCGGCGCGAAGTCCAGGACGACCGTGAATGTGCTGCCCTTGCCCGGCGTGCTCTGCAGCGTGACGGTGCCGCCCATGAGGTTGACGAGGCGCTTGACGATCGACAGGCCAAGTCCGGTGCCGCCAAACCGCCGGGTGATCGATGCGTCGGCCTGCGCGAATGGCGCGAACATGTGCAACTGGTCGGCCGGCGCCATGCCGATGCCGGTGTCGCAGACGACGAAACCCAGCGTCACGGAGCCCGCGCTCGCACCCTGCGCACGGACGCTCACCACGACGCTGCCGCGTTCGGTGAACTTGATCGCGTTCGACAGCAGGTTGGTGAGGATCTGGTGCAGCCGCGTCGGATCGCCCTCGAGGGCGTCGGGAAGATCGGCCGGGGCATCGATTCGAAACGAGATGCCCTTGGCTTCGGCCTCGACCGACATGACCTCGTCGATTTCCTTCAGGAGGGTGCGCAACTGGAAGGGGGCATGCTCGACGATCAACTCGCCCGCCTCGATCTTGGACAGGTCGAGGACGTTGTTGAGCACCATCAAGAGCGATTTGCTGGCGAGTTTGGCCCTGTCGAGCAGACCCATCTGGTGCTCGTCGAGGGCCGTCTTGCCAAGGAGGCTCGTCAGCCCGATCACCGCGTTCATCGGCGTGCGGATCTCATGGCTCATGTTCGCGAGGAACTCGCTCTTCGCGCGGCTCGCATCCTCGGCCTTGTGCCGCGCCTCGCGCAGCGATTGCTCATATTGCCGGTTCTCCGTGACGTCGCGCACCGCGGCAAACACGCCCTGGAGTCGCCGGTCGCGGTCGTGAAAGGTCGTCGCGTTGTACGAGACGACCGTCTCCTTGCCCTCGCGGTCGCATGCGGTCAGCTCGTAGTTGGTCACCTTCCCTTCGTCTAGCACCAGCCGGATGCTCGCCTCCGCCCGCTCCCGGTCGGTGAAGTGATTCTTGAATGGGGAGCCGATCAGTTCGTCGCGGGTGCAGCCCGTGAGCGCCTCCATCTGCTTGTTCAGATCGGTGATGATGCCCCGAGGATCGGTCGTGATCAGGGCATCGATGTTCGATTCGAACAGCGCGCGGGTGTAGAAATGCTGGTCGCGTAGCCGCTGGTCGAGGCGGCTGCGCTCTTCCTCGACCTGCTGACGCGCGGTGTTGTCGGTGCCGANNAGCTGGTAGATGTCCTCGATGCCGCGCGAGGCCTTGAAGACGAGGGCTTCGAAGCCCGGCGCGATCGGGGTGCCCAGTTCGGCCGAGAGCGCCTTGGCACGCGACACCACCTCCTGCGGGTCGGAGATGTCGGCCGGTGTGATCCGGTTCACGACCTCGCCGGCCGCGTAACCGAGCATGCGCTCGGCNNGTTGAAGATCGCGCTTTGCAGGGTGCTGACCTTCTGAAGCGCCTCCTCGGCCCGCTTGCGCGCGGTGTTGTCGGTGCCGACCAGAAGGTAGCCGATGATCCGGCTTTCTGCATCGCGCAACACGCTCACCGAGACAACCGCCGGAAAACGGCTGCCGTCCTTGCGGATGTAGGTCAGTTCATAGATGTCCTCGATGCCGCGCGAGGCCTTGAAGACGAGGGCTTCGAAACCGGGTGCGATCGATGTCTTGAGCTCTACGCTCAGCGTCTTGGCCCGTGCGACCAGCTCCTGGGGATCTGAGATGTCGGCCGGCGTGATCCGGTTGATCACGTCGCAGGCGGTGTAGCCCAGCATGCGTTCGGCACCCACATTGAAGATCTGGATGACGCCCTTGGCATCGGTTGCGATGCTCGAGAAGTGCGGACTGTTGAAGATCGCATTCTGCAGATCTCCGGCCTGCAGCAGGGCGGAGCGACCTGGCGTTGCGCCGCGCGAAGCGCCGGGCGATGAAACCGGAGCGCGCCTCGCGAAGGCAGGCGCCACCGATTCAGTCGGCGCGAGCGGGGCGATCGGGGTGATGTCGTTCATGGCCAGGCTCCAAGAGGCCCTGCCCTGGGGCAAAGCCGTGTGTGCTCGAGGTTCTGCAGGTCCGCCCAGACAGAGGGAACATCGCCTGACGTGCGCGAGTGCGTTCGGGCGCGGTCGAAGGATTTGCGCATCGCGCGATGCCCCTGCGCTCCCCGGACTGCCGAGAAGCGCGTCGCGAGCGGGCGCGATCCGCGGGTGTGCTGCCGGTGGGCCGCCCGCCCCGTTTGCGGCCCTCGTGGCGCGCGGTCAGGCCCAGGTGGTCGACCAGGATTTTTCCGTGGCAACGAGGATGTCGCGACCGAGGTGGGGTGCTGCGGCATCCGCGATGTCGAGGAATTTGGCCTGGGCCCGGCCCGACGTCTTGGCCAGATAGAGCGCGCGGTCGGCGGCCTGGAGCAGATCGATCGACGCGCACGAGGGCGGGGCCGTCGTCGCCTGCCGGGATGCGGGCGAATCGGTCTGCCAGCAGCGGCTTAACTGGTCGTAACAGCTCACACCGATGCTCACCGTGATGTGACGCGCTGTGCTCGACTTCTCATGGGTTATGGCGAGGGACTCGACGCCCTCGAGAATGCAGTGCGCGACGTGCTCGGCGCCGGCGCGGGGCGTGTCGGGAAGCAGCACCACGAACTCTTCTCCGCCGAAGCGGGCGAGCAGGTCGGCCGGTCTCAGGCTCGAGGCGGCCATGGCCTGCGCCACCCTGCGCAGGGCCGTATCGCCTGCGGGATGCCCGTAGCGATCGTTGTAGCGCTTGAAGTGATCGACATCGATCATGAGCAGGGCGAGCGGTGCCGAGCAGCGCCGTGCGCGGCGCCACTCGATCTCAAGCGAGCGCTCGAAATGGCGCCGGTTGGCGATGCCCGTCATCACGTCGACTGTCGCGGTCCGGCGCAGCTCGTCGGCCATCTGCTTGCCGTGCAACTGGCTGCGCACGCGCGCGAGCACCAGCGACGGATTGACCGGCTTGGCGATGAAGTCGGCCGCCCCGGCATTGAATCCGGCGACTTCGAAGGCGGGCTCGTTGTGGCTGGTGACGAAGATCACCGGCACATCGGCTGTGGCCGGGTCGGCCTTGAGCGCCTCGCACAGCTGAAAGCCGCTCATGCCCGGCATTTGCGCGTCCAGCAGAACCAGGTCGGGCACGACATCGCGGGCCAGTCGTAGCGCGACCTCACCGCTCATCGCGAAGCGCACGGCCCCGACACCGGCGAGGATGCGGCTCATGACCTGGATCGAGCTGGGATCATCGTCGACGAGCAGAATGCTTTGATTCATGGCGTTACTTCCCGTCGCGCGAGGCGCTGTGGCTAAACTGGTGATCACCTACACCTATCGACGGGTTCTGCAGATTCATGAGCAGACAGGCCCGCAAGATGCAGCGCGTGCCGCCCATCGCTCTTCCGCAGTCCTGGCCGGGAACGCGGCCGCGTGCACGAGGGAAGGAACAGGGCGCCCCGATTTGGGCGAAAATCGACCCATGTGTACCAATTACGTTCCGACCCCCAAGGACCGGCTGCAGGACTGGTTCGATGTCCCCCGCCCGGAATTCGACTATCCCGAGGAGGCCTACCCCCTATACAGGGTGCCCATGATCTGTCGGGCCGGGCCCGGCGCGACCCACGAGGGCATGGCAGAGCACCGGCGGGTGTGCCTTCCGGCGCTCTTCGGACTCGTGCCGCACTGGTCCAAGGACACCAAGATCGGCCGGCACACCTACAATGCCCGGGCCGAGACGGTGGACGTGAAACCCTCCTACCGCACGCCCTGGCGCGCGAGCCGCTTGTGCCTTGTGCCGATGGAGGCCTTCTTCGAGTCCAGCTACGCGGGCGGCAAGCCCGAGCGCTGGAAGATCGCGCTGGCCAGTGGCGCGCCGTTTGCGAGCGCCGGGATCTGGGATCGCTGGATCGATCCCGCGACCGGCCTTGCGGTGCATTCCTTCTCGCTCTTGACGATCAATGCCGACGCGCATCCGGTTCTGAATCGCTTCCAGCCCGCGGGCGACGAAAAACGCTCGCTGGTCATTGTCCGTCCCGATGACTACGACGCGTGGCTTGACGCCCCTCCCGATGCGGCGCGCGAGTTTCTCGGGCTTTATCCGGCCTCAGAACTGGTTGCGCTCGCCGCGCCGCGCCCGCCAAGGTTGCCCCGGGCGACCCATGAGGCGCCCTCGCGCGCATCCCAGCGCGAGCTCGGTAGCGAGGGGACCTGAGGAGGGGCCTGAGCTCTTTGGTCCCGCCCTTCCCCAAGTCAGCGAGTCGCTGGGTTTTCAGGCGCTAAGCGGGCAACGGACGTTTTTGCGGCGGCGAATGATGGCTGCCGGGCGACATGCCGTGCCCAGGGCACCGCCGAATCACTGGCCGATCTGCCGACTCACGCCGTTTTCCTGCTGGTTGAGCGTGCGCTGCTCCTGCTTGGTGATATGGCCGTTGTTCTGGCTCGCCATGTCACGCTCCTCCTGGCGGATCTGGTGGTCTTCCTTGTGCAGCCCGGCGGCCTGGGCCCTCGTGATCTGGCCGTCCTTGACCTCGTTGTGGATGCGCGCGTTCTGGTTGGCGAGCCGGCCGTTGACCTCGGCACGGCGCGGATGATCCTTATCCCATTGGCTCTCGGCCAGGGCGTTGGCGGTCATGAACGACCCCATGACGAGGGCTGCAGCGAAGAGTGTAGGTGCACGACGAAACATGGGGATTCTCCTTGGGTGTCGGGGTTTGTTCAATGGTGTCCTGACTGGACACCCCGATTAACGCAGCACGGAACGCATAAGTAAATCAAACAATTGTGGATTTTTGTGAAGACTGTAACTGGGTGTGACAGCGGGTGTGGCAGTGGGTGTGACAGGACGGGGATGCCTGCAAATGGCGTCACCCCTTGGGGGCAGCGGNNGTCCATGCCGGTAGACGATGTCGTAGCTCGGCTCCTGTGGCAGGCCCCTTGACTGGGTCTCGAAGGAGCGACCCCCGTCGCGTGTGCAATTCACCACGAAGGCCCCATTGACTGGCACGCGGCACTGGTCGGCGGCCGCCGGGACGAACCATGCCACCTCAGGATTGACCGGGTGCGCAGCGACCGCAAAGCCAAACGCGGAGGGCGCAACGCCCGTGACCGCCTGCCAATTCTGACCGGCATCGGACGAACGCCAGATGCCGTCGTGGTGCTGGCACCACAGGGTGCCAGGGTCGGCACGGCAGGCGACAATCCGGTGCGGGTCCTGAACGTTGGGATTGGCCACCTCTCCTGGCGGCAGGTAGGTGGCACGCATCCCCTCGGCCGACAGGCGCCAGTTCGCGCCCTGATCGTCGCTGACCCAGACCCCGCCGCACGAGATGCCAAGGAGGATGCGCCCGGGTCTTAGGGGATCGATGCAGATCGAGTGGATGCCGGGCACGTCGTAGCCGCCGCCGAACCACTCGCCGCGCTCGGGTCGGTCCCAAAGCGAGCGCACGAGCTGCCAGCTGGCTGCGCCGTCAGTGGAGCGAAACAGCCCGCCCGGCAGCGTCCCGGCCCACAGCGTGCCCCCGGGGCCCACCGGATCGGCCTCAAGCGTCCAGATCTGCTGCACCTTCCATTCGAGGGAATCGCCGCTGCCTTCTGGCTTTTCCGGAAAGGCGGGCGTTGCGACCTCGTGCCAGGAGCGGCCGTGATCGGTCGAGCGGTGCAGCTTCGTGCCGAAGTGCCCGAGATTCAGCGCGCAATAGAGCCAGCCATCGCGCGGGTCGCAGAGCACGGCACTGACCGGATCCCCCAGGAAATGCACCTGTTCGATGCCCCAGCCGCGCGGCTGCTCGGACAGGGTGAAGAGGCCCTTGCGTGTGGCGAGCCAGGCCTTGGGATCCACGCTCAACCTCCCGAGAGCGCCTGCAGCACGTGCACCGTGCTGTCTGCGCCGACCGGATCGGAGAGGCGGGCGCGGTCGCGGATGCGCCGCCCGTCGATGAACACCGCGACATGGCGGCGCAGATCTCCCTGCTCATCGAACACATAGCCTCGAAGGCGGGGGTTGGCGGCACAGGCTTCGCTCAGTGCCGCGCCAAGCGATCCCGGCTTAACCGGCTGATCCGGGCACTCGAGAAAGCGCGCGAGCTGCTGGGTGAACACCACGAGGGCCATGTTCGATCCGATCCACGGGAAGACGGCGCAGCCCCTGCCATGGTCTGGCAGGTTGGGAGAGTGCATGCTCATAGAGCCCCAAGATGATAGGCCAGTATGCGGATTGCCGACAAGCCTTGGCGCGCGCCCGCGGCAGCGCGGCAACGCTAGGTGCTGCCGAGGTTCGCTGCGAACCATTCGCCGAGCGCGAGCGCCGCGGTCAAGCCGGGCGATTCGATGGCGAAGAGGTGGTAGAGGCCGCCCACGCCGTGCTCGTTGGGACCGGCGATGATGAAATCGCTAAAACCGGCGCCCGCCTCGCGTAGCTTGGGGCGCACTCCCGCATAGTCGGGCTGTAGCGCCGCGTCGGGAAGCCCTGGCCAGTAGCGCCGGATGGCGGTGGCGAAGGCTGCGCCGCGCGCCGCATCGACCCGGTAGTCGGGTGCGTCGATCCACTCGACGTCCGGGCCGAAGCGGGCCCGCCCGGCGAGGTCGAGGGTGAGGTGAATGCCCAGACCGCCGGGTTCGGGCAGGGGATAGATGAGATGGGAAAATGGGTGGGGGGCGGCGAGCGAGAAGTAGCAGCCCCGCGCGAAGGCTTCCTCGGGAACTGCGGCCGCAGGCATGCCCAAGAGCGCGCGCGCAACCGATTGCGCATCCAGGCCCGCGCAGTTGATGACGCACCGGGCGGCCACTGTAAAAGGCTCGCCGCCACCAATGCGTAGCTCCGGCAGCGGTCCTTCTTCTCGGCCCCGAGCAGCCCGGCCCACGAGTACGCGGCCGCCCACGACCGGCGCGCGGAACGCGAACGCGGCGCCCGCCGCCTCGGCGTCGCCCTGCAGACTGAGCATGAGGGCATGCGAGTCGACGATTCCCGAGGCCGGGCTGAAGAAGGCCGCGGCGCACTGCAGCTGCGGCTCGAGGCGGGCGGTTCTGGCGCGGTCTAACCACTCGAGTTCGCTGGCACCGGCGGTGATCGCATTCTCGAAGAGGCGGGACAGGCTACTGACCTGGCTCGGCTCGGTTGCGAGCACCAGCTTGCCACATCGTCTGTGCTCGATGCTGCGCTCGCTGCAGTAGGCATAGAGGAGTGCGTTGCCACGCCGGCACAGGCGCGCCTTGAGCGAGCCGGGTGGATAGTAGAGACCGGCGTGGATGACCTCGCTGTTGCGTGAGCTGATGCCGCATCCAATGCCGCTCGCGGCCTCGAGAACCACCACCTCGCGGCCCGCCAGCGCCAGGGCGCGCGCGATCGCGAGTCCGACGACGCCTGCGCCGATGACGACGCAGTCGAGCGTATCCATCAGGGCGTGGCGGCGGGTCTTGGGAGCGACATCGCCTTGAACGGCCGCGCGAGCGACTTGTAGAGCGAATGGGGACAGATGGTGCGCGACACCGTGTAGGCGATGAAAGCGCAGGCCATGAGGGGCAGCGCGAGTTGCGCATCACCGGTCATCTCCAGGACGATGACGAAAGCCGTGAGCGGGACCTGGACCACCCCGGAGAAGTAACCGACCATGCCGAGCAGCACGAGGGTTGCCGCGGGGGCGTCGGGCAGCAGGACCTGAAGGTCCGCACCGAGTCCTGCGCCCACCGCGAGCGAGGGTGCGAAGATGCCGCCGGGGATGCCGCTCGCGTAGGAGACGAGCGTTGCGGCCAGCTTCAGGACGCCATAGCTGTAGCCCGAACTGTGGCCGACCAGGAGGCCGCGGGCTTCGTCGTAGCCGGTGCCGTAGACCGTGCCCCCCGAGACGAGACCGAGGAGGGCGAGGAGGAGCCCGCATGCGGCCGCAAAGCCAATCGAGCCCAGGCGCCCAAGGCGCACCAGTCGGGGTGGCAGCGCCGTGCTGATCCAGATCAGGAGCCGGCTGAAGCCGCCACCGGCGAGCCCGCCCAGGAGTCCGCATGCGAGCACCGCCTTCCAGCCGAGCGCGAGATCGATGCTGGTCGAGGTACGTCCGAAATACGCATAGTCGCCGAGCACTGCGAGCGAGATGACGCCGGCGACGATGACCGCGGTGATGACGATTCCGACCGTGCGGTGCTCAAACGAGCGGCTCATCTCCTCGATCGCAAAAACGACCCCGGCAAGCGGGGCGTTGAAGGCCGCGGCGACGCCTGCGGCCCCGCCCGCGAGGATCAGCCCCCGGTGCATGCGCTCGTAGGGAAAGAACTTCGAGCGCGACAGGCTGTACATGAGGGCCGCGCCGATCTGAACCGTGGGTCCCTCCCGGCCGATCGACGCACCCGCGAGGAGCCCGGCGATGGTCAGGCCCACCTTGCCGAGCGCGATCTTGGGCGACAGAAGGCGCGCGCGGACCGGTGCGCTAGCGGACAGGGCGGCAATCGTCTGCGGTATGCCGCTCCCCTGTGCGCCCGGGAAAAAGCGCTGCGTGCACCAGGCAATGGCGGCAAAAGCAAGCGGCGTGAGAAGGAGCGGCAGCGCCCGGTTCCAGGCGAGGAGCCCCTGGAAGATGCCGTTGGCCCAGCTCGCCCCGAGCGCAAAGGCGATCGATGCCGAGCCCACCAGAAAGGCGCCACCCAGGAACCACAGTCTGCGATTCCAGAGCGGGCGCGAGAGCAGGAGGTGCTGCGAGCGTCGCGATATGTGCATGGGCAGGCGCGCGGGCAGGCGCATCGGTTGGAATTCGGAGCACCACCCGGCGAGCGGGCGCGCCGCGCCGGGTGAGCGAACCCTCAATTCTAGTCCATGCGCCATCCTGCGCGCGCCCGAGCACGAGGGTGCACGGGTTGCTCACCGAGCTACTCAGGTGGGCCCCGGGGCGGCCCTGAAGTGCTTTTAGGAGTGTCCGCCCGCGGTCGGCTTCTCGGGGCGCGAGCCGAGGCTCCAGTTCCACAGTGCCATGCTCGGTAGCGGCAGCATCAGAAAGCCATGTTCGATGATCGCGAGATTGAGCATGGTGCCAACGAACACGAGGCCCGTGATGGTGAAGGGCGTCGCACCGGTTGCGCCGACCGCGCGCCACAGGACGATCGCCGCGATCGTCGCCAACCCCACCGACAATGGAAAGAAGGCCGTCATCGTGCGCTTGCGGTAATAGCTTGCCAGATACTTGAGGTGATCGGGCAGGAACTCTTCGGCTAGATTGCGCACGCCGAAAAACAGGTTCAGCTTGGCACTCTGGCGCATGACCCACAGGACAAGGTAGGTCTGCAGCCCGAGCTGGTTCGGGCCGCCGGCCACCAGCGCGAAGACCACCACGGCCATGATGACGAGCGCGAGTTCATGGTAGCAGATCGTCTCGAGCGCGTAGAAAAAGCGTCCCCAGCCGCGCGCCCCCGGTGGGCACGGTGAGCGCCGCGGGCCGGTCAGGAAGCCCATCAGAAATCCCACCTCCTGCCACGCCCAGACCAGAAGGCCGCAGGTGAAGGCGACATAGGCACCCATCTGGCTGGTGTCGGAGCGCGTGAGCGTGAGGCCGTAGAACGCGGCCGCGAGCACCTGGGTTGCGCCGAGCATGGTCCAACGGTGGGTCCAGCGCGGCAGACCGTCGAGATAGAGGATGACTCCCGTGCTAAACCACCACAGGAAGAGCGTATAGACGACCGGGTAGACGTATTCGAGCATGGAGAGGGCTTACCAGGTCGGGGCCATGCGGACTTCCTGGGGCAGGGGATGGCTCTGCGCAGGCAAGCAGTACAGGCGCACGAAGACGGCGCCGGCGGCGGCCGACAGGGCGAGGCGCCTGCACCAGGAGAGCGGGCCGCCCTTGGCCTTGGCGGCATCGATTCCGTTCGAGATCTTCAAAAGGCGCTCGAGGCCGGCAGCAAAACGCGGGTCCTCGAGATTGAGCGTGAGCGGAAAGATCTGCCGCGAGATCGCCGAGGTGATGCGAAACACCGTGAAGTCGTATTCGGTCGGATCCATGCCGAGCGCCTGATGGAGTTCGGGACGGGCGTGGTCGCGGATGTACATCGTGGCGAAGACGGCGAGCACGAAAAAGCGGATCCAGAGCTTGTTGACCCCCCGCAGCAGGTCGGGGTTGGCGCGCATCAGAAGCGCAAAGGCCTCGCCGTGCCGGAATTCGTCGTTGCACCAGCGCTCGAACCACTTGAAGATCGGGTGAAAGCGCAGTTCCGGATGGCGTTCGGTCTGCCGGAAGATCGTGATGTAGCGCGCATAGCCGATCTTCTCGGACAGGTAGGTCGCATAGAAGATGAACTTGGGACGAAAGTAGGTGTATTTTTTCGCGTGCGTCAGGAAACCCAGGTCCACGCCGATGCCGAAGTCCTTCAGCCACTGGTTGATGAAACCCGCGTGCCGGCTCTCGTCGCGCGCCATGAATCCGAACAGCTCGCGCATGTCCGGGTTCTTGACGTTCTTCTTGATGTCCGCATACAGCACGCAGCCCGAGAACTCGGCGGTCACGGAGCTGATCATGAAGTCCATGAATTCCGCGTAGAGGGCCGGCGGCAGCTTCGAATAGTCGCCCACCATGTCGGCCGGACGCTCGAAGTGGTCGCTGTTGTTGTCGCGCCGGAACTCTTCCATGAGGGCCTGCCACTGGGGCCGGATGCTCTCGACATCGATGCGGTCCATGGCGGCGAAATCGGTGGTGTAGAAGCGCGGCGTGAGAACCGTGTCTTCGAGGGCCTTCTGGGTGGCTTCGTTGGGAGCGGTGTCCCGTGCTGGATTGCTCATCGCGCGTTCCTCTGTTGCAAAAGTGTCTGATGCGTCGGTCTAGGGCCGCCCGGTTGCCGCTAGCGATTCGCCATCGGATCCGGCAGCTGGCGCACCTCGGAGCCAAGGAGGGCGGCAAAGGTGCTCTCGTTGGTCGGTCCGAACGACTCCAGGTCGATGCGCCGGCCGGTGGCCGGATCCTCCAGGGTCAGGCGTCCATCGGCCCGCGCGAGCAGGCGAAAAGGCGCCTCCGAACTGATCCCTGAGCGGCGCCGCTCGCGGGCCAGGCCGCGCAGCGTGCCGCGCAGGAAGCCCTGCTGGCCCTCGACCGAGGAGACGAGCTCGCCCGACCGCGCATCGATGACGTTCACGCCGCCATCAGCGCGGTCCAGGAAGCGCAGGTCACGCTCGGCAATCGTGGGCGCATCCGGAGTGTGACTCTGGCCAACGCCTGTCAGCCGCACGGTGGCGACCAGGACCAAGGCGGTGCCGATCAGAAGCGCTGCACTGAAGAGCGGCAGTCGCGGGAATTGCTGGGAGGGTTCGGCGGGGCTCATTGGGGATCTTTCAGGAGTGTACTGGCGTGCCGACCGACACGCGCGGCCGGCTCGGCTGGACGCGGGGGCGCGACTCGCCCGGGGCTTGGGGTTCGGCGCCTGGCGTGGTGCCTTGGGCCGAGCTTGGGGATGCGCTTGGGGATGCGCTTGTGGACGCACTCGGAGACGCACTCGGGATACCCGTCGCAGCGGACATCGCCCGGGCCAGAATCTCGCCGGCTGCCGGCGCATCGGTGAGCGCGCGCAGCATGGGTTCGGGCTCGGCCAAGCGCCACGGCCGTGCATGCGGCCAGAGATGGAAGATCGCGATCTTGTTCGGGCGCTTCAGACGCAAGGCGAGGTCGCCACCCGTCTTTCCGTAGCGGCGCAGGGCGACGGTCTCGATCACCGAGAAGGGCAGGTTGAAGGTGATGCAAAGCACGACTCCAAGGCGCATCACGACGCGCCGGTTGGTGATCGTGTAGAGGGTCGTGCGGCTCGCGAGCCACGCGATCAGGCAGACGACACCGAGCGTGGCGAGCGCCAGTCCCGCGAGGACACCCAGCACCAGGTAGGCGTTGGCATCGGGCTGCTCGGGCGCCCCGTCGGCAAACAGGACCGCGAGCCGCCAGATGAGCAGGACGCCGAAATAGATGGCCAGACCGCGCACATGGTAGGCGCGCAGGGCAAGCGTGGTCCAGTGCGGTGCGCCCTGCCAGAGGATTTTCTCGCCAGGTGGCAAGGCCTCGGGGAGTCCGGGTGCCGCTTCAAATTCGTGCTCGTGCTCGGTTGTCATGGATCACTCTCCTCGCGCCGCATAGGCTGCATGATGGGGTATGGGCAGCGCTTAGACCAGGGGTTCGAGGCGCTCGGGCGTGGCAAACAGCGTGCCGCCGCCGAAGTAGCCGACGATCCGGTCTTCCTCGAGGAAGGTGATCTGGTCGGGATTCTTCACGCCCGGTGCATCGGCCAGCTGGGAGCCCAGGATCGAGCGCACCTTGACGAGGCGCTGGCGGCCGCTGATGCGGGTGAAATTGATCGGCACCAGGACGCGCTTGGCGCCCGTCACCTCGACCTCGAGGTAGCGGAACAGGTAGTCGGCCTGGTCGACCCACAGATCGCGCACCACGCCGCCGATGTGGCCGTCGGCACCGACCACATCCATGCCGCGCGGATCCGGGTCCTGGGTCGCAACCGACCAGCCCGGCAGGATGCGCAGCGGCACGATCTTCGGCGTGCCATGGAAGGTCACATCGGGGATGTCGCGGCGCAGGACATAGGAGCCCGGGCCGATCGCACCCAGCATCGGGTCGCCCGTGGGCTGCAGTGGCGCACCGGGCCACACGCCGACCGGCTCGGCGTTCAGATGGACCGGATCCTTCACGCCATCGGGCAGCACCCGGATGGCACCGTACTGGAGCAGGTATTCCTTGGGACTCGGCACGGGCGGGAAGCCCTGGGGCTGGATCCGCTCGGGCTTGCCGGTCTCAAGCGGATAGCCCTCGCGCTTGTCCTCGCG
>PLEY01000116.1 GCA_003136595.1 Burkholderiales bacterium
TTCCAGAACTACGCGCTCTACCCGCACATGAGCGTGTATGACAACATGGCCTATGGACTGAAGATCCGCGGCCTTGGCCAGGCGGCGATCCAGGCCAAGGTCGAGCAGGCAGCGCGCATCCTGGAACTCGAGACGCTGCTTGCGCGCACACCGCGCGAGCTTTCGGGCGGGCAGCGCCAGCGGGTCGCGATGGGTCGGGCCATCGTGCGCGAGCCGGCCGTCTTCCTGTTTGACGAGCCCCTGTCGAACCTCGATGCCAAGCTGCGCGTGCAGATGCGCCTCGAGATCCAGAAACTCCATCGGCGTCTTGCGACCACGAGCCTGTACGTCACGCATGACCAGGTGGAGGCGATGACGCTCGGCCACCGGCTCCTCGTCATGAACGCCGGACGCGCCGAACAGATCGGGACACCGGCCGAGATCTATCGCAGGCCTGCCAGCACGTTCGTGGCGGGCTTCATCGGCTCGCCCCCCATGAATCTCGTCACCGGCCGACTCGATGGCCGTGGCGCAGGCCTGGTCACCGGCACTTCGGACGCGCTCGCGCTGGATGAGCCGCGCCCTGCGCTCGC
Source organism: Burkholderiales bacterium (assembly GCA_003136595.1). Classification (GTDB taxonomy): domain Bacteria; phylum Pseudomonadota; class Gammaproteobacteria; order Burkholderiales; family Burkholderiaceae_D; genus BOG-994. Next base: position 573 of record PLEY01000116.1, read on the forward strand.
CCTGCGTCCGGTCGTCCTGGGGGTGCGTCCCGAGGACCTCGAACTCGGCAGGGGCGAGTGGCGCCTTAGGGTCGAGATGGTCGAGTCACTGGGTGCCGAACTGCTGGTGCACGGCGAGCTCGGCGGCGCTGCCATCGTGGTGCGCTGCGCACCCTCGGCGAGCGTGGCGGTTGAGACGATCGTGCCCATCCAGGCGAGGCCCGGCAGCCTGCACTGGTTCGACGCCTCCAACGGTCTGCGCATCGACTAAGCGGGCACTATTGCAGGTACGAGCGCAGCATCCAGGCCATTTTTTCGTGCTGCTCGAGGAGTGCCGTCAGGAAATCCTCGGTGCCTGCATCGCCTAAGGGTTCGATCTTGTCGATGTCGGCGCGCAGGCTGCGGATCAGCGCCTCGTGATCGCCGAGAAGGGCGGCCACCATGTCCGGTGCGTGGGCGATCTCGCCGCTCTTCTCCGACAGCCGGGTGAGCTTGGCGAATTCGCGCATCGATCCCGGGGCGCGCCCGCCAAGGGAGCGGATCCGTTCTGCGACGTCGTCGAAGACCTCGTCGAGTTCCTCATACTGGGCCTCGAAGAACTTGTGCATCTCCGAGAAGTTCGGGGCCACGACGTTCCAGTGGAAATTGCGCGTCTTGATGTACAGCACGACCTCGTCGGCCAGAAGGGTGCCGAGCACCCCGATGATGGTGCCCCGGGTCTTTTCGGCGAGGCCGATGTTCACGCCAGCCGCGCGCACGGCGTTCTTTGATTTTGATGCCATCTTGATTGCTCCTCGGTGAAGATACGCAAGATGTTAATGATTGCGGCGCTGCATGACCAATTGATTGCTTCAAAGCCAACGATAGCCCGATGGTGATGTGCCCGGAGGGTGGCGCGCGCGCCTGGCCGCTAGACCGGCCCGGCGGGCAGGGCGAGCTTCTTCACGCCATTGAGTTCGCAGTCGAGGACCGCCTGCCGGATGGTTTCTATGGCAGCGAGGCGCGGGAAAGTCTTGCGCCAGACGAGCACCACGCGCCGGTCGGGCGCGGGCTTCTCGAAGGGCACGTAGCGCAGCAGACTGTCGCGAGGCACGACCTCGGGCACCGAGGTCTTGGGCAGCACCGTGATGCCAATGCCGCTCGCCACCATGTGGCGGATCGTCTCGAGCGAACTGCCCTCGAAGGTCTTCTGGATGCCGCCCGGATTGGGGGAAAAGCGCAGCAGTTCCGGGCAGACCTCGAGGACCTGATCACGGAAACAGTGCCCCGCTCCGAGGAGCAGCATGGTCTCGCTCTTGAGTTCCTCGGCGCCGATCGACTTGCGTTTGGTCCAGGGATGCTCGCGCGGCACGGCCACCACGAACGGCTCGTCGTAGAGGGGCTGGCCAACGAGGCCCGATTCGGGCAGTGGCAGCGCCATGATGGCCGCGTCCAGTTCGCCAAGCTTGACCATCTCCAGCAGCTTGACGGTGAAATTCTCCTGCAGGAGCAAGGGCATGCGCGGTGCGGCCACGATCATCTGCTTCATGAACTCAGGCAGCAGATACGGTCCGATGGTATAGATGATCCCCAGGCGCAGTGCGCCGTTCAGGGGATCCTTGCCCTGCTTGGCCAGCTCGCGAATCGCGCCGGTCTGCTCGAGGACCTTTTGCGCCTGTGCGACGACCTGCTCGCCGATCGGGGTGACGGCGACCTCGCTGCTGCCGCGCTCGAAGAGGGTGACGCCCAGTTCATCCTCGAGCTTCTTGATGGCGACCGAGAGCGTGGGCTGACTGACGAAGCACGATTCCGCGGCCTTGCCAAAGTGGTGTTCGCGCGCCACAGCGACGATGTAGCGCAATTCCGTGAGAGTCATGCGCTGACTTTACCCGCTTTTGCTGATATATCCAAGCTATCGAAACTCATGACTCCAGAGCTTTCTTCGCGAACCCGGCTCTCGCGGCGTTACCTGCGGATGTGCCAGAGCCGGTGGATCCGGCGGTCCCGGAAATCCTCGGGAATCGACTGCGGACTGAGTTCCTGAAACTGGGCGCGCGTCTGGACCTGCGCATCCAGCTCAAAGCTGCGCAGGTTGGTCGAGAAGAACAGTTCGCCGCGCCGCGCGAGCAACGCCAGGCATTGGCGGATCAGCCATGGATGGTCCCGCTGGACGTCGAGAATCCCGGCCATGCGCTTGGAGTTGGAGAAGCTCGGCGGATCAAGAACAATCAGATCGAACTCCAGATTCTGCGCGACGGCCCCGCGCAGCCAGGTCGATACGTCCGCGCGCACGAGTTCATGGCGGGTGGCGTCGATCCGGTTGAGCGCCCAGTTGCGCCGCGCCCAGTCCAGGTAGGTGTTCGACAGGTCCACCGATACCGAGGACTGGGCCCCCGCGCAGGCCGCATACACGGTGAAGCTGCCCGTGTAGGCGAACAGGTTCAGAAAGCGCTTGCCGGCGGCGGCGGCGGCGACCCGCGCGCGCGTGGCGCGGTGGTCGAGAAAAAGTCCGGTGTCGAGGTGAGCTTCGAGATCGAGCAGGAAGCGATGTCCTGCCTCGAGAACGACGAGTTCCTCCCCGCGACGCCCGGTGGCGCTGTACTGGGCTGACTTGTCGCCCTGCACACGCTGGCGCGCCCGGCGCTTCACGGCAACGTGCTCCGGCGGGACAGCGAGGGTCTGCGCGGTCGCCTCGACAATGAAATCGAGCCATTCGCGGTGCTCTGCCGCGCTCTGCTGCCAGCCGGTATCGACCTCCTGCAGGTGCACGCGCACCCCCGCCTCGGTCTGGAAGCGTTCGACGATCAGGGGAAATTCCGGGATGTCCCGGTCATAGACCCTAAGCGCCGTGATGTTGTCGCGAGCGGCCCATTTACCGAGACGGCGCACATTCTTGTGCAGGCGGTTTTGATAGAAGGCGAGGTCGGTCACGAGCGCATTCTAACGGCCCGGGCCAGTGCCCCCAAAAGCCGGACTCGCCCCGATAGACGCGCCCGGCCGCGCGCCCGCTCCGGTTCCACTAGGCCGAGGCGACGTCCTGGTGCAGTTGCGCGCTCCGTTTGCGCGCATTCATGTCCTCGAGCACCACCAGGACCGCATCGACCTGCTCGGCAATCGCAGGAGGGGTCGGCCGCTCGCCCGACACCACGGCCTGGATCCAGCGCGCAGTTGTCGCCGCATCGCGGCTCTCCGGCAGGATCGGCAGTTCGGTGACCACCCCCGCCTGACCCGCGACGAGCGTGCTCGAGCGCGCCTCGCGATACCAGTCGATCTGTGCCAGTCGGCGCGCGTTGGCGACCACTTCGCCTTCGGTGCCGCGTGCGAGCAGCACATCCCCAAGCACAGCCTGGTTGGACGTGGCGAGAAAGCGGTCGAGCAGCCCCTGGTACTCCGGGTGGGTATAGCTCGCCAGACGCAGAACCGGCATGGCAAACGGCTGGAGCAGCTTGACGAGGGTGTGCGCCGAATTGCGCAAGCCGAGGGTGCGGCGCAGCATCAAGATGCGAGCCAGGGCGGGGTTCACCAGTTCGATGGGCACAAACACCGGCTCGCCACGCTCGAGCTGGGTGGCGGCCTCGGCGACATCGCGCGCGGCGCGCAACCCGAGGGCGGCGAACACGTCTGCGGTCGTCACGCGATGCGGCTGGCCGAGCGGTGCGACATCACGCTCACCGACCTTGCCATGCACCAGAACAGGCACTCCGCGGCGCGCGAGCAGCAGCGCAAGCAGCGCGGTGAGGTTGGGCATGTTGCGCGCGCCGTTGTAGCTTGGAATGACCACTGGCGGGTAGGCGAACTGACAGCCCAGAGTGTCCATGACAAAATTATGCCGCTGGGAGACCTCGAAGAACGCCTCAAGCTCCTCCAGCGATTCACCCTTGATGCGCAGCGCAATCAGGATCGCGCCCAATTCGAGATCGCTCACGGCACCGTCGAGCACACCCTCCCACAACGCGCGCGCGCGCGCTGGGTCGAGGCTGCTCGCATTCTCGCGCCCGCGCCCTATGTCACGGATATACGTCGCGCAGGCAAGCGCAGCAACTGGCATTCTCGGCCTTCTTCCCTCGATTGGACTGGGCCAGAGCAATGCAGAAACCATGCCCGGAGGCGCCACCTGCTGGTCTTAGCCCCGGTATACTGGGCCCCCTTTGACTTCCGCCCGCGGCGCGGCCGGGTCTTCCTTATGTTGGTGCTAGGAATTGAAAGCTCCTGCGACGAGACGGGCGTCGCGCTCTATGACAGCCGGGCGCGCCGGTTGCTGGCGCACGGACTGCACTCGCAGGTGGCAATGCACGAGGCCTACGGCGGAGTCGTGCCTGAGCTCGCCTCGCGCGACCACATCCAGCGCACGCTGCCGCTCCTGGAGGAGGTGCTGCAGCGCGCGCAGTGCGACAAGGCCGCGCTCGACGTGATCGCCTATACCCAGGGCCCGGGCCTGGCCGGGGCCCTCCTCGTCGGCACCGGCATTGCCCACGGCATCGCCTATGCGCTCGGGCGCCCGCTCATCGGCATCCACCATCTCGAAGGTCATCTCCTGTCCCCCCTACTTTCGGACGATCCGCCACCATTCCCTTTCGTCGCACTGTTGGTGTCGGGAGGTCATACTCAACTCATGCGGGTCGATGGGGTCGGCCGATACCGCCTGCTCGGGGAAACACTCGATGATGCAGCCGGGGAGGCGTTCGACAAGACCGCCAAGCTGCTCGGACTGCCGTACCCCGGAGGTCCTGCGCTGGCACGGCTCGCCGAAAGCGGCGATGCGGGTGCGCTCACCCTGCCACGGCCCATGCTGCACTCGGGTACGCTTGACTTCAGCTTCTCAGGATTGAAGACCGCGGTCCTCACCGCGGTGCAAAAGCGCGGTCACGCCGGCCTTGACGATCAGGCGCGTGCCGACATCGCGGCGGCCTTCCAGGAGGCGATTGTCGAGGTCCTGGTCGCCAAATCACTCGCCGCATTGCAGCATACGGGTCTCGACAGACTCGTCGTGGCCGGCGGCGTGGGCGCCAATCAGCGCTTGCGCAGTGCCCTCGGCGCAGCTCTCGCCAAGCGCCGGCAGCGCTGCTACTTTCCGGAACTCGAATGGTGCACCGACAATGGCGCGATGATTGCCCTGGCTGGGGCGCTGCGGCTCGAATCCGGCATCGAGCGGGCGACGACCCACTACGGGTTTTCGATCAGGCCGCGCTGGGATCTCGAGAGCCTGGGCGGACCGGAGTCTGTCCATGAGAGCGTCGACGCCCGCCGCTCATAGCGACCTGTTAGCGCCGATCTTGCTCTCGCGGCCGGCCAGAAGGTTCGCGATGTTGATGCGGTGCCGGTAGATGATCAAGGCACTGAGCACCACGATTGCGCCGGCGATGATATCCGGGCCCAGGATGAGCAGGTAGAACGCGGGCGCAAAGACCGCCGCAACCAGGGCGGCGAGCGACGAGAAGCGGAAAAAAAAGGCCACCACGAGCCAGGTCGCAAGTGTGAACAGGCCGAGCCACCACTGCAGCGCAACCAGGACGCCGAGCGCGGTTGCGACCCCCTTGCCGCCCCGAAAACGAAAGAATATTGGATAAAGGTGGCCAAGCATGACCGCCACAGCGACACCGGCCACCCCATCCTGATCGATGCCGAGGTGTGGGCCGTACTCGATTGCGGCCCACACCGCGACGAACCCCTTGAGCGCATCGAGGGCCAGCGTGATCGCGGCCGCGACCCGGTTACCGCTGCGCAGCACGTTGGTCGCACCCGGATTCTTCGAACCATACGTGCGCGGATCCGACAGCCCGAAGGCGGCGCTGACCAATATGGCGAACGAGACCGATCCGAGCAGGTACGCCAGTGCAATCGCGATCAGGCTGTTCATGGTGGGGGACAGAAAGGGGGGAGCAATGAAAGAGGGATCCAAGAAAGGGGATGGCAGCAGGAGCCGACACCGGACGACGGACGGTACCCGATATTCTAGTCGAGACGCGCGCAATCGACTGTGATGATCGACAGGGCTCGGGCCAGATCCGCCGGCTCCATGCCGATCAAATAGCCGCGCCGGCCACCGTTCAGGAAGATGCGCGGCAGGGACAGAACACTCTCCTGCACGTAGACCGGCATGGCCTTGCGCGTCGCGAACGGGGAGGTGCCGCCGACCTGGTAGCCCGAATGACGCTCTGCGGTCGCGGGTTCGCAGGGAGCCACCCTCTTGACTCCAGCAGCGCGCGCGAGTTCTCGCGTCACGACCTGGTGCGTGCCATGCATCAGAACGACCAGGGGGCGCCCCGCCTCATCTTCCATCACGAGCGTCTTTAGGACCGCGTACTCTTCGAGTCCGAGAGCCTGGGCCGAGTGGGCCGTACCACCCCCATGACGATAGTCGTAAGGATGCTCGGAAAATGCAATGCCCTTCGCGCGCAGCAGGCGTGTGGCCGGAGTCTGCGAGACGTGCGGGGTCCGAGCCACGAGTTCCAACCCGCCTAGCCGCGCGGATGGTGCAGGGCATGCAGCACCTTCAGGCGCTCACGCGCGACATGCGTATAGATCTGGGTTGTGGAGATATCGCTGTGCCCGAGCAGGAGTTGGACGACCCGCAGATCGGCCCCATGGTTCAGAAGGTGCGTCGCAAAGGCATGACGCAGGGTATGGGGCGACAGCGGTGCCGAAATGCCGGCGCGCAGCGCATACTTCTTGATCAGATGCCAGAAGGCCTGGCGCGTCATGAACCCGGGCTGGTCGAGCCGCGCGGTCACAAACAGGGCATCGAGCGAGCGACCCTGGCACAAGGCCGGGCGCGCGGTTGCGATGTAACGCTCAAGCCACATGCGCGCCTCTTCGCCCATCGGCACGAGACGTTCCCGGTTGCCCTTGCCGATGACCCGGACGATGCCTTCATTCATGCCGAGATCGACAGTACGGGCATTCACGAGTTCCGAGACGCGCAGCCCGCTTGCATACATCAGTTCGAGCATGGCCCGGTCACGCAGGCCCATCTCGCTCGCCACGTCAGGCGCTGCGAGCAGCGCCTCGACCTGGGCTTCAGAGAGGGTCTTCGGAAAGCGTGGCGGCTGCTTGGCCGAGCGGATCCGGCGGGTCGGATCCACGCTGATCTCGCGGTTGCGTACGGCCATCCTGAAGAACCGCCGCAGCGCAGCCAGGCGCCGGTTCGAACTCGTCGCCCGCGTGTCGGGATGCCGCTCGAGGAAGTATCCGTTCAGGTCCGACTCGCCCGTCTCGAGCAGATTCTTGCCGCGCGCGCCGAGCCAGAGTGCGAACAGTCGCAGATCACGGCGATAGGCCTCGAGGGTATTCTTCGCGAGCCCATCCTCCAGCCACAGGGCATCGCAAAACGCGTCGATGGCGCGCAGGCTGGGGTCCGGAAGGTTCATGGTCCCTATTCTATGAAGTCTCCCGCCACTTAACGGCTTGCGCCCTTGTAGTGAGGGTCTCCTGCTTCTGCGACCAGAGCGTGGGGCGCTTTGGCGCGCCGCGGCTAAGCGTCGTCTCCAGAGGCGTGGGCGTTGGCGTTATGCCACCCCGAACCCCGGTTCGGGGGCGCCCCGCCCCTACCTGAAACCAATCCCCAAACCAATCCCCAAACATATCCATTACAGCGTCGCGCAACGTTGCCGCAATCCAGCCGCAAGGCTGCTGTCGAGGGTCTGGGCCCGAGGCCCCCGCTCATACTGGACGCTATCACGCGAGGTGTGGCTAGTCCACACGCTTCCCAGGGCGCCGCTAGCCCCCTTCCTGGCGCTCAGCGCCCACGAAGGGGAATGCGCGCCGCTCTGGTCAGCAGGCGGGTGGGCGCTGGGCAAGCGCCCACTGGACATGTTCGCGAACCAGCGCAGACGGATCGGAGCGCCGTGCGGATAACGCCGAGAGGAAATTCGCGCGACGCGCCGCGGACAACGGGCGAGCCAAGGCATTGCCAAGCGCGACCGCGACGTTGCGCAGCCAGCGCTCGTGGCCGATGCGCCGGATGGGACTCGCTTGCGTCGCCTCGAGAAAGCGCGCCTCGTCCCAGGCGAACACCACAGCGAGGTCCTCCTGCTCCAGGCCCCGCGAGCGAAATGCGTCGACGCGGGTGGCTTGGGCGTACTTGTTCCAGGGGCAGACCAGCTGGCAGTCGTCGCAGCCGTAGATCCGGTTGCCGATGAGCGGGCGCAGATCCTCCGGGATACTGCCCCGAAGCTCGATGGTGAGATAGGAGATGCAACGCCTCGCATCGAGGCGATAGGGCGCGACAATGGCCTGAGTTGGACAGACTTCGAGGCAGCGCGTGCACTGTCCGCAGTGCTCAGTGCGGGGGCGGTCCGGGGGCAGCGGAAAATCGAGAAAGATCTCACCCAGAAAAAACATGGAACCCGCCTCGCGCGCGAGGAGCAGGGTGTGCTTGCCGCGCCAGCCGAGGCCGGCCTTGGTTGCAAGCTCGACCTCGAGCACGGGCGCCGAGTCCGTGAACACCCGATAACCAAAGGGTCCGACCGCGTCACCGACGCGCTCGGCCAGGCGCTTTAGGCGCGCACGCAGGACCTTGTGATAGTCGCGACCACGGGCATACAGGGAGATATGGGCACGCCCGGGATCCTCGAGGGCCTTCCATTCCGCCCCGATCCAGTCGGCGTTGTCAGCAGGCAGATAATCCATGGCGACGGCCAGGACGCTGACCGTGCCGGGGACGAGCAGCTCGGGCCGTGCACGCAAGAGCGCGTGGCGGGCCATATAATCCATCTCGCCATGGAAACCCTGCGCAAGCCATTTGAGAAGGCCGGGCTCGGCTGCCGACAAATCGATGTCCGCGATGCCCACCCGGGCAAAGCCGAGTTCTGCGGCCCAGCGCCGGATGTCATGCGCCAATGCGGTCTGCTCCGATGCGCTAGGGGTGCGTCGCGGCGCCATGTTCATAGGGCAGGATTGTATGCCTAAGGCCGGCCCTGCTCCGCAGGCCACGGCCGTCCTCCTGCTGCCCGACGCGGCCGCAACCGATGCCCTGGGAGGGCGGATCGCCGCGTGGATCCGGGGGGCCCGGCGCGGTCTGACCGTGCATCTTTCGGGAGACCTCGGTGCCGGCAAGACCAGCCTTGCCCGAGCCGTGCTGCGCGGGCTTGGCGTCACAGGGCGGATCAAGAGCCCGACCTTCACTCTGCTCGAGCCCTATGTGGTACAGATCCCCACGGATCTTGATATTAGACAAAACTTGAGCTTATACTGCTATCACTTTGATTTTTATCGATTCACAGACCCCAGGGAATGGCTGGATGCGGGATTTCGCGAATACTTTGATGGGCAGTCCCTGTGCCTCGTCGAGTGGCCGGAAAGGGCGGCACTCTCCGAGCACTGGCCCGCGCCTGATCTTCGCATCAGCCTTGAAGTCGCCGGCCCGTCGCGACGCGCGCTACTCGAGGCTTTTGGCGCTACGGGGAGCGCGTGCCTAGCCGCCGCCGTTTCCTCGGTTCGAGCCTAGGGGCGCTGGCCACCACGAGCAGCGCGTGTCTGTCGTTCTCTGCACTCATCCCCGGCCGCGCGCTCGCCCACACCATCGTCGCCGTGCGGGTGTGGCCCGCCGCCGACTACAGCCGGGTGACCATCGAGACCGACCGACCGCTTGAGGCGAGTCATTTTCTCGTGGAAGGCCCAGACCGTCTGGTCGTCGATATCCAGGGGCTCACGGTCGATACCGCCCTGCGCGATCTGGTGGCCAAGGTCCAGCCGAACGATCCCTATATCCAGCAGGTGCGCGTCGGACAGAATCGCCCCTCGGTGGTGCGCATCGTCTTCGATCTGAAAGCCCGGGTCAATCCCCAGGTGTTCAGCCTGCCCCCGGTGGGCGAGTACCGCTACCGGCTGGTGTTTGACCTCTACCCCGAGCAGGCCGCCGATCCACTCATGGCTCTGCTTGACGAGCGCGGCCCGCAAGGCACGCCCGGAGGCGCTACGCCATCCCCCGATGCGGCGAGCGCGCAGGCGGGGGAGCCCGTTCCCGAGTCGCGCGGCATGGCGCCCACGGACCACAGCGCCGATCGAGCTACGGAGCGCAGCACCGAGACGAGCATGAAGCCTGGCAGTGCCGGAGTCGCGCGCATGATCACGATCGCCCTCGATCCCGGCCATGGTGGCGAAGATCCTGGAGCCACCGGCGCCGGCGGCACGCATGAGAAGTTCGTTGCCCTCTCCATCGCCCAGCGGGTACGGGCCAAGATTGATGCCGAGGGCAACATGCGGTGCATGATGACGCGCGATTCTGACTACTTCGTGCCGCTCAACGTCCGGGTGCAGAAGGCGCGGCGTGTCCAGGCTGACCTGTTCGTGTCGATACACGCCGATGCCTTCGTCAATTCAGATGCACACGGCTCGTCGGTATTCGCGCTCTCCGAGCGCGGCGCCTCGAGCACGGCCGCGCGCTGGCTCGCCAACAAGGAAAACGACGCCGATCTCATCGGTGGTGCGAACATCAATGTGCGCGATCAGCAGCTTGCCCGAGTTCTGCTTGACCTCTCGACCACGGCCCAGATCAACGACAGCCTGAAGCTCGGCAACGCCGTGCTGCACGAAATCGGCGGCGTCAACCGACTGCACAAGGACTCGGTCGAGCAGGCCGGATTTGCCGTGCTAAAGGCCCCCGACATCCCCTCGATCCTGATCGAGACGGCCTTCATCAGCAATCCGGACGAGGAACGTCGGCTCAACGACGAGGCCTATCAGGACCACATGGCCGACGCGATCGTCAAAGGCATCAAGCGCTACTTCGCCAAAAACCCGCCGCTCGCCAAGACCCGCCTGGTGAGTTAGCGCACACTGGCAGCCCGGCCGCGCAGCCCCGCGGGCAGACCACGTTGCCAGACCTCAACGCCAGCCCCCTTCCTCGCCGGCTCCCGGTTTGCGGTACCATGCAACTCTTTCTGGCTCCTTTCTGGCCTCGTTCTGNNTTCCTGACCCGCGCGGTCGCCGCGATCTGGAATTTTTGCTCCGTCCAGGCCGAGCGAATCCTAAACGCCAGCACCTGTCACACCGCTAGGGAACGAATGCCTCCGCCGGGCCGTATGCAGCGCTCGCAGGATGGATCGAAGCGTGCCTGTAGGACTGACCGCCAAGCCCCGGACAAATACCATGAACAGTCCCGTGATCGAAAGTCTGCGCGAAGCCCAGTCGGCTCTCGCAGCCCTGCTGGAGGACTCCGCCTGTCACACGAGGAT
>PLEY01000068.1 GCA_003136595.1 Burkholderiales bacterium
CTTTACGACGCTGTTCGGTAACAGGGCCATCAATCCGGCAAGAAATGAGGGGTTGGGCACCTGGGCTGGCTGCACTGTCCATCCGAGTCGAAAAGCGACGAAACGACCGAATGGACCTGAGGGACCTGAGGGACCAGGGGGAGGGCCGGCCCGCGCGAGGCCGGGTTTGATTTTTCGGGCGCAAGGCGGTACAAAGGCGGACCAACGAAGCGGACTCATGAAGCGGACCTCCTCCCTGGCCTGGCCGATCTGCCGAGGCAGCCGTCCAGGGCTCTCAAGAAAAAGGGTGCCGGATTGCGCAACCTTGTTGTCCGGGCGGGGTCTGATGTGAAGCGCCCCCCCATTAACGAGGGGTGAACTGCCAAGCGACGTAGCCCCCCCGTCAGCCGCCCGACGCGCCCGACCCCAGGCCGGGCGTCTTTCTTTCCTCCCCCCAAGGATATTGCCTTGCGCCCACCACCGAAAACCTTCCCGACGCACCTGTCCGCCATTGCCATCGCGGTACTGCTGGCTGGCTGCGATTCGAAAGCACCGCCCCAGCCCGCGCCTGCGCCACCGCCCGTCTCAGCCGCGCCGGAACCTGCGCCGGCCCCCGTGGCCGCAGCCCCGGAACCCGCACCCGCACCCGCGCCTGCGCCCGCCCCAGCCTATAGCCCACCCCCGGTTGCCAGCGCCAATATCAACTATGACTCTGACGAGTACGAGGAACCCGAACCCCTGCCGGTGGTGAGCGCCTACGTGGATCCGCCGGATTCGGAACCCGAACCCATCGAAGTCGACTCCGCGCCCCCGCCAATGCTGGTGGACGTCCCGCCGCCCCCGCCCTATGAGGACGCGGTCTGGACCGGAGGCTACTGGGTCTGGGAAGGACAGTGGGTCTGGGCACGCGGCCGCTGGGATCGGCCACCCCGGCCCGACTATGGCTGGGAGCCCCCCTATTATGAGCATCGCGACGACCGGGTGGTCTTCATTCCGGGCTTCTGGCACCAACCCGGGTTTCACTTCGACCCGCCGCGGGTGGGCGTCGCCATCGCCGTAGGAGTCGTTGCCGCAGGTGTGATCCTGGGGCCACGTATCTTCGGGCCGCCTGGCGTCTTCGTCCCGGCGCCCCCGGGATCGCGTCGCGGACTCGTGGTGCCGGCACCCATCGGCACGGCGCCCGCGGTCGTGACGAGCGCGCCACCGATCATCAACAACGGCATGCGCATCACGAACATCACCAACACCACGAACGTCACCAACATCACGAACATCAACAGGAACGTCACGATCACGGCACCACCGGGGGCGACCGCGACCCACGCTGCATTCAATGCTGCAGTACCCGCACAGGCTGCGCGTGCGGCCGCGCTGCCCGCAGTGGTCAAGGTGGTCGCCCCGCAACCTGCGTTATCAAAGCCGATCCCGACCTACACCCCGTCCCGGCCACCGCTGGCGCTACCCGCGCCCCAGCCGGTTCGTGCCGTGGTGCCGGCGGGACTGACGGGCCCACGTGCAGCCGAGGCTGCACGGCCGGCGGCAGTCACACCCGCAGCCGGTCCCAAGGCTCTCGAGCCGGTGCGTCCGACGACACCTCCAAGAGCACCTTCGGCACCTTCGGCACACTCGACCCCGCACCCCGTCCCGGTCACGCCCCACCCGGCACCGGCACCCGCAGCGCACGCGGCCACACCGCCGCCGCGACCGCTCACGCCCGCCCCGCGCGCCGTCGAGCCGACGCGCCCGGCGACCCCGCCGCGCCCACCCGCGCCGGCACCGCATCCGGTCCCGGAGGCGGCTGCCCGTCCGGCTCCCCATCCGGCTCCCCATCCGGCTCCGCCGCCACCGCCTCATCCGGCACCGCCTCCAGCGCCGCATCCAGCGCCAGCGGCACACCCGGCTGAGCCCCAGAAGGCCCCCGCTCGTCCGGGTAACAAGGAACATGAGGAGAAGTAGCGAACGGCACCCCGCTGACGCTCGCCACGCGCTGCGCCCGGGCGACGTCACCGTGGGGGACTATGCCCGCGGCGCGAGCCGCGGTGGGGTTATGAACGGGGACTACAAGCGATGATCGCAAAGTCAGCTGAACTGCCCGCATGGGCGTTGTCCGGCCGTGCACACTGGCGCTATACCGGCAGTGAACGGCCGCCGTTCGCCGTCGCGCCCGCGGCCGGCCAGGAATCGGTGTGGGACTATCCACGCCCACCCCGCGTCGTGCCCGATGCGCGCCTGGTCGTGGTCCGGCTGGGAGGCGTTGAGATTGCCCGCACCAACAGTGCCCTTCGGGTCCTCGAGACCGCGAGCCCGCCGACGTTCTACCTGCCTGTTGCTGATATCGATCGCAACTGCCTGCGCCCCGGCCCGGGCGGCTCGCGCTGCGAATGGAAGGGTGAGGCCCGATACTTCAACGTTCTCGCCGCGGGCGCGCTGCTCGAGGCAGCCGCCTGGTCCTATCCGGAACCTCTGACCGGAATGGAGGCGATCCGCGATCACGTCTCGTTCTATCCAAGCCGGCTGGAATGCGAAGTGGCAGGTGAGCGGGTACGCCCTCAGCCGGGCAGGTTCTACGGGGGCTGGATCACGAGCGAGCTGGTCGGACCCTTCAAGGGCGAACCGGGCTCGGGGGGCTGGTAACNNGGTAACGAGGCTGGTAGAGGGGGTCGCTGTCTACTCACGCCGCTCGGTGTCGGCGCGGCGGGGTCCGTACCACAGGCCCAGACCCTGACGTTCGCGCAGCCCACGGTGGCCGGCGGCGAGTATGCGCAACACCAGGGCCATCAGCTGCCAGGAGGAGTAGGTGCGCAGCTTGCGGGCGGAAGTCTCGACCGGTTCAGGGAGGATCACGAACTCCCCCTCCCGGTGCAGTCGCCGGGACAGGAGGATCTCCTCGCCCGCGAACACTTCCTCGCTAAAGCCGCCGACTGCGCGAAATACGCGCGCGTCGCAAAACAGGAAGCAGCCGGCGGCAAGTCGCGCACGACGCCCGAGCCAGAGCGCAGGCGGCATCACCCAGTCCACCCAGCGCGGATGAGGCAGGTCAAACCGGATTGCCGAGCCGCCACCGATCGCGCCCTGCCCGATGGCGGACACGAGTCCCGCCACCACCTTGGCGTTGATGAGGGTGTCCGCATCAACAAAGACGAGCACGGTCCCCTTCGCCTCTGCCGCTCCAGCATTGCGCACCGCTGAGATCTGCCGCAGCGCGACCGGTACGACGCGGGCGCCGGCAGCCTCTGCAAGCACGGCCGTGGCATCGGTCGACGAGTCGTCGACAACAATCACCTCGAATTCGACACCGGCCGACCGGGCGGCAGAATCGATGGCGGCGACTACCGCCCCGATCGTGGCCTGCTCGTCATGAGCCGGCACGACGAAAGACAGCATGGAGGAACCTATGGAAGGGTGTGCGAGTTGGTATTGTGCCCCGAATCGCCCGCGGGGCCTTCCAATCCTTCCGGGCTTTCCGGGCCCTCAGGGCCGCAGTAGCCACGGGCACCGTCCTCCACGGCCGGGGGCTCGCTGGGACCCCTGACCCGAGCGGACGAATCAGCAGCTGCTCAAGCTCCGGCCGGAGCGACTAACAATCCTTCTCGTCCTAGCTCTCAGCCGGTTCGCCGCGCGCCCGCTCGATGACCTGCCGCGCCTTCAGTTCGTAGGCGGTGGCGAGGTCCAGCGGCGCGAGGCACAAGCCAGCCTGCTCGTACTGCAGGTTCTCGTAGATTTCAGCCGCGGCGGGTGAAGTGCGCACCAGCTGCCGCACGGCGCTGCTCGCCCCGGCCACCCGAAGTGCCTCGGCGAGTCGCTCGGCCACCAGTTTGAACTGGTCCGCATCGACGCACTCGGCGCTCGCGTCGAGCATCTCGAAGACCGAGATCAGCTGCTTTAGGGCGGTCAGGCTCTGGATGTGGGGGGTTGGGGTGGAGGTCGCGTTCATGGCGGTCTTTCGGCTCACGTTAAGGGAGCATTGGCAATGGTTCAACCTAAGTCGTGCCTGTCCTTCAAATCTCAAGCCCTTTGTGGCACGGCGTGTACGCGCCCGGGGAGGGTTTCTACCCCCGCGTGCCGCGTCTTGCCCCGGTGCATAGCCCAATGCAACGCCTGGCATGGGGGGCTGCACTACAACGCGCAAGCGGGAGCCAGCGAGCGTGGCGCTAAGTGATCTCAAAGCGCCGCACCGAAGAACCGCTACAAAGAGCCGCTACAATGAGCGCCCCTGCGACCTGGGAGCAAAGTATCCAGAGGCCCGCAAGGACGCAGAAGAACGCAAAGGACTCGGAGCGAACTTTTTCCCATGAACATCCAGCGCTCCGTGCGCCTCATCCCGCTCCTGGTGCTGGTCGTCCTTGCGTGCCTTGCGTGCCTGGTGTTTCGGCCCGACAAGGCGCTGCGGGTCGCGACCGGTAGCGCCGCGCACGACCTGTGCTCTGAGACCTTCGTCGCGCATCTGGATCCCACGCGGATCTTCCGGGAAAGCCTCGCGCCCCGACCAGGTTTTCGGGTCGTCGCGCCCCTCATGACCTGGACTGTGGACCGTCCCGCACAAGCCGTGCGCGCGTCCTTCCATGGCATCCTTGAGAGCCGGGCCGCGTTCCGCCAGGGCTTTGGCTGCGTGCTCTTCGACGNNCCCGCCCCACTGCCCGGTCCCACCGCAGACCAGGCCCCGACTCCTGCTCTGAACGCGGCTGCGAACCCGGCTCCGAGCGCAACTTCAAGCCCGGTTGAGACAGCCGACCCCGGACTCAAGCAGGCCCTGGATGCGGCCTTTGCCGAACCCGGCGTCGGCCCGAAGCGCTGGACCACCGCCGTGGTCGTCCTCCACGCCGGCCGGATTGTCGCCGAGCGCTACGCGCCGGGCTATGGCCCCGACACGCCGATACTCGGATTCTCCATGACGAAATCAGTCACCAATGCCCTCGTCGGCATCCTGGTACGGCAGGGACGTCTGGCGGTCGAGGCCCGTGCGCCGATCGATGCCTGGAGCGATGCCACCGATCCGCGCCGCGCGATCACGCTCGAACAACTGATGCGCATGGACAGTGGCCTCGATCTGGATGAAACCGGCTCCGGCTTCGACCCCTCGAACCTCATGTTCTATGTGGAACCCGACATGGCCGCCTACGCCGAGCGTGCCCGGCCGATCGCCGCACCCGGTACGCGCTGGCACTACAGCAGCGCCAGCACGCACCTGGTGGCCCGCGTGGTGCGCGACGCCGTCGGCGGCACCGGCCAGGCCGTGCAGGAGTTTGCGCGCCATGAGCTCTTTGCACCGCTTGGCATGGAGCACGTGACACTCGAGATGGATGCAAGCGGCACACCCATCGGTGCCCACTACATGCTGGCCAGCGCGCGCGACTGGGCGCGCCTGGGCTGGCTCTACGCCGAGGACGGAATGGTCGGCGGGCGCCGGATCCTGCCCCCCGGCTGGGCGCGCTGGTCGGCAACACCGACCCTCGATACCGACTACGGCGCAGGCTTCTGGACCAATCAAGGCCAGCACCCGCATGCGCTGGCCCGGATCCGGCTGGGCCTGCCGGCCGAGGCCTTCTTCGCCTCAGGCAATCTCGGTCAGCGCATCGCGATCATCCCCTCCGAGCATCTGGTCATCGTGCGCACCGGTCACAGTCACGGCGAGGACTACGACATGGAGGGCTTCCTTGCGCTTGTCAGGGCGTGCCGGCTGGCACTGGGGACCGCCGGCAAGACCTAGGCGGGGGTGAGTTCGAACGCCTTGGCAAGAAGCTCGTAGGAGCGGTGCCGGGCCGCGGTCCCGAAAGTCCAGGTGACGACCACCAGCTCGTCAAGATCAAGCCGGGCTGCCAGGGCATTGAGGCGCTCCTTGACCTGGTCGGCGGTGCCGACCAGCGCCTTTTCGCGCAGGGTCGCAACGGTGGCCTCCTCGGCGCGCGAGTAGGGGTGGACCCGGGCCTCTTCGGGATCGACGAGCTGGCCCCGGATGCCCTTCTCAAAACCCACACGCCAGAACTCGCGAGTCATGAGCTGTCGGCGCGCCTCGGCCTCGGTGTCGGCTGCGAGCGCCCACACGCAGACGGTCGCCTGGGGCTTCGGATGGCGGGCGCTTGGCCGGTAGTTGCGCCGGTAAAGGGCCAAGGCCTCCTCGACGCCGCGCCCCTCGGTGAAGAAGTAGGCATAGGCATAGGGCAGCCCGAAATGGGCGGCAAGCTGGGCCCCGTAGTCGGAGCTGCCGAGGATCCAGATCTCGGGGGAGCTCGGTCCCTGAGGCTGAGCCTTGATGAGGCGAAACGGGTGCTCGGGAGCAAGCGGCTCACCGGCAAGCCAGGCGCCCAGATCCTGGACCTGCTGCGGAAACTCCTCGGCGGCATTCGAGTACGGGTTCAGCGCCATCGAGGTCAGCCGGTCCGACCCCGGGGCACGGCCAAGTCCGAGGTCGATGCGGCCCGGTGCGAGCGCCTCGAGGACGCGAAACTGTTCTGCGACCTTCAGTGCCGAGTAGTGCGGCAGCATCACTCCGGCGCTGCCGACCCGGATGCGCACGGTGGTTGCGGCGATGGCCGCCATCAGCACCTCGGGCGCGCTGCCGACGATGCTCTCGCTGTTGTGGTGCTCGGAGACCCAGTAGCGGTGATAGCCGAGCCGATCACACAACCCTGCCAGCGCCAGCGAGTCACGGATGGCCTGGTCGGCCGATGTGCCCTTGGCCGAGGTGGATTGATCGAGAACCGAAAGCTTCATGAAACCACTACCCCTGATCTTTGTGCCACGCGAAGCGGGCCCAGAGTGCCCCTGACTCGCTGGCCTCAACCAGCAAGTCTTTGCGCCAACTCCCCGCTCGCCAGAAGCTTGGCCAGGTCATCAGCCCCACCGATTAAGACCCCCTTCACGAAAATCATCGGCAGGGTGGGCCAGCCGGTCCACATCTTCAGGGCAGTGCGGCGCCGCCAGCCCGAGAAGTAGTTGCCATATTCGAGATAGGTATAGGCGATTCCCGCCGCATCAAGCGCCTTTTTGGCCTTGCGGGGAAAGGGATTCTGCCCCATCCCGACGACCACCACGCTGTTTGCTGCGAGCGCACTCTTGACCTCGGCCACGATGTCGGCGTTGCTGGCTGAGATCACGGCACGGATTGCGGGATGGATGTGCTCTTCGTCGAGAATGCTGCGACTCATCGGAACTCCTCGTGTGTCGGGGTACGCGCCGCCACCAGCCGTGCACCGCCCCGCGGCGCCCACAGTCTACGCCATCATGAAGCCATCGCGCGGTGCGCTCGCCAGCGCGCTGGCAGGGGTGCGACGCTCCCAGCCGATCGAGGATCTGCCGCTCGGTGGCGCCCTGAGCGTGGAGCCCCCGCAGGGCGCCTCACGCCGATGAGTGTTACGTCAAGGCGTGGGCCAGGCGCCACAGCGAGGTCGTCTCGGCGCGCCGCGCAGCATAGAGGGGATCGCTCGCATCGAAGGCCTTGGGATGGACGGGCTTGGCGTCGCTGCGGCCGCTGACCCTAAGTCCGGCCGCGGCGATCGCCACCTCGAGCTCGGCGCGCGTACGCAGCCCGAGGTGCTCGGCGATGTCCGAGAGGATGAGCCAGCCCTCACCGCCCGGCTCGAGGTGTTCGGCAAGACCGGCCAGAAATCCCATGAGCATGCGGCTTTGCGGGTCGTAGATCGCCCGCTCGATCGGCGAACTCGGTCGCGCCGGGATCCAGGGTGGGTTGCAGACGATGAGCGGGGCCCGGCCTTCGGGAAACAGGTCTGCCTGCTGGACCTCGATCTGGCGCGCATAGCCCAGCTGCTCGATGTTCAGACGCGCGCAGGCCAGTGCGCGGTCATCCTGGTCGGTGGCGATGACGCGCGCCAGCCCGCGCTTGGCCAGCACGGCCGCAAGTACTCCGGTTCCCGTGCCAATGTCGAATGCAAGAGCCCCCGGCGGCAAGGGCGCCTGGGCGACGAGGCCCACATACTCACCGCGCACCGGCGCGAACACGCCGTAGAAGGGATGCACGCGCGCGCCGAGGGCCTCGACTTCGACCCCCTTCTTGCGCCACTCGTAGGCACCGATCGCGCCCAGGAGTTCACGCAGCGAGATGAGCGTCGCACCACCCGCCGGGCCGAAGGCTTCAAGGCAGGCGAGGCGCACGTCGGGCGCGCGGCGCAGCGGGATCGTGTAGTCGGCCTCAAAGGGGATGAGCAGCATGGCGAGGATACGCGCGCGCTGGGACTGCGCCTGCCGGTGCAGGTGGAAGCTGTCGGCGAGCGTGGCGGGCGCCACCCCGGCCTTGGCCGGCTTGCGGTCGATGCGGCGCGCGAGCGCATTGAGGAGTTGCCTCGCGTTCTGGAAATCACCGCGCCACAAGAGTGCCGTACCCTGGGAAGCGAGCCGGAAGGCCGCGTCGGCCGTGGTGCGATCGTCGGCGAGTTCGATGCGCCGGGGAGCTGGAAGGCCGCCCTCGGCGTGCCAGAGTGCTTCGTGGGCAGTATCCTTCTCCGTCCAGCGCACGAGCGTCTCATCGGCCACTGCAACCGCCTCCAGGCTCACGCGAGCCCCCTTACCCCGGTGCCGCGATGCACCGGGCCCCAGCATTTTATGCCGATCCGCGCCGGCGCGATGTGCGCTAGCAGGCAGTGCGTCAGGCGGGCGCAAAGTCTGCTTAGGCGGTACGCCTAAGGCGGAGTGTCGCTGGTGCGCGGTGCGTCGCCCTTCCGCTCAATCCAGCCACCCCCCAGATCCTGATAGAGCGTCACGAGGTTCGTCAGGCGCTCGAGGCTTACATTCACGCGCGCCAGCTGGGCGTTGTTCAGATCGGTCTGGGCCTCGAGCAACGTCAGGTAGCTGTCGACACCATTCTTGTAGCGCATCTGCGAGAGCGCGAGCCTGCGCTCCTCGAGCGCGACGAGCCGCTCCTCGGCTGCCGCCTGGTCCTCGTAGGTGGCGCGCGCGGCGAGCCCGTCTGCAACCTCCCGGAATGCGGTCTGCACGGTCTTCTCGTACTGGGCCACCGCGATGCCGCGCTGCGCGCGCGCGGCCTCAAGATTGGCGCTGTTCAAACCGCCCGTGAAAAGGGGCAGCGTCGCGGTGGGCTCGACACCCCAGGCCCCGCTCCCGGACTGGAACAGCTGCCTGAGCACCGGGCTCACCGAACCCAACGCACCGGTGAGCGAGATCGCCGGGAAAAACGCCGCCCGCGCCGCACCGATATTGGCGTTCGCCGCGAGCAGCTGATCCTCCGCCGCGATGACGTCCGGACGGCGCGCCAGCAGCTCCGAGGGCAGACCCGCCGGAATATCCAGCATCAAATGCTGTCCCTGCAGAGGCAGTCCGGCGGGCAGATCGGCAGGCAAGGGAGCACCGATCAGCAGCACGAGCGCATTCTCGGCCTGGGCCCGAGCGCGCCGCTCGGCGGAATCCTGTGCCAGCGCCTGTTCAAGCGAACCTTGGGCCTCGCGCAGGTCGAGCTCCGAGCCACTACCGGTATCGAACTTCAGCTGCGCGATGCGCGTCGATTCGCGCGCGATGCCAAGCGACCCATCGGTCACCCGCAGGGCCTCGTCGGCCGCGAGCAACGTCAGGTACTGGTTGGCGACCTCGGAGATGAGCAGGATCTCGCTCGCCTTGCGCGCCTGGGCGGTGGCCAGATAGTTCTCGAGCGCGGACTTCTCGAGGCTGCGCACACGCCCGAAGAAGTCGAGCGTCCAACTCACCGACAGATAGGCCTCGTAGTTGTCCTTGACCGAGGAGCCCGGCTCGAAGAGGGAGAGGCTGCCACGACCCCGCGCCGCCGCACCGTTGGCGGCGAGCGTGGGCAAGAGGGCCGAGCGCTGGATACCGTACTGGGCGCGCGCCGTCTCGACGTTCAGGACGGCGATGCGCAGGTCGCGGTTGTTGGCCAGAGCCATCTCGACCAGGCGCTGCAGGCGTGGGTCCTGCAAAACGTCGCGCCAGCCGAGCTCGGGCGCAGGCGTGCCGCCCGCGGTGGGCGGCGATGCCGCTATGCTTTGCACGGGCGCGCTCGAAGTGTAGGCGGGGCCTGTCGGATAGGCGCTCGCCACTGGCAGCGCGGGGCGCTCATAGTGGGGCTCGAGAGTGCAGGCGCCCGCGCCAAGGAGGACGACGGCCGCCAGAGCGCGCCCCCGCCGGGCCCGCCGATAACGCCCGTGAACGGCGCCACGACCCGAATGCGCAGCCGCCATCAGCTCTCCTCCCCATGCGTGGCCGGACCCGCCGGACCCGCCGGATCAGCCCGATCGGCCGCGCCGCCCTTGGCCTGGCTGCGGCCAAAGCGCTCGACGATCACGACAAAGAACATCGGGATCATGAAGATGGCCAGAAAGGTCGCCGTCAGCATGCCGCCGATCACGCCGGTACCGATCGCATGCTGGCTGCCAGAGCCCGCGCCATTGCTGATCGCAAGCGGCAAGACGCCCAGGACGAAAGCCATCGACGTCATGAGGATCGGCCGCAGCCTCAGGCGCGCCGCCTCGATGGCCGCCGCGATCGCGGTCATGCCCTGCGCCTGCAGCTCGCGCGCGAACTCGACGATCAGGATCGCGTTCTTCGCCGACAGACCGACGGTCGTCAGGAGGCCGACCTGGAAGTACACGTCATTCGACAGGCCGCGCAGGTTCGCGGCGAGGAGGGCGCCCACGACGCCAAGCGGCACCACCAGGATCACCGAGAACGGGATCGACCAGCTTTCGTAGAGCGCAGCCAGGCTCAGAAACACCACCAGCACCGAGATGGCATAAAGGAACGGTGCCTGGGAGCCCGACAGGCGCTCCTGGTAGGACAGACCGGTCCATTCGAAGCCGATGCCGCGCGGCAGCTTTTCGGCGAGCTTCTGGAACTCGTTCATCGCCTCGCCGGAACTCTTGCCGGGTGCCGCCTGGCCCTGGATCTCGAGCGCTGAGATGCCGTTGTAGCGCTCAAGCTTGGGCGACCCATAGAGCCACCGGGTCTGGGTGAACGCGGTGAAGGGCACCATGCCGCCCGTGGCGTTGCGCACGTAGTAGAGACCCAGATCGTCGGGGTTCATGCGAAACGGCGCATCCACCTGGACGTAGACCTTCTTGATGCGGTTGTCCACGTCGAGGAAGTTGTTGACGTACTGAGAGGCCCAGGCGATCGAGAAGGTCTGATCGATGGCGGCCAGATTCAGTCCGAGCGCGCTCGCCTTCTCGCGGTCGACGCTGACCTGGAACTGGGGGGTGTCGTTCAGCCCGTTGGGCCGCACGAGGGCGAGTTCCGGGTCAGCGCGCGCCAGCTTCAGCAGGTCGTTGCGCGCGGCCATGAGCTGTTCATGGCCCAGCCCAGCCTGGTCCTCAAGCTCGAAGTCGAATCCCGCCGCCGTCCCGAGTTCGGGTATTGGCGGCGGATTGATCGGAATCACGTTCGCTTCCTTGTAGGTGCCGAACTGGCGCGACAGACGCTGGATCAGCGCCTGCACCTTCAGGTCGCTGCTGCCGCGCACGCTCCAATCCTTCAGGCGCACGAACAGAAGTCCGGAGTTCTGCCCGCGGCCGGCGAAATTAAAGCCCGTCACCTCAAGGGCGCCATCGACCGACGCGCTTTCCTTGTCGAACAGGTAGTTCGCGACGTCATCGAGGGCGGCCTGGGTGCGGCCCTGGGTCGATCCGACCGGCGTTTGCACCTGGATGAAGAAGGTGCCCTGGTCCTCGTCAGGCAGAAACGAGGTCGGCATCTTCAGGAAAAGGAGCACCACCCCGGCGATGATGAGCGCATACACGATGAACCAGCGCCGCGCCCGCGAGATGACATGCTGGACCGCTCCGTGATAGAGGCCACGACTGCGCTCGAAACCGCGGTTGAACCAGCCAAAAAAGCCGCGCCGCGCGACATGACCCCCGGCAACGGGCTTGAGGATCAGCGCGCACAGGGCCGGCGTCAGGATCAGGGCCACCAGCACCGAGAGCGTCATGGCGGCCACGATCGTCAAGGAGAACTGGCGATAGATCGCCCCGACCGAGCCGCCCGAGAAGGCCGAGGGGATGAACACCGCCGAGAGCACGAGGGCCACGCCCACCAGTGCACCTGTGATCTGGCTCATCGCCTTCTGGGTCGCGGCCAGCGGCGAGAGCCCCTCCTCGGCGATGACGCGCTCGACGTTCTCGACAACCACGATCGCGTCATCGACCAGCAGGCCGATCGCGAGCACGAGGCCGAACATCGTCAGCGTGTTGATCGAAAAGCCCGCCGCGGCCATGACGCCGAACGTGCCGAGCAGGACCACCGGCACGGCGATGGTCGGAATGAGGGTGGCGCGCAGGTTCTGCAGGAACAGGTACATGACGAGGAACACCAGCACGATGCCCTCGAAGAGGGTCTTGACGACCTCCTCGATCGACAGCTGCACGAACGGTGTCGTGTCGTAGGCGTAGCGCACCTGCATGCCGTGCGGAAAATTGGCCGACAGCTGCTCGATCTTGGCCCGCACCGCCTTTGCGGTCTGCAGCGCATTGGCGCCGGTGGCAAGCTGGATGGCAAAGCCTCCCGCCGGCGCGCCGTTGAACTTGGTGTCGGTGTTGTAGTTCTCGCCACCGAGCTCGATGCGCGCCACGTCGCGCACCCGGACCTGCGAGCCGCTCGCATTGACCTTCAGAAGAATCGCCCCGAAATCGTCGGGCGTGCGCAGCAGGGAGGCCTCGGTGATGGCGGCCGTGATCTGCTGGCCGCCCACCGCGGGCAGACCACCCAGCTGACCGGCCGCCACCTGCACGTTCTGGGCCGCAAGCGCTGCCGTCACATCGAGGGGCGTGAGTCCAAAGCTGTTCAGCTTGTTCGGATCAAGCCAGATGCGGATCGCATACTGGGTCCCGAACAGGGTCACCGTTCCGACACCATTGACCCGGCTGACCGGATCCTGGATGTGCGAGGCGATGTAGTTGGTCAGGTCGTAGCGCGTCATGCTGCCATCGGTCGAGACGAACGCCATGATCATGAGAAAGCTGCTGCTCGACTTGGTGACCCCGATGCCGGCCTGCTGCACCGCCTGCGGCAGGAGCGGCGTGGCCAGCTGCAGCTTGTTCTCCACCTGGACCTGGGCAATGTTCGGGTCGGTCCCTGCAGCGAAGGTCAGGGTGGTCTGGGCGAGACCCGTGTCGTCACTGGTCGAGGACAGGTAAAGCAGGTTGTCGAGGCCGTTCATTTGCTGCTCGATGACCTGCACCACGGTGTTCTCGACCGTCTTGGCCGAGGCCCCCGGGTAGGTCGCGCGGATCTGGATCGACGGCGGGGCGATCGTCGGATACTGGGCGACCGGCAGGGTCGAGATCGAAAGCGCGCCGGCCATCATGAGAATGAGGGCGAGCACGATCGCAAAAATGGGCCGCTCGATGAAGAACTTGACCATGGCAGCGTCCGGTGCGAATCAGTGCGCGGGCACGGCGGTGGGCTGCGTCTGGCCCGCAGGTCCCGTCACGATCCCTGCGGACACGCTGCGGCCTTCCGGGACCGCGGCCGGCACAGGCTTGACCTCCTGGCCCGGCTGGACCCGCTGCAGGCCTTCGACGATCACCCGGTCATTCGGTTTCAGCCCCGACTGGACCACCCAGTCCGCGCCGAGGGTCCGTCCGGTGACGAGGTTGCGCAAGGCCGCCTTGTTGTCATCGGCCACGACGAGCGCAGTGGCCTGCCCCTTCTGATCGTGGGTGACGGCGATCTGCGGCACGAGCAGCCCGGCGTCGTTGACCCCCTCGTCGATGCGGGCGCGGACGAACATGCCCGGCAGGAGCACATGGTCGGGGTTCGGAAAGAGCGCGCGCACCGTGACGGTGCCGGTGCCCTGGTCGACGGTGATATCGGTGAACTCGAGCGTTCCAGTGTCGTGATAGGTCGTACCGTCTTCGAGAGTGAGGCTGACCTTGGCCTGATTCGGACCGACGAGCTTCAGTTGGCCGCTCGCCACCTCACGGCGCAGGCGCAGGCCCTCCACGCTCGACTGGTTCAGATCGACGTAGATCGGCTCGATCTGCTGCACGGTTGCAAGGAGCGTCGCGGCGCTTGCCTGGACGTAGGCGCCTGGCGTGACGAGCGCGATGCCGATGCGTCCGGCAATCGGGGAGCGCACTTCGGTATAGCCGAGGTTGATGGTGGCCGTCTGCACAGCCGCGACGCCCGCCGCCACGTCGGCGGCCGCCTGGGCTGCGCTTGCGACCGCGTTGTCGTAGTCCTGCTTGCTGACCGCGTTGCCCTCGACCAGGATCTTGTAGCGATCCGCCTGAGCCTGGGTCGAGGCGAGGTTCGCACGCGCCTTTAGCAGCGTCGCGCGCGCTGCGGCGAGACTCGCCTCGTAGGGGGCCGGATCGATCTGGAACAGGAGCTGGTCGGCCTTGACGTTCGCGCCCTCCTGGAAGAGGCGCTTGGTGACGATGCCATCCACGCGCGCGCGGACCTGGGCGGTCAGGTAGGCCGAGGTCCGGCCCGGCAGTTCGGTGCTGACCGGAATCGGCTGTGCCTTCAGGGTGACAACCCCGACCTCGACGGGCCCACTCGCCTTCGGCGGCTCTTTCTTCTCGCAGCCACTGGTGATGAGGGCGAGCGCCGTGCCCACGCACAACACGCCAACCCCGCGCAGTACCGATGCGAAAGCGCACAGCTTCATGGAGTCTCTTGCCTTTTTGGAAAATGAAGTCATCCGGTCCGACAGAGCAAGCAAACCCCTGGCCACCCTTCGGCAGCGTTCGAGCGACAGGGCCACGCTTGCTCACGCGGAGGCCGAACGCTGGAGCCGCACGAGGGGAAAAATAGTAACATATGATATGATTTTCTGGTCGGCGGATCAGCCGCTGCAGCGTCCCCCGCTGCAGCGTCTAAGACCACCCAGGGCCCCGGCGAACAGCCATGCAAGAGCCTCCCAACTTCGGTTATCTGCTGGTCGACGTGAGCCGACTCTACCTGCGCGGCTTCGCGCGCGAGGCCGGGACGCTTGGCTTCACGCTGCCCGAGAGCAAGGCATTGGGCTACCTGGCGCGCAACCAAGGGATCAGCCAGGCCGGGCTCGCGGAGCTGTGCGACATCGAGCCGATGACGCTCGGCCGCATTCTCGATCGCATGGAAGCCGACGGCTGGATCGAGCGGCGTACCGCATTGCGCGACCGGCGTGTGCGCTGCCTCTACCTGAAGGCGCCGGCCCAGAGCATCCTCGATGAACTCGGTCAGATCGGCGCGGCGCTCCGCGAAGCGGCCACGACCGGGGTCGCGGCCAGCGACCTGGAGGGCTTTATCCGGGTGCTGAGTCACATGTACGAGCAGCTCTCTGCAGCGGATGCCGCGAGCGCCGCTCGGGCGCAGGCACCCCCTCGTCCCGAGCTTTCGTCCTGATCCCAAGGACGCACTCTGATTCCGGGAGCTGGCCACCCGGCTATCCACCCTGCCGGCCCTTGTCCTCGATGACCGAATTGCCGCCATCGACCACCAGGAGCTGGCCGGTGATGTAGGACGCCAAGGGCGTGCACAGAAACGCGATCAGTGCGGCGACCTCCTCGGGCGTGCCGGAGCGGCCCATGGGACTCGCGCGCCCGGCTCGTGCCTCCGCTTCGGTCTGCGAGGCCGTCGCAATCCAGCCCGGGGCGACGGCGTTCACGGTCACACCGAAGGCGGCGAGTTCGAGCGCGAGCGCGCGCGTAAGGCCGGTGAGCGCGGCCTTGGCCGCCGAATACGGGGCCTGGCGGGCCATGGCACCGACCGTGCCCGTGGTCGAGGTGACGTTGACGATCCGCCCAAAACCGGCCTCCTTCATCGAGCGCACCACCGCCTGAGTGACAAAGAAGGCCGTCGAGACATTCTGAGCGAGGGCGAGATCCCAGTCATGGTGCGTCACGTCCTCGAGCAACGCATCGGAAGGCTCCTGCCCGAGGCTCTGCATACCGGCATTGTTGACGAGCGCAGCCACCGGACCGATCGCCTCGAACATTTCCCGTACCGCCTCGGCGTGGGTCAGATCGGCGATCCAGGCGCACACCTCAAATCCCTCCGCCCGAAGTTCAGAGGCGCGCTCTTCGATGCGCGCGGTGGTCGAGGTGATCGCGAGCCGGTAGCCGGCGCGCCCCAGGGCGCGCGCGCTGGCAAAGCCGATGCCCTGTGCACTACCCGCACCCGTGACC
Source organism: Burkholderiales bacterium (assembly GCA_003136595.1). Taxonomy (GTDB): domain Bacteria; phylum Pseudomonadota; class Gammaproteobacteria; order Burkholderiales; family Burkholderiaceae_D; genus BOG-994. Next base: position 16,068 of record PLEY01000068.1, read on the forward strand.
AGGGCAAGCCGCGGTGCGGGTCCTGGTAGACGCGCCGGAGCGGGATGGGCGATGGATTTCCTCACAGGGGGTCAGCAAACGGTGCCACGGCACGGTCGGCCGTATTCGGGAGACGAGCGATCAGGGGCAAGCGATCAGGGGGAATGCGATCAGGGCGTGTGCGATAGGAGCGAAAACTAGGGGGACAGGCGCCATCAGGGTCAGCGACCGCGTCGTGCTTGACGGGCATTCTGCCTGAACCACGGCGGGCGCGCAGGCACCGGTGTGAATAGTTCACATCGCAGGCGGAACTACTGCACTCCCTAGCCACGTCGCCCTTGCCTATAGTGAAGGCATCCGGAGCGCACGCGTACACCGCCGCCGGCCGAAGCGAACTCACCCGAACTGAGCGCCACCGACCCGAACCAGGAGCCTGCCATGTATGCCCTTCTCGCTACCCCTGCCCACCAAAGCGCCCCGCGCACCGAGAAAATCCTCTCGATCGGACTGATTGGCGCAGCACTCGGCCTGATCGGCTGCGCGACCGTGGTCCATCTCGCCGCTCGCATCATTGCCTAGTCGGCCCGAGCACCCTGACGTTGAGCATGAACGCCGCGGCGAAGCCCGGCTGGAGGCGCCTCAAATCCTGGCGCCGGCTCGAGACCCTGTGTAGAGACCCGTTGCAGGGACCCTTTGCGGGGACCCTTTGCAGGGACCCTTTGCAGCGATCCTTCTCACGCTGTGGGTCTGAGATGAGTTCCACGCAGGCCCCACTCAGGCGAAACGCGATCCTTGCGCGCGCCCTCTTGCTCAGCGCCCTCNNGCTCAGCTCCCTCTGCGCGCTGGCCGGGGCGGGTCTTGCCCACGTGCAACCGGGCGAGGCGGCGCCCCAGCACGCCGCGCAGGCCATCGACGCCGCAGGGTCCCTCTGCACATCACGTGCCGCCAAGCCCCCCGAAAAAACGCCGCGACAGCCGCGGCAACAAGTCGGGGCAGAACTCGGCCGCCCGTTCAATTCCTGATCGGAGCGCATACGGCCCTGCCGCGTCGGGCGTCCACCTGCAGTACATGCTCGCGGATGACGAACTGGCCGTTGACGATCACATCCTTGATGCCGGCGGCAGACTCGAGCGGCGGATCGCCTCGCTCCAGGTCATCACCTTCAGTTCCCGCACGTAGCGGGCAAGGACCGTGGAAAAGGTCGCGGCGCTGCGCGGATGGGTGATTGCGGTCTCCGGCAGCGGCCACGTCGCACCGACGTACTTGCCGGCGACCGATGTGAATAGTTCACATCGCCGGGCGGTATTCCGTACTCGTTCCAGGGGCCTGTCCTCCGTACAGTGGAGTCATCGGATCAACGCAATGACGCAGCGATCCAGAACCTCAAGGAGAAGCGCCATGAAGACCTCTTACCAAGCCAGCCCGGTCCGCACCGACAACGTCCTGTCTATCCTCGTGATCGCCGCCTGTATCGGCTGCGCAGGCTTCAGTGCCATCGCGCAGGTCTTCGCGCCGCTGGCTGCCTGATCGCACCTGTTTGCCCCCTCTTTGCAGACTGATCGCCACCCAAGATAACCGCTCGCAACAGGAGAACGCCATGAACCATGAACCGAACAGCAATCCGAATCGCCTCGACAATGTCCTGTGCTTTCTCGTCGTCGCAGCCGGCGTCGGCTTCGCCGCCTACGCGGCACTGGCCACGTTCGTCGCACCCCTTACTGCCTGACCCCCAAGGAGAAACACATGGACACCTCAGAGCACATGAATATCTCGGAGAACAAGCGCAAAGCCCGGACTGGTGAACTCGGGAACCTGCTCGCGGTCGCCATCATGGCGACCATTGGAATCGGTGCGAGTCTTGTGATTTTTTTTGGCCTGCGCTATCCGCTCGCCGGCTGAATACTTACTCTGGAGTGCTGGCAATGGGCTTCGCGGCCCGGTTGAGTTGGCCCTCCATTGCACTAGCCCTTGATTCCAGTAGCCCCTCATGGGCGCAGCCACAGACGGCCGAGCGGCTGTGTAGCCATAGGCTGAAGCACAAAGCGCGTACTGGGCTCGGATGCGCGCTAGCTCGCGCATGAGTCTTGCTCGGAAGCACCGCATTCAGAGCCGGTGATCTGCCCGGGTCCTCGCCATCAAATTGTGAGCGCACCAATCGAGGGACGAGTCAGCGACGGGGCAGCCTTGCAGCGGCGGGGTGACCCAGCATAGCCACTGTCCCCAGGAATGAACGGTTCGCCACGTCAGGTGGCCGTAGGGCGAACTCCGGGTCCGCCGTTTCCCAGCGCCCCCAGACGTCCCAGTGCGGCTCCTGCCTGGTGCGCTCAAGCCGTCCAAGCGAGGGACAGGCCGGGACGCCGTGTGAATAAGTCACATCCCTCCCGGTAATCCTTCCTCGTGCGCCCGGTGCTCTGTCCGTAAAGTGGAGTCATCGGATCAACGCACTTCAGCCACGGTCCAGAACCCAACGGAGAACACCATGCACATCTCTTACCAAGCCAGCAGCGTCCGCCTCGATAACGTCCTCTCGATCCTGGTGATCGCGGCCACGATCGGCTGCGCGAGTTTTGGCGCCATCGCCCAGGCCTTCGCGCCGCTCGCCGCCTAGTTATTGCTGAGCGCTGCGGGTTCATCCCCTCCCGCGATCCAACGCTCCAAAGTCCCAACACCCTCACCCAGCTCGAATCCAAGCCACCGCGGAGATCGTCATGAAGAACCCAGAGAAAATCAACCCGAACCGGATCGACAACGTCCTGTGCTTCCTTGTGGTCGCCGCTGGCGTCGGCTTCGCAGGCTACGCCGCGCTCGCCACGGTCGTTGCGCCCCTTGCCGCCTGAGCCGCCATGCAACTTGATTTCGAGCCCCTCGATCCCCAGAGCAAGCCCCGCAGCGAACGCCTCGAGAACATCCTTTCAGTTATCGTCATCGTCATCGCCGTGCTCTCAGTCACCTATGGTGTGCTGACGACCGTGACACGGCTTGGGGCGGGCTAGAGCGTCCCGACCGACGCCGGCTCCAAGGGCTCGGGGGAGATCGGGCCTGCATGCGCGCGCACCTTCGGCCCGCCTTCCCGTCGCATTCCCACCGCCCTTCTGATCGCGGGACAACTTCGCCAGAGTCTCCTTCAGGTCCGGCCAACCTGCAGCCAGAAGACAGGCCTGCGCGGGCTTCTACTACAGGCAACTACCCAACTCCGCTGCGGCTCCGACGCGCGACTTGCCGTGTAAATAGGTCACAGTGGCGGGCGGTAATCCTTACTCGTTTGCGGCGTCCACCCGCCCTATAGTTGAGCCATCGGATCAACGCAATGACGCAGGGATCCAGAACCCAACGGAGAACCCCATGAACACCTCTTACAAGTCCAACAGCGTGCGCCTCGACAACGTCCTGTCCATCCTGGTGATCGTTGCGACCATCGGCTGCGCAGGATTTAGCGCCATCGCTCAGGCCTTCGCGCCCCTCGCTGCCTGATTGCGGACTGATTGCCTCCTGCTTGCAACCCACCTACAAGCCACTTTTTCAAGCCCCTTATTCAAGCCCCTTATTCAAGCCACTCAAGACGCCACCTCAGCCATCGCCAACGGAGAACACCATGAACCACCAACAAGACAGCAATCCGAACCGCCTCGACAATGTCCTCTGCTTTCTCGTTGTCGCAGCCGGCGTCGGCTTCGCTGCCTACGCGGCACTTGCCACGTTCGCAGCCCCGCTTGCCGCATGAGTCGCTCCGTAATACCCTGAACCACCCTGGACCGCCCTGAAGCATCCTTGGCCAGCCTCAGCCAGTCTGATCCAGTCTGATCCAGTGCGCAGGATGCACTGACCCAGCGTGCTCGCGCGCCGTCCCGATCGGGCGCCGCGGCTAGCCCCGCAGAGCAACCCTCGTTCCCCCCTGCAAGTGTCGGGCGCACCGGCCCCGGATGCCCTCCCCGCCCTCATCCTTCTCACCGGCTTGGGGTTTGGACGAAACCGGACCCTCGCATAGAATTGCCAGACTCTGTCCCAGGCGTCCTGCGCCGGGCACGGGTATCCCTGAACTTTGATCCCTTCCCCGCCAATCGGAAACTGCCCCATGTCCGCCACCGTTCTCGATGGAAAAGCCCTGTCCCTTGCGATCGAGCGCGATCTCGCACAGCGCACCGCGGCGTTGCGGGAGCGCAGCGGCGGCCAGCCGGCGATCCTCGCGACCATCCTGGTTGGTGACGATCCCGCATCGGCCACGTACGTGAAGATGAAGGGCAACGCGTGCCTTAGAGTCGGACTTGAATCGCGCAAGGTCGAGCTCGGTCGCGAGACGAGCACCGCCGAACTGCTCGCGGTCATCGATGGCCTGAATGCCGACCCCTACGTGCGCGGGATCCTGCTCCAGCATCCGGTGCCTGCGCAGATCGACGAGCGTCAGTGTTTCGACCGCATCGCGCTGGAAAAAGATGTCGACGGGGTCACCACGGCAGGCTTTGGCCGCATGGCGATGCAGGAACCTGCGTATGGCTCGGCAACTCCTGCAGGCATCATGCGGCTCCTCAAGCACTATCAGATCGGCCTCGCCGGCCGCCATGCGGTGGTGGTCGGACGCAGCCCGATTCTCGGCAAACCGATCGCCATGATGCTGCTCAACGCCAACGCCACGGTGACGCTCTGCCATTCGCATACCCAGGATTTGGCCGCCTTGGTCGGTCTCGCTGACATCGTGGTCGGCGCGGTCGGCAAGCCTCAGTTCATCAAGTCCTCCTGGATCAAGCCGGGGGCCGTGGTGGTCGATGCGGGCTACCATCCGGGGGGAATCGGCGATATCGAACTCGCCGGTGTGATCGAGACCTGCAAGGCGTACACGCCCGTGCCCGGAGGTGTGGGTCCGATGACCATAGCGAGCCTCATGACGCACACGGTCGAGGCTGCCGAGCGCGCCGCCCAAAATACCTGAGCACCCGCGAACTGCGCCCCCAGCAACCCAAACGAGTGCGCCCCTGATCTTGCCTGCTCCTGCCATCCTGCGTGAGGTTCCCGAGCATATCGAGACCAAGCGGCTCCTGATCCGCGCACCGCGCGCAGGCGACGGGGTCGCCGTGCACGCTGCCGTGGTCGAATCGCTCGCCGAGCTCAGGGCCTCGGGAGCCTTTCTGCCGTGGGCCATGGGCGAACCCTCGCTCGAGGCGTCGGAGGTCTTCTGCCGCGAGGGTGCCGCCCACTACCTGCGCCGCACGCAGCTGACAATGCTGCTCTTCGAAAAGGAGGGCGGCCAGTTCATCGGGGGAAGCGGCCTCCATGAGATCGACTGGGCCGTACCCCGCTTCGCGATCGGCTACTGGTGCCGCACGAGCCAGACCCGACGGGGGCTCATCACCGAGGCCGTCGAGGCAATCACCCGCCTTGCTCTTGAAGAGCTCGGTGGACGGCGCGTCGCCTGCCACACCGATGAGGAGAATCGGGCCAGCCGGCGTGTCGTCGAGCGCGCGGGCTTCGTGCTTGAGGGGATACTGCGCCATGATCGGATCAGCCCGACCGGGGTGGCACGNNGGTGCCGCGCCGGCCAGGCGCTGCAGCAACTCCGTCAGAAGGGCGCGCTCGCCCTCGGAAAGAACGGCCGCGAGATCCGCGTCGCTTGCAAGCGCAAGCCTCTCGGCCGCCGTGACGAGTTTCCTGCCAGCAGCAGTCAGGTGCGGATGCTGGGCGCGGCGATCCAGGTCCCCGCGCACCCGCTTAACGAGGTTGCGCTCGGCGAGTTTGTCGAGGAGCACCGCGAGATTGGGCGCCGAGATCTCCAACGCCTCGCCAAGCTGGCGCTGGTTGATCTGCGGGTTGGCCGCGATCAAGACCAGCACCGAGTATTCGACCGGACGCAGCTCCAGGGTCGCGAGATGGCGGTTGAAGATCTTGCGCACGCGAATGTCGGCGCGCGACAGGTTATAGCCCAGCAGCTGCTTCAGGCGCGCATCGTCGACGGCCCCGGCGTGCGCCGCGGTTTGCGCGTCGGCCAGCCGCCCTGGCTCACTTCGCATCGAGCTTGAATTCGCCATTGACGACCTTGAGCATCACATAGGAGTCCGGCGTGAAGCCGAAGTGGTCCTCAGGGGTGTAGTTCAAGACCCCCTGCGACACCGGCAGCGGTCCGAGATGCTCGATCGCGTCCTTCAGCGCCGCCCGAAACTCGGGCGTGCCCGGGCGGGCTTTCTTCAGGGCGACGGGCACGGCCGCCTGGAGGAGGAGAAACGTGTCGAAGGAGTGGCCGGCGAACTGGTTGCGCGAGTTCGGCCCATAGGCCTTCTCGTACTGCTCGACATACTGGGCTGCGAGCTTCTTCGAGGGGTTGGCATCGGCCAGCTGCTCGGGCACGACCGCAGGACCCGAGACGACCAGTGCACCTTCCACCTCCTTGCCGCCGATGCGCATCAAATCGCGCGAGACGGCGGAGTGGGTCTGGTAGATCTGCCCCTTGTAGCCGCGCTCGAAGAGCGCCATCTCGGGCATCGCCGCGCCGCTGCCGGAGGCCACGACCAGGATCGCATCGGGGGCCGCGGCATTGAGTTTGAGCGCCTGGGCGGTCACGCTCGTGTCGGCGCGCGCAAAGCGCTCCACATCCACCACCTTGATGCCGGCCGCGGCGGCGAGCCGGTTCAGCTCCTTCAACCAGCTCTCGCCATACGCGTCGGTGTAGCCGATGAAGCCGACCGTCTTGACCCCGGCCGCCTTCATGTGATTGACGATGCCATTACCCATGACCGTGACCGAGTGGGCCAGCCGGAACGACCAGGCGCCCTTGCCCTCGGGCAGCTCGATCGGGGAGAGCACGAGCTGCACGGTCTTGGCCTCGCTCGCGACATCCGACATGGCGACACCCACCGGAGTTGCGACCGAGCCGACGATGACATCGACATGGTCCTCCGAGACGAAGCGGCGCGCGTTTTTCACGCCCTGGGTCGGATCGGTCATGTCATCCAGGATGATGAGATTGATCTTCTCGCCCCCGACTGTGGCCGGCCAGAGCAGCACACCGTTTCGCGCCGGGATGCCAAGGCCCGCCGCGGGACCCGTGAGCGGCATGCTCACGCCAATCGTGATGTCGGCACGGGCCACGGCCGCAGCGCAAAGCGCCGCGGCCACGCAGGCGATGCGTGCGATGGGGGCGACATACATCATACGGACGCGCGGTGCGCTTCGGGAAATTCGGGTGTTCATCGGTGTCTCCTCGTTGGGGTTATGGGGTGTTCTGGAAGGGCGCGCGCGACTGCCAAGCCGACACAGCGCTCCCGAGGCAGCGCTGGCTACTCGCACAGCGCGCGGATGTCGGGGGGGATCGGGATCCCGTAGAGGCGTGCCGGATCGTCCGGATCGCGCTTGATGAAGATGCGCGTCTCGGTACCTTCGCAGATCACATCCGGCCCGCGTTTGACGACATGGCTGTGGATGAAGACCTTGGCGCGCCATTCGATCACCGAAGTCTCGATCTCAAGAGTCTCGCCATAGGTCGCATGCCGCAGGAAACGGGTGTTGATCTCGAGAAGCGGCGTGCCGACGATGCCTGCGGTCTTGACCAGTTCGCGCCAGGGCAGGACACCGCAGGAGACGAAGAAGTTCAGGGAGGCTGCATCCATCCAGCGCGAGAAATTCGGAAAGAACACGATGCCGGCGGGATCGCAGTCGCCAAACTCCACGCGTACCGGATAGGTCACTGTGCGGGCCATGGCCGGATCCTAGCGTGGCGGCAGGCGCAAGGCGCCATCGAGGCGGATCACCTCGCCATTGAGCGACAGGTTGGTGACGATATGGGATGCCAGCCGCGCGAACTCGTCAGGGCGGCCAAGCCGCTTTGGAAAGGGAATCGATGCCCCGAGCGATTCCTGCACCTCGGGGGGCAGCTGGCCCATGAGCGGCGTGAGAAACAGGCCCGGCGCGATCGCCACCACCCGCACGCCAAACTGGGCGAGCTCGCGGGCGAGGGGCAGGGTCAAGGCGGCAATACCACCCTTGGATGCGGCATAGGCGGCCTGGCCGACCTGGCCCTCGTAGGCCGCAACCGACGTGGTGTTGATCATGACGCCACGCTCGCCGTCGGCAAGCGGCTCGGTGGCCAGCATCCCGGGAGCGGCAAGGCGCATCACGTTGAAGGTGCCGACCAGGTTGACGTTGATGATGCGCGTGAAGTCAAGAAGGGGCATCGGCCCCTCCTTGCCGACCAGCCGCTTGGCGCCGCCAATGCCCGCGCAGTTCACGAGGATGCGGGCTGTACCGTGCCGGGCCGTGGCCGCCTCGAGGGCGGCGACGATGCTCTCTGTGGAGGTGACATCGCACTCCAGCGCGATGCCGCCGATACTCTCGGCGAGGACGCGCGCCTCCGCTACATTGCGGTCCAGCAACGCGACCCGCGCCCCGGCACGGGCCAGTTCGCGCGCCGTCTCCGCGCCAAGACCCGATGCCCCCCCGGTCACGAGCGCTGCCTGTCCTTCGATCTGCATGGTGAGGTTCTCCTCGGTGATGCGAGGCGCCCGGGCTTGCCGCCCGCAGGCGCTGCTAGCGGGGCCGCCAGTCCGGATTTTCGATGAGGAGCGCCATGCCCTGGCCACCGCCCACGCAGGCCGACGCGATACCGTAGCGTAGATTGCGGGCCTTCAAGCTGCGCGCCAAGGTCACCGTCAGGCGCACGCCGGTCGCAGCAAGCGGGTGGCCGAGTGCAATCGCCCCGCCATGGACGTTAAGCTTTCCAAGATCGAGTTCGAGTTCGCGGGCGACCGCGAGGGTCTGTGCGCCCTGTGCCTCGTTGATCTCGAAAAGGCCGATCTCATCCTGTGCAAGTCCGGTGCGCTCAAGGAGCAGCCGGATCGCAGGTGCCGGGCCGATACCCATGATCTCGGGCGGCACACCCACGGCCGAGGCGGCCACGAGCCTCGCCAAGGCCGGCCGGCCCCAGCTCTCAAGTCTCTCGGTGCTGGCGAGAAGGCCTGCGGCCGCGGCATCGACGACCGCCGAACTGTTGCCGGCGGTCTGCACCCCGCCCGGATAGATGGGCTTCAACTTCTCCAGCGCCTCGATCGGTGAGGGCCGTGGATGATTGTCCGTGGCGACCTCGCTGACCTTGCGCGGCAACTCGATGCCGCGCTCGTGATAGCCTGGCAGTGCAAAGCGTTCGTTGGTGACGGTCACGGTCTCGCCCGCGAAGTAACCCTCGGCCTGGGCCGCAAGCGCACGGGCGAAGCTCGTGGCCGCAAACTCGTCGACGGCGCGGCGCGTGATGCCATACTGCCGGGCCAGGTTCTCGGCGGTCTGGATCATCGAGATCTGGACGGCCGGATCGTCGAGCGCCTCCCACAGGAAATCCTTGAATTCGACCGGCGCGCCCAGCCGAAAACCGGCGCGGTGGGTGTAGGCGGCAATCGGATTGCGCGACATCGATTCCGTTCCGACACAAAGCGCGAGGTCGGTGTAGCCGCGCTCGATCTGGTCGCCTGCCTGCCGGAAAAGCTCAAAACCGGTGCCGCAGATGCGCGCTGCCTGCAGGGCCGGCACGTCGATCGGCACGCCGGCATACAGGCTGATGTGGCGCGGCAGGAAGTAGGCATCGAAGCTCGCCTGCGCCATCGAGCCGGTGATGACCGATCCGATCTCGGCCGGCGCGAGCCCCGTGCGGTGGAGGATCTCGCGCGCCACCTTGATACCCATGTCGATCGGCGAGAGTTGGGCAAACGCACCGTTCAGGTCGATCTGGGGCGTGCGCACGCCGTCCAGGATCCAGACCCGCTCGAAGCTCCCAAAAAATCCCTTCTTTGCGCTCACGCTTGACTCCTCATTTGAGTGCGGCTGGCCGGATCGCGAGAGGTAGCTGACCGGCGTACAGGGCATCGATCTCCTTGGCACGCTCGCGCAGCACGACACGCTGGTTCAGCGAGCCCTTGTCGGTCACCTCGCCTAAGTCCAGCGAGGGCGGCTCGGTCGCCAATAGCGCATGGGTGATGCGGCTCGCGCTCCCCGAGCCCTCGCGGTAGAGCCGCTCGATGAGGTCCTGCAGCATCTGCCGGACCGCCGCTGCTCCTGCGACCTCGGCAAGGGTTGCCGATGCGGGAAGCCCTGCGAGTTGCCGGATCGCCTCGCCCTGCGGAAACAGGAGTGCGGCCACGCTATCGCGGTTCAGCCCCGCCAGCACCACGTCCTGGATATAGGGCGCGCCCAGGGCGATGATCCGGCCGCGCAGTGGTCCCACTGACACGAACGTGCCCGAGGAGAGCTTGAAGTCCTCTGCAAGCCTGCCATCGAAGATGAAGCCCAGTTCCAGGCGGTCGGGATCGACCGGAACCAGCGCGTCGCCGGTCCGGTAGTAGCCTTCGGCATCGAAGGCGAGCGCATTTTCTCCCTCGGCGCGCCAGTAACCGGGCATGACGTGCGGTCCGCGGAAACGCACCTCGAGCTTGCCTTCGAGGGGCACGAGCTTGGTCTCGCAACCCGGGCACGGCAGGCCCACGTGACCGGAGCGCACGTCGTCGTGGGTCGTAAAGAGTGCCGCCGGTGCCGTCTCGGTCATGCCCAGGCTGGTTAGCATGCGCACGCGCTCACCGATGGTGCGCACCGCGAGGGCATCAAGGCGGTCCCACACCGGCTGCGACAGGCCGGCCCCGGCATAGAAGAACATGCGCACGCGGCTAAAGAGCTTCTCGCACAGGGCCGGCTCTGACTCCAGTGCGAGCGCCAGATCCTCCCAGCCTTTGGGCACGTTGAAGTAAATCGTCGGTGCGATCTCGCGCAGGTTTTGCAGGGTGCGCCCGAACAGCGCCGCGACCGGCTTGCCTTCGTCGACATGGATGGTGCCGCCGTTGTAGATGACGAGCCCGAGATTGTGATTACCCCCGAAGGTGTGGTTCCAGGGCAGCCAGTCGACGAGCACGGGCGGCTCGTCGGCGAGAAACGGCAGGGTCTGGAGCAGCATCTGCTGATTGCTGCAGAGCATCCGATGCGTGTTGGGTACCGCCTTGGGCAGCTTGGTCGAGCCGGACGTGAACAGGAACTTGGCGATGGTGTCGGCCGTGACGGCCGCGTGGGCCGCATCGCCCGCGCTTTTCGAGCCTTGCAGCAGGCTCTCGAGCCGCGTCGTCGGCCGACCCGCAAGGCTCCCTGCGCCCAGCACCACCTCGGTCGATGCCGGAACGATCGTCTCGATGGCGCGGTTGTACTCGGGCCCCGCAGCGAACACCAGACCCGGGGTGATCAGTTCGACGATGTGGCGCAGCTTGCCGAAATCTTTCGAGACCAGCGAGTAGGCGGGCGAGACCGGGGCCGCGGGCACACCTGCCCACATCGCCGCCAAAGTCAGCGTGAGATGCTCGATGTCATTGCCCGAGAGGAGCATGAGTGGGCGTTCGGCCGACAGGCCGCGCACGACGAGCGCCCCGGCGATGGCGCGGATCTGCTCGAACATCGCGCCATAGGTGACACGGCGCCAGGCGCCCCCTTCGCCACGCATGGCCACCAGGGTGCGCTGCGGGGCCACGGCCGCCCAGTGCGCCAAGCGGTCGGTCAGGCGCGCCGCATACGGACCCAGGGGCTCACGGCTCCTGACCTCGAGGGTCCCGTCGGCGCGCCGATTGAACTCGGCGCCGAGCCTGCCGCCCAGATCGAGGCGGCGATAGGAGTGTCCCGATCCCGTAGCGGGTGCACTAGCGGTTGCACTACCGGGTGCACTACCGGGTGCACCAGCGCTTGCAGATCCCCCGCTCATGATTTCGCGACCTTGGCGGCCTTGCCCTCGACAAATGCGCGCATGCGTGCCTTGGCTTCGCCATCGCTTTGCGCGATGGCCGCCATGAGCGATTCGGTGAAAAGGCCGTCATCCTGGGGCTGCTGGGCGATGCGCGGCAGGGCCTGGAGCACAGCGAAGTTCGACAGCGGCGCGTTTTGTGCGATGCGCCGGGCAAGCTCAGTGGCTTTCGCGAGCGCTGCGCCCTCTTCGGTCAGATAGTGCACGAGACCGATCGCTTCGGCGCCAGCCGCGTCATAGACGCGGCCTGTCAGCATCATGTCGGCCATGCGCGCAGCGCCAATCAGCCGCGGGATGCGCGCCGAGCCGCCACCGCCGACGAAGAGACCGCGCTGCCCCTCGGGCAGGCCGAAGAAGGCCGAACGGTCGGCCACACGGATATGGGCCGCAGCCGCAAGCTCGAGGCCACCGCCGACAACGGCGCCATGCAGCGCCACGACCACCGGCACGCGGCCGAACTGGATGGCGGCGAACGCCTGATGCCAGCTTTGCGAATGCAGGATTCCCTCGGCTGCGGAGCGCTCGCTCATCTCGGAGAGATCAAGGCCTGCCGAGAAGTGCTGTCCCACGCCACTTAACACCACGGCGCGGATGGGCGCGGGCAGGTCGATGAAGGCGTGACGCAGGCGGGCGATCAGAGCGTCGTTCAACGCGTTGCGCTTGGCAGGACGGCTCAGTCGCAGCTGCGCGATCTCGTCCTCATAGCTGACCTCGAGCACATCGGCTGCAGGCAGGTTCGCGCGGTCTTGCTGTTCTGTCGGGTTCACCGGAATACTTATGAAGTATAAGTATCGGCAATGTACTGGCGTCGGGCCCAACTGACAAGGGTCGTGGCAAAGAATCGATGCTGCAGCGCAATGACGAATTCGGTGCTATGGACTGCACCATGAACGACACGACGGACGGCAGTACTCCTGCCTCGCCGTGACGGGTAACGCTTTAACCTGTTGAGCGTTAGACGGCGACTGCGCAGAGGGTGCACGGTGCCCGTTCGCGTCGCTTGGCCTCGCGGAGCTGGGCGGACCACGTCGCGGCCCCTGGAGGCGAGGTCGCGCCGGCAAGGCGGAGACTGTGCGAGCCTTCGGTCGCTTTGATGCTGACCACAAACCATCTGGGCTCGAACGCAAGTTCGGCGCAGTGGGCGGCGCGCGGCCGCGATAGCCGACCCGTTCGGCTTCGCCCGTCTTCTTCTCGTCATGAATGATCGCGTATCAACGCGAGCCTCGAGAGCCCTACGGACGAGCCAGCGTCGGGGTCACGAGGAGATACAGTTTCTCGGCGCCACGAATGATACGGATGACAACCTGCCGCTCGGCAACCTCTGGAGTCAGGATGCGCTGCAGATCGTCGATCGACTCGACCGGTTTGCCGTCCAAGCCGACGATGAGGTCACCGGCCCGCAATAGCGCCTGCTGTGCCGGCCCCCCCGGGAGTACCGCTTCGATGCGTACCGCAGCATCGGCGCCGAGTTCGTGGTGCCTGCGGAACCGTCGCGCTAGTTGCAGATTGGAGGCCGTGATGCCGATCGAGGCGCGACGCACCTGACCATGGGTGAAGAGTTCGGAGACCACCCAGGTGACCGTGTCGATACCGGTCGCAAAACAGATGGACTGTGCGCGCGGAATGATGGCAGTGTTCACCCCGATTACCTCGCCCCGGGAGTTGAGCAGGGGCCCTCCGGAATTGCCCGGATTAAGCGATGCATCGGTCTGGATGACCTCCTGGATGAGGCGTCCCGAGTTGGAGCGCAAGGTGCGCCCGAGCGCAGACACGATTCCTGCGGTGACCGTATGCGCGAAGCCAAGCGGGTTGCCGATCGCGATCGCGATCTGCCCGACCCGAAGGTTCTTGGAGTGGCCCAAGGCGATGTGGGGCAGTGATCTGGATGCACCAATGCGCAACACGGCCACGTCCGTGTCGGGATCCTCGCCGACGAGATCCGCGGTGAAGCGCGCTCCGTCGGCAAACGCGACCCGGATGTCGCGGGCGCCCTGGACCACGTGGCTGTTGGTCAACAGGTATCCATCGGGCGTGAAGACAAATCCCGAACCCGTGCCCCCGCCGCCCTTCTCGCGCCGTATCTCCACAAACGCCACGGCCTCCTCGGCCCGAGCCACAACCGAGGTCACGGTTTTGGAATACTCGTCGAGGAGTTCTGCGTCTGACGCGGGCGATGGGTTAGCTGAATGACCGCGCGAATTGTCGGGTGTGTCGATGAAGCGNNCGTTCGTCACGCGCAGGGAGTGGCGCAAGGGCGACTCGCAGGCGTCGGAATGGTGGAACGCACCGACATCCTGGCGCTGCCTGGACCCAGGCAGCGCTAGCCACGGCCGCCATTGAAAGCGAGATTCTGAATCTGAACTCGATCCTGTCTTCGATAGCCCGGTGTCTGGGCGTTAGTAGAAAAACGACACGATGAAGAGGGCCAGTAGCGCCGTCATCACGGCCACGCCGTAGAACGATTCCACGGCGGCCGTGCGCAGGATGAGCGGTAGCCAGTGCCCGCCGTAGACGCGCCGCATGGCGAGCGCCAGATAGAGCGTCGGGATCACGGTGAGGACGAGCAGCCGCAGTTCGCCGGGCATCGGAATGAGGAGGATGGTGAGGAGCGCGAACATGAAGGCGTGCAGATGAATCGCGAAGAGCAGATGTCCACCGTAGGGCATGCCGCGGCCAATGTAGAAGAACTTCAGGATCACGGCGAGCAGCGGCATCAGGATGAAAAGCGCCATCGGGATACGGTGCATGGCGTGCTCGATAACGGCACCGACGGCACGTGATTCGCTGCCGCCCGCCTCATCCACGCGCTTCTGCCATACGGTGCTGATTTTCTCGAGGAAGGCGGCGAGCTCGGGCGGGGCGCCAACCCAGCCGTGATTGACCACGATGGGCGCCTGGCTGCCGGTTGCGGGCCCTTTATCGAGAGGCGCAGCGTTCGCGGGGCGTGGGCTCGCGAGCAGTCCCTCGGGGAGTCCCAGAGCCTTCACCGCGGGGTCGGCCCGCAACTCGGCCAGATCTTCGGGGTCGAGCGCTGCGGCCTTGCCAAGCGCCTCGGGGCCTTTGGCGATCTCGATGTTCTCGGGGACCTCCGAGAGGCTTCCGGTGAGACCCGCGATGAGGAAGAAGACGAAGGAGAGGGTCAAGTAGAGCTGGATGGGGCGGATGTAGCGCTTGCGCCGCCCGATGAGGTAGGCATGTGTGAGTTCGCCAGGCACGCACAAGAGGAGCATGAGGGTGCGCCAGATCTTTCCCTCGGCGGCGACGTAGTGATGCAGTGTCTCATGCAGGAACTCGATGACCGTCGGGGTCTCGATGACGGTCTCCTGGCCGCAGGCGGCGCAAAACGGTCCGCTGACGGCAGCGCTGCAGTTCGGACAGTCGTTGGGCAACGCGTGGGTCGACATGGGCGATGCAAGGGACGCTCGGATCGGGCTCGGCGCGCGCTTAGCGGCGGCACGCGAGGCTGATACATTCTACCCAGTCCTGTCTATCCAGGGGGGTTGCTGTGAGCAGCGCTGACAGCGCGTGGTCGACGAGGTCCCTAGAGGTCCCTAGAGGTCCCGCTTTACAGGACCGCCCATGGACCCCTCACCGGTCGAGCGCGATCTTCACCTGCTTGATGCGTCCCGATTGGCCGCTCTTGATCGAGACAGCCGACTTGCGGCACCCGAAGGCCCTGGCCACCAGCGCGATCAATTCGCGGTTGGCACGCCCATCGATCGGGAGGGATTTCAGCTCGGCATGCCACATGCCGTCGGGACCCGGGCACGCGAGGCTGCTCTGGCGGGCGCCGGGCTTGACCTCGTCAGCAATGATTTTCACGGTCTGGGTTCCTGCCGCGCTCTGCCTTGCATCAAGCGCGGCGAACCGGCCTGTCGGCGACCGTGACGAACCGCTGTCGGGCGGGCTAGCGAGCCGCGTCGAAAATAAGGCAGGTGGTGGTGCCAAAGGCGTAGATCTTGCCCGCGGCGTCGGTGATCTGGCCTTCGGCGATTCCTATCTGCCGGGTGACACTCACGATGCGGCCCTCGGCCCGCACCGGGCCGGTACGCTCGGTCATCGGCCGGATGTAGTTCAGCTTCAACTCGAGCGTTGTGTAGGCGCGGCCGGCCGGCAGGGTCGTGTGCACCGCGCAGCCCAGGCACGAGTCGAGGAGTGTTGCGGCATAGCCGCCATGGACCGTGCCGAGCGGATTGTAGTGGGCGGCGCCGGGCGTGCCCTGAAACACAAAACGCCCTGCTTCGAACTCGATCGGCACGAATCCAAGCGTCGCGCCGATGCCAGGCGCTGCGAGCTCCCCACTGCTCATCGCCGTGAAGAACTCGAGCCCGCTTAGACCCGCCAGCCGCCCGCGCTCGGCCACCCCCGGCGGCCCGAGCCGCGCGCGCACCCTGGCCTCCTCTTCCTTCCAGCGGGCAAGAGTCGCGTCAGCATCGCTCGCACCGGCCGCTGCTGCAGCGCTGCCGGCAAAAGATTGGGGGGAGGGTTCGGACATCAGGATCTCCTTGGAACGCCATATCGGGCGCCATATCGGGCGCTGTATCGGGGTCACGGGCAAAGCGCACTGGCCGGATAGGTGTAGCTACACTATACTCTCGCCAATGAGATCCCGCAGCGCTTCCCCATGCCGATGAATGCACCGTCTGCTGGATCAGCCGCCAGCCCCCGGCCCACACCTGCTGGCACCGCCTCAGGCGGGCTCTCCGGCGATAGCCCCCCGATCCCGGTCTGCAGCTGCTTCGTACTCAGGCGTCTGGCACGCACCATCACGCGGCTCTACGACCGCCACATGGCCCGGCTCGACCTGAAGGTCACGCAGTTCGGCGTCCTGAACGCCCTGGCCGTCAAGAGCGCGCCGATTTCGCGGCTTGCCCTGGATCTGGGCCTCGAACGCACGACCCTGTCGCGCAATCTGAAGCCGCTTGAGGTGCGCCGCCTCGTGACCATCGAGGGGGGCCCCGACCCCCGGCAGCGCATCGTGCACCTTGCGCCGGATGGGCGGGTGCTGCTGCGTGTGGCGCGCCGGGCCTGGCGCACCGCGCAAGGTGAGGTCGAGACCGCGCTCGGAGCCGCATTCGTCTCCCGGCTCAACGAGGATGTGGCGGTGACCCAGGCCCGGCTCGAGTCCCTGTTAGGCGAGCCAGCATCGGCTGCTCCGGGCGCCCCGGCGGGGCACGACTAGCGCCGCTGTGGATCAAGGGCATCGCGCAGACCGTCGCCCAAGAGGTTCAGCGCGAGCACCAGTAGAAAAATCGCCGCCCCCGGAGAAATCGACATCCACGGCGCATTCTCAAGATAGTTCTTGGCGGTGTTCAGCATGCTGCCCCAGCTGGCCTCGGGCGGCTGCTGGCCCAGTCCGAGGAACGACAGGCTGGCCTCGGCGATCACGGCCGAGGCGACCGCGAGCGTTGCCTGCACCGACAGCGGCGCCAAGGCGTTGGGCAGGATATGGCGCCAGGCGATGCGCCACGGCGTGTTGCCCACCGCCCGCGCGGCGAGCACAAAGTCCTCGACTTTCAGGTTCAGCACCTGGCCCCGCGTCAACCTGACGAACACGGGCGCGGCGGCCACGCCGATCGCGATCATGGCATTTGCGAGACTCGGCCCCAGCAGCGCGGCAAGCGCAATGGCGGTGATGAGAAAAGGACAGGCGAGCACGGCATCGTTCAGGCGCCCGATAAGATAGTCCACGACACCGCCTGCATAGCCTGCGAGCAGCCCGATCGGCACCCCGATCCCAAGGGCGATCGAGACTGAGACGAGCCCCGCAAGGAGGGAGGCGCGGCTGCCCCACACGAGGCGCGCGAGGATGTCGCGCCCCAGTTCATCGGTACCCAGCCAATGCAGCGCGCTCGGGGCCTTGCGGATCGCGCCCCAGTTGGTCGCAATCGGGTCCCATGCCGAGAGGTATGGTGCGAAGAGCGCACAGCACACAAAGCCGGCGACGACGACGAGCCCGAAGAGGGCGGCGGGCTCGCGCACGATCCGCGCGAGGGCCACGGCATAGGGGCCGCGCACTCGCCCTGGCCGGGCTGCACTCAAGCCCGCAACCTCGGGTTCACAAGAAAGTACGCCAGATCGGCAGCGAGGTTCAGAAGCACGTAGGTGCTGGCCGTGACCAGAACCACACCCTCGACCACGGCAAAGTCGCGGTTGAAGACCGCATCGACGACGAGCTTGCCAAAGCCTGGGATGGTGAAGACCTGCTCGGTCAACACCGCCCCCGAGAGCAGCCCGCCCAGTTCGAGCGCACCGAGTGTGATGAGCGGCGCGGCGGCATTGCGCGCCGCATGCACGAGCACCACGCGCGTCTCGGCGAGCCCCTTGGCGCGCGCCGTGCGCACATAATCCTGGTCGAGCGCAGCGACCAGTGCACTCGCGGTATGGCGCATGAGCACGGCGGCGAGCGCATTGCCCAACACGAACGCCGGCATCGCCATCGCGGCGAGGTTCGCGTGCCAGTCCACGAGCGGGCTCACGTAGCCGGATGCCGGGAACCAGCCAAGGTGCACCGAGAACACCAGGATCATGAGGATGCCGAGCCAAAAGTTGGGCGTCGACAGGCCACACAGGGCGAGGCTCGTGACCAGGGTCTTCAGCAGCCTGGCCTCGCGCGTGATCATGGACATGCCACCCCGCGTGCCACTGAGCGTCGCGGCGAGCACGCCGGAGGGGATGCCGATCAAGAGGGCCACCGCCATGGCGAGCAGGCCCAGTTCGAACGTCACCGGAAGCTTCTCGGCGATGAGGCGCACGACCGGCTCCTGGCTGCGCACCGACACGCCAAGATCCCCGTGGGCGAGCGCGCCCAGCCAGTACCCGTAGCGTACCGGCAACGCACGGTCCAGATGGAGCCGCTCGTGCAGGTAGGCGATCACGCTCGGATCCTGGTCCTCCCCGGCCAGCACCCGCGCAGGGTCGCCCGGGATCAGTTCCTGCAGACCAAAAACCAGCGCCGAGACGAACAGGAGCGTGACCGCGGCGCCAAGCAGACGGGAGAACAGGAAGGCTGCCATCCGGTCTAGTTCAGCACCAGGCCCACAACCCGGAGGAGACCGTCCGGAACAGGCCTGACACCCGCGAGCTTCGCGCTGTAGGCCCACAGCACGTTGCGGTGGAACAGGTAGAGGATCGGGCGGTCGCCGAGCACCTGGCGCGCGACCTTCTCGTAGAGGGCCGCACGCTCGGCAGGCTCGCGCACGGCGCGCGCCTGGTTCAGGAGCTGGTCGACCTCCGGATTACAGTAGCCGGCGTAGTTTAGCGGCTGCTTGCAGGCATCGAAACTGTAAAGGTTGCCATCGGGATCGACACGACCGCTCCACTCGAGGACATAGGCATCGAATGCGCCCTGGTCCGCAAGGCCCAGAGAGGTCGCAAATTCCGTCGACTGGATCTGGACATCGAACCCGGCCTCGCGCGCCATCGCCTGGATCACCTGGGCGAGCTTCTGGGCCTCGGCGGTGGTGGGCGTAAGGAGGCTAAAGCTCGGATGCGGCACGCCCGCTGCCTGCAGCAACGCGCGCGCGCGGGGCAGGTCGGCATGCGGCACCGGCAGCGAGCGCGCGTAGTAAGGGCTCGACGGTGCGACCCACTGATTGCCGGCCACGGCCAGGCCCTCGCTCACCGCCGCAACAATGCCCTCGCGATCGAGCGACAGTTCCAGCGCCTCGCGCACCCGGGCGTCGCGGCCCAGGGGATTGGTCTTGCTGCGCTCGCTCTTGCCGACGTTGATGGTGATGCCCTGATAGCTGAGCCCGACGATGCGCGTGGTCCGGATCTTGGGATCGCTCGCCAGTCCCGCGAAATCCGAGGGCGCGACGCGCTCCACAAAATCAAGCTGCCCCGACTTCAGATTGGCGAGGCGCACCGTCGGATCGATGATCGGCAGGAACACCACGCGCTCGAAATGGATCGCCGAGCGCCGCCAGTAGCCCTCGTAGCGATCGAGCACGATGCGGTCCTGGGCGATGCGCTGGGTGAACTTGAAGGGCCCCGCGCACACCGGCGCCAGGGCGAATTTCTCGCCGGCGGCGCTCGCCGCCTTCGGTGAGACCATCATGCCGGCCCGATCGGCGAGGATCGCAAGCAGCGGCGTGAAGGGCTGCGACAGGTGCAGGCGCACGGTCAGCGGATCGACCACCTCCACGGCAAGCAGCGGTGCCAGTTCGCCGCGGCGGTTCGAGCCCGGCAGGTTCTTGTGCCGCTCGAGGCTGAACTTGACGGCCGCGGCATCGAATTTCTCGCCATCCTGGAAGGTCACGCCACTGCGCAGCTTCAGGGTGAGCGTGAGGTTGTCCGGGGACCAGGCATAGCTGGTGGCGAGTTCGGGGACGATCGCGGCGTTCTCGTCGATATCAAAGAGCTTGTCGCACAGGGACGCAAACACGATGCGTCCGACATAGCTGCGCGCAAGCGTCGGGTCGAGGAGGTCCGGGTCCTCGGCGAGCCCGATGCGCAGGGTCTGGGCGCACGACACGGTGGGTAGCCCGAGCACGGCCTGGGCTATGAGAATCCAGAGCGCCGCCATCAGGAGTTCCGCGCGCCAGAGGCAGCGCTTTCGCCCGAGCGCCTCGTTGATCGGCCCGGCAGGTCCTGCGGTGCACTGCATCGAGGTGTACTGCAGCGCGGCTCGCTTCCGTGGACTACACATCATCTTGGATCCTTGTTCTGTCGACTGACGATCTGGGGTAAGGGCCGCCGGGCGCGGTGCTCGGGCCATTGCTCGGACCATCGCCAGGACGATACGCGCCGGCCAGGGCATCGAGCCTGGGTGAGGGTAGCAGGGTGCTGTCTGGCACGACATATTCGATCTCGCGCCAGAAGAGGCAGGCGGTGGCGTGTGGGCCGTCGAATTCCAGGACGGGGTCGCGCTCCTGACAGGCCGCGCGTGCGTACGGACAGCGCGGCTGGAAACGGCACCCCCGCGCGCGCGCAGTCGCAACAGTCGCAACAGCCGCACCAGGCGCCTCAGCCACGACGGGCGGCTCCCCGGGCACCGCGCCGGTCGCGCGTGCGGCATCGTGATCCGCGAGGGCCACGCGCGCCAGCGGGATCGAGCCGATCAGGGCCTGCGTGTAGGGGTGGCGTGGCCGGCGAAACAGTTCCGCTGCGGGCGCCAATTCGACGATGCGGCCCGCATAGAGGACCGCGATGCGGTCGGCGACGTGCTTGACGACCGCGAGATCGTGCGCGATGAACAGGTACGCGAGGCCAAAGCGCTCCTGCAGATCGAGCAGCAGGTTCAGCACCTGGGCCTGGATCGAGACATCGAGCGCGGAGACCGCCTCATCGCAGACGATAAGGCGCGGTTCGACGGCGAGGGCGCGCGCGATCGCGATGCGCTNNCCCGAGAATTCGTGGGGAAAGCGCCGGGCGGCGTCCTCGGGGAGTCCGACGAGCTCGAGCAGTTCGGCAACACGTGCCGGGCGGTGGCCCGCGTGCAGACCGTGCAGCCTGAGCGGCTCGGCCAGCGTCTGGCCGATCGAGAAGAGCGGGTTCAGCGAACTGTAGGGGTCCTGGAAGATCATCT
>PLEY01000164.1 GCA_003136595.1 Burkholderiales bacterium
AACGCCGGTGAAGGACTAGTCCGAGAAAAAATCGCCCTCGTTCAAATGTACGACGCGCGAAGTGGGGACTCTTCTTTCCGCGGACGTCTCAAAATGTCCTCTGAGAGAGCGTCTCCGCAAGTATTCGTGCGATTGGATGAAGGGAAGAATCAGCTGGTTTCGGTGTGCGTTATCGAACCGAATAGGCTAGCGTTCCCCTCGACAATAATGGCGCGCGGCACGATAACCGTACCGCCTCAAACGAGGAGTCCAAATTGGAAATGATGCATGCCACATGTTCTCGCCGCGGTGTGATCCGTCGGGCGGCTCCCGCCACGGGCTACGGCGCGGCGCGGCCATGGGGCTCGGGGAAGTGCGCGTTGGCGCAGACCGCCAAAGTGGCACAAGGTGTCGCTCCGTATCAGACCATGCCGGAGGACAACGTGCAGTGCACGAGTTGTGACGCGTGCATCGCGCGTCCGTTCTGCAACGAAGTCTCCGCGACGCTAGGCCCCTGTTGCTGGTGCACGCACTTAGATTTCCGAAGGCCGAGACCTCGGATTACCGAGGCGCGAGCCGGGCGCCAATCCGGACGCCAATCCGGACGCCAATCCGGACGCCAATCCGGGGCGGGACTCTGCGGACATCCACGGGCCGGATCCATCCGAGCAGACACTCCTTCTCGCACAAGGGCGGAAATGAACCCGCACGGCGACCGAAGTGCTGCGTTCGGGTCGAACTGGCGGCCGGAGGTGCTTCGATGTTCAGTGAACATCCCGTACGAGAACCCATGCGCTAGCCCCAATGGCATGGTACGACAGCGAACATACAGACGCGCGCGCCCGTGATTGAATCGGCTCCGTGGACAACCGGCACACTGCTGATTGTCAGCGCAGCGGAAAGCGGGAAGCGACACGACGACGGTAGGTATGGTTCGTTGCAAACGAAGCGGGTCACCTCGTGCGACCCGCCTGATCGGAGGCTCAGATTGAGGGGCGACTGACGTGTCTGTACTAGGCCCTCCTCGCTGCCCCGATCGTGGGCGCCCGGCGCCGGCGCGGTGGCGTGAACAGGGCGCCGGCGTTCGAATCTGACCGGGGGCGTGAACATAAGCATGCAGACCGCGGTTTCGAATACCCTGCGCGCCATCTCGTTCCTCGGGCAGATTCCGTTGTCGGCCGCTGCACTGCTGACGAGTGGCGCCCGGTTTCCGTGGGGCGACTTCACTCGCGTCACCCTGCAATGCAGTGCGCTGGCGCTGACCATTGTCGTGGTGGTCAACCTGCTGATTGGCGCGATCCTCGCGTTCGTCGGTGCGGTGCAGCTGATCAAGTTCGGAGCGGGCGTTTTTGTCGCCGATCTGGTCAGCATTGCGGTCGTGCGTGAAATGGCTGCGGTCATGACCGCGGTGGTCATGGCAGGCCGAACAGGCGCGTCCTTTGCAGCTGAGCTCGCGACGATGCAGGCCAACGAAGAAGTCGATGCGCTCGAGGTGCTCGGCCTCGACACGGTCGCGTACCTGGTGCTTCCGCGGGTCCTTGCATTGACCGTCATCCTGCCGCTCCTGTATGTCTATGGATGTATCTCGGGCCTGCTCGGCGGCCTCGTTGTGGCGGTCGCGATGATGAAGATTTCAGTGCCGGCGTATCTGGATCGAACGATTGATGCTCTGACATCGGCGCAGTTCGCCTTGGGAGCATCAAAATCCATCTGTTTCGGCGCGCTGGTTGCCTTGACGGGCTGTTACTACGGTCTCTACGCCCAGCGTAACGCGGCCGGCGTAGGGTCTGCAACGACCGGTGCCGTGGTCTCGGCCATCGTCGGCGTCATTGCGCTCGATGCGATATTCGCGCTTTGTGCCAATGCCTTGGGTGTGTGATGGCGCTTGCCAAGCCAGCACCTCCCGAAGGGCAAGTCCCTGGCCCGGTGACCGAAGAGCCCTTGCTTGAGGTGCGCAGTCTTGAAATGCGCTTCGGCGCGACTTTGGTTCAGGAAGGCGTGTCCTTCAGTGTCGCAGTAGGGACGATATTCGCGATCATGGGCGTGAGCGGGTGTGGCAAGAGCACGCTGCTCAGACAGGTGATCGGCCTGTTGCAGCCTGCGGGCGGTCAGGTGCTCTACAGCGGTACGGACTATTGGGCGGGAGATGTCCAAGTACGTACCCGGCTGCGTTCGGGGTGCGGCATGTTGTTCCAGAGCGCGGCGCTCTGGTCGTCGATGACGCTTCTCGAAAACGTCTGCCTGCCTTTGGAGCAGCTCACCCAGTTCGACCGTGGACAGCGCGAAGCGCGTGCTGCCGAGGTCTTGGGCTGGGTCGAACTGGAGAAGTTCGGTGCCTATTACCCGGCCGATCTGAGCGGGGGCATGAAGAAGCGCGCCGGGCTGGCGCGGGCGATTGCTGCGTCCCCGCAGCTCCTGCTGCTCGACGAACCATCTTCCGGGCTCGATCCGATCAGCTCGAAGCATCTCGATGAGCTCATTCTGGACGTCAGAAAACGCACCGGAGCCGCCGTGGTTCTTGTCAGTCATGAACTGCCAAGCCTTCTGGCGATCGCCGATGGCGGCATTTTCCTCGACGCAGACAGCAAACATCCCATTGCGCACGGAAGCCCCAGGGAATTACGTGACCATCCCGGGCATCCTACTGTTCGAGCCTTCATGCTCCGAGAAGCTGTTCCCGCACAGCAGCGCGACGCGCCACCACCAAGTCGGCCTGAGGAGGCGATGAGCTCGACATGAAAAGACCAGCGTTGTGGATAGGAGGATTTGTCATTGGTGCCATGGTACTTGGCGTCGCCGGCGTCCTGTGGTTGAGCGGAGGCAACCTGTTCGAAAGGAGAGACGATGTCGTGATTTACTTTCAGGACGGGGTCAGAGGACTGTACATAGGCGCACCCGTGACATTTCGCGGGGTGCCTATTGGAATGGTCAAGTCGATAGGTCTGGAGTTGGACCGGCGCACGCTCGCCGCGCGTATCCCTGTGCACATACTGGTGACTCCAGAGGTGGCGGTCATGACAGGCGAAGAAAATCCCGCGCTGGGGCGCATCGATTTGCCGCTCATGGTGAGCCATGGGTTGCGTGCCAAGCTGGTGTCCGAAAGCCTGATCACCGGGCAGAAATCGATCGAGCTCAATATGGTGACGGACGCGGCGCCCGTCACCGCGGGGACCCGTTACGAGCACGAGATTCCCGTCATCGCCGACCGCACCGGCGCGCTCACAGATCAACTGGCCAATCTGCCCCTGCAGGAAATCGCCGAGGAGCTGCGCACCAGCCTGAAGGCATTTAGGACCACGATGGATACTGCAAACACGACGCTTCAGGCGGCACGGACGGAGTTGGGCGGCCTCAGTACCCAGACTCGAAAGACCCTGGCCACAGCCAGCGAGGCGATCTCGCGTGTTCAGGATAAATCGGACGTCACCCTGGATGCGGTCGCTCGCCTGGCCGACAATGCAAACGGCACGGTGACTGGGATCAGGCCGGATCTGTTGCGCACTCTGAGCAGCACGCGCGATGCCGCGGAGTCGGCCCGCGTGGCGATGGCGCGGGTGGCCGAACTCACCGCACCGGGCGCCCCGTTGCGAAGCGATTTGGACGGTGCAGTAGTCGATCTCGCCGAGGCAGCCCGCAATCTGCGCGACTGGAGCGAGGTACTGCAGGAGCAACCCAATGCCATCATCTTTGGCCAGAAGCGGCCCTGAAAGGAATGGCATGAAGTGGGGTTTGTTCGGGTGCGGTGGACTACCAGGGCTTGCCAAACAGGGTTGGCGAAGCAGATCGTGCTCCGGCGGCCTGATCGGCGTGATCTTTTGCCTGATCTCTTGCGCGAGTACTCCCGATCCCGCTCTGATTGCGCTGCCGCGATCCGAAGGCGGCGGTATTCAGACGGCCAAGGAATTCACCGCCCGGGGTACGGATGGCGTGCTCCTGGTGCGACGACTGACCATCCCGGAGTACATGATGTCGCGACGCGTGCGATTCTGGACCGATAACGGTTATCTTGCGGAATGGCCCGACACATACTGGGCCGAACGTATCGAAATCGGAATGTCGCGCGAATTCGTCGCAATACTGCGCGAGCAATTGCCCGGGTGGACCATTTGTGACGCGACCTGTCTTCAAGGGACGCCTGACGTGATCCTCAAAGTTGATCTACTGCGCCTCGACGTCATCCGCGGCCAAAGACGGATCGAAGCCATCGCGCAGATCCAGGCAGCCACAGCGCAGAAGGATCCGCTTAGGGCCCCGAAGACCAACGCGTCGCACCAGACACCGCTTATCACCGTGCCCATTTCCTCTGATACTGCGCAAGGCGAGGCACAAGCGCTGGCCCTGGTGCTGCAAGGATTGGCCCGCGCCGCCGCAACGTCCGCCGAACTCGCTTGGGTGCCTGCGGCCGCACACCCGTAGACACAAGTTTTTGGCACATCCCCTTCGCCGCATGCGTTGCCCGACGGAAGCGAGTGCTGTGGTTTGCACGGTCGAGGATGCTTGGCGCGCGCGATGGGTGCTCCGGTGCCGAAATATCCTCCGGAGTACCCTTCGCCCCCCGATCGAATCAAGAGCGTAACCGCTCGTGGTCGCGACCAGGGAAGGTCGATTGACCGAAGCGCGCCACGGCAAGCCCCCCG
The DNA here is from genome assembly GCA_003136595.1 of Burkholderiales bacterium. GTDB lineage: Bacteria > Pseudomonadota > Gammaproteobacteria > Burkholderiales > Burkholderiaceae_D > BOG-994. Next base: position 4,617 of record PLEY01000164.1, read on the forward strand.
CATGCGCCAACGGGGCGATTCCAGCGTCTTCCTTGGCGACGGGCGGGTGCCACAACAGACTATGAGGGGCGGCCTCGAGCGAGGCCCGCGCCTTCCTGGGCACCCGCCGGCGGGGACTCGGGCTCGGTCTTGATCCGTGCGCTTAGCGTGCTGTCGGGCACGAGGAAGGTGAGACCAAAGGGCACCAGCGCCACCGCGGCCCCGACGAGGAAGATACGCAGAAAGGCCTCTTCGGCAAGCGCGCGGATGGCCCGGTCGCCGGCCGCGTCTGCCGAGGCCGCCGTGCCGAGGATGCTGTGCAGCATCGCGCCGCCCACCTCGCTCGTGCCGGTGATGGCCGCGCCGCTGTGCAGGCTCGCCAATAGGATGGTGCTCAGCACCGCAATCCCGATCGCCCCGCCCAGCGAGCGGAACAAGGCGGTCGCCGCGGTGGCCACACCGATGTTGTGGGGCGGCACGGCGTTTTGCACCGCCACCAGGGAGGAGGGAAACTGCAGCCCGATGCCCAGACCGGCCGCGGCCATGGCGAGGGCAGTCAGGCTGATCGAGTGCACATCGACCAAGCCAATTGCGAGGAGCGCGAGCGGCACGATTGCAGCGCCTGCCATCTGGACCGGCCGGTAGCGTCCGGTCTTGACCATGACGCGACCCGCGCAGAACGCGCCACAGGGAATCATGAGCGAGAGCGGCACGAGGCGCCAGGCGGCGCTGTCGGCGCCCACGCCGGCCACGATCTGGAAGCGCAGCGGCAGCAGCACCGAGATCGCGATGAGGTTGAAGTATGCGAGAAACAGCACTGCACAGCAAAGCGCCACGGCCGGGATCTTGAAGAGCGGCAAGGGCACGATCGGTTCAGCGGCGCGCCGCTCCCAGACGATGAAGAGCGCGAGAATCACACCGGCGGAGCCCAGCAGGGCCAGATTCGGCCGCTCGTTCCAGGGCAGACCCTGACCGACGCGCGTGATGGCAATGAGGAGCGCGGCCAGTCCCGCCGACAGCAGCAGTGCGCCCAGGTAGTCGATCGGGCGGCGCACGCCTGGCACCGGCAGGCGCGCGAGCGCCCGGCGCGACACCAGAAAGGCGAGGGGCCCGAGCACGAGGTTGATCCAGAAGCACCAGCGCCACGACAGATAGTGGGTGAGCAGCCCGCCGACCACGGGTCCTGCGACCGAGGAGACCGCGTAGACCCCGCTGATGTAGCCCTGGTAGCGGCCGCGCTCGCGCAGCGACACGACATCCGCGATGATGGTCTGCGAGATGGAGATGAGGCCTCCGCCGCCCAGCCCTTGGATGACGCGCGCGCCGACCAGTTCGGGCATCGACTGCGCAAGAGCACAGCCGAGCGAGGCGATCAGGAACAGGGCAATGGCGCTGAGCAGCATGATGCGCCGTCCGAACAGGTCGCCAAGCTTGCCGTAGATGGGTGTGGCGACGGTCGAGGCGACGAGGTATCCGGAGACCACCCAGGCGAGCAGATCGAAACCGTGCAGCTGCTCTGCCATGCGTGGCAGGGCGACCGACACGATGGTCTGGTCGAGTGCGCCCAGAAGGATCGCGAGCATGAGCCCGACGATGATCGAGCGGACGGCGGCCGGCTCGAGCGGTGCGTGCGGCAAGACGGCTGCGTTCAATGCAGGTGGGCGCGCGTCTGCTCGGCGTCCTCCGGCAGTTCCGGATGGACCAGTTCCCCGGCGGCATCGGCAAACAGCGGCGCGCCGCAGTCCTCACAGAACTCCGGGGGAAAGAGCTGATCGAGCGCGACGATGTCGCGGATCCCGAGCTCGCCAAGCAGGGTCTCGATCTGGTCGCGCGGACCATCGGACTCCGGACCCTCCTCGCGACCATAGAGCGGCCAGACGACGCCGTGCAGCACGTCATTGCGCGTGGCCTCGGTAAAGGCGATGCGGTATTCCTCGGCGCGCTCCTCGCCAAACGGGGCGATCACGGCGCGCAGCGCCTGCCCCTCGAGCTGCAAGGCCGTCTCGAGAAAGGCCACCGCGGCGTGGATGCCAAAGGGCCTGACCGCGCGATCCGATTCGCGGCAGCTGACGTGGTAGGCGTCAGGCAGCAGGACCTCGATGCTGCAGCCGGTCAGGAGCGAGGCGAACAGCGTTCCAGTGGCCGCGCGCCAGCGTTCGAGGGCGTGCGGCCGGCCCTGCGGTTCGCGTGACTTCTCAGTAGAGGCCTCCTGCCAGATGAACAGGGGTGCCGCGTGCGGCACGGCGAGCGCCCCCAGCACATAGCGCGTGTCGGCGAGCAGCGGTGCCGTCTCGGGCAGCGCCCGCTTCGCGGCGGGGAGGCTCGCGCCGTTCTCGGCATGCCGGCCGAGTTCACGCGCGAGCTCGCGCGTCTTGGAGAAGTGCTGCGGCAACTGCTCGATCGAGTAGAGGTGGGGCAGGAGTGCGAGCCTCGCGCCGGGCGCGGCGATGCACTGCGCAAACTGGCTGGCGAGCGCCTCGAGCAGATCGGGCCGCAGGGGCCCCGAGTAGATCGAATACTTCGACCAGGCGAGCACAGGGGCAGCGATCAGCAGGATGTCGCAGTCGGGGGTGGTGAGCGATTCCGCGTGGGTCTCGGCGGCATCGATCAAGGCATCGTAGGCTGGGGGCTCTGCGCTATAGAGCGCGTCAAGCGCGGTCTCGAGCGCCGCGTCGCTGCCGTGGTCGAGCAGCCGGGTGAGCTGTTCGGCAAGCCGCGTCTCCCAGAAATGGTCCTCGAGGCGGCTGCCCGAGGCCGCCATCCCGGTGGCGAGCGCGGCTAGCCGTTCCGCATCCCGGGTCAGGCGCGGTGGTGAAGACTTCGAACGGGTGCGTTTCATGGCAATATTCAAAAAAGAGGGCGCCCGCGGGGCCCCAGGGGCCCCGGCGAGACCCTCCAGATGGGCCCCTAGGCGGCGAGCAGCTGACGCAGCACGTACGGCAGGATACCGCCATTATTGTAGTAGTCGACCTCGATCGGGGTGTCGATGCGCAGCAGCAGCGCGACTTTGCGGCTCTTTCCGTCCTTGCCGTGAATCACGAGCTCGACGTCCATCTGCGGCCGGATGGCACCCGGAACGACGATGTCGAAGGTCTCGGTGCCATCGATGCCAAGCGCCGCGGCCGAGTCGCTGCCCTTGAACTGCAGGGCGAGCACACCCATGCCGATCAGGTTGGAGCGGTGGATACGCTCAAAGCTGCGCGCGATGACTGCCTTGACCCCGAGCAGCTGGGTGCCCTTGGCGGCCCAGTCGCGCGACGAGCCGGTGCCGTACTCCTCGCCCCCGAACACCACCGTCGGCACCCCCTTGGCGATGTATGCCATGGCGGCCTCGTAGATCGAGGTCTGGGTGCCCTCCGGCTGCAGCAGCGTGTAGCCGCCCTCGACGCGGCTGCCGTCGGCCTTGGGGGGGATCATGAGGTTCTTGATGCGCACGTTGGCGAAAGTGCCGCGCATCATGACCTCGTGGTTGCCGCGCCGGGCCCCGTAGCTGTTGAAGTCGGCCTTGGTGACCTTGTTGTCGATCAGGTAACGGCCCGCGGGCGACGTGTCCTTGATCGAGCCTGCCGGCGAGATGTGATCAGTCGTCACCGAATCGCCGAATATGCCGAGCGCACGGGCACCCTGCACACCGACGGCAGCCGCCTGGTTCTCGAGATGGAAATCGGCGAAGAAGGGTGGCTCTGCAATGTAAGTCGACGTCGGCCAGTCATACACCTGGCCCGACGCCGAGGTGACCTTGCTCCACAGATCGCCATCCTGGGTGAGCGTGCCGTAGAGGGTGCGAAAAGTCTTGGCGTCCATGGCGCTCTTCAGCAGGGCATGCACTTCCTCGGTGGTCGGCCAGATGTCGCCGATGTAGACATCCTCGCCATGCTTGCCGCGCCCAAGCGGTTCGGTCATGACGTCCACCAGCATCGACCCGGCGATGGCATAGGCGACCACGAGCGGTGGCGAGGCGAGGAAGTTGGCCTTGATGTTCGGGTGGATGCGTGCCTCGAAGTTGCGGTTGCCCGACAGCACCGCCGAGCACACCAGGTCATTTTGCGTGATGAGCTCGTTGAGCGCCAGGGTGAGATCACCCGCGTTACCGATACAGGTGGTGCAGCCGTAGGCGGTCACGCCAAAGCCGAGCGCCTCGAGGAAGGGCAAAAGCTTGGTCTTGGTCAGGTACTCGGTCACGACCCGGCTGCCCGGGGCGAGCGAGGTCTTGATGTGCGGCGCCACCGAGAGTCCGCGCTCGACCGCCTTTTTGGCGAGCAGGCCCGCGGCCAGCAGCACGCTTGGATTCGAGGTGTTGGTGCATGACGTGATGGCCGCGATCAGGATGTCGCCGTTGTGCACCGCGACGCCGTCCTGGGTCCGGTAGGCCTTCTTCAGTTCGCCCTGGGGCTTGTTGAACCCGTTCTCGCCCACCGGCTTTGAGAAGAGGGTCTGGAAGGTCTTCTTCACCTGGCCGATTTCGATGCGGTCCTGGGGACGCTTTGGTCCCGCGACGGAAGGCGCAACGGTGGCGAGGTCGAGTTCGAGCTCGACGCTGTAATCGATCGCGCCCGCCTTGGGAATGCCAAACAGCTCCTGCGCCTTGAAATAGGCGCCAAAGGCGTCGATCTCCTCCTTGGTCCGTCCGGTCCCCTCGAAGTACGCGAGAGTCTTCTCATCGACCGGAAAAAACCCCATGGTCGCGCCATACTCGGGCGCCATGTTGCCGATCGTCGCCCGGTCGGGCACTGACAGCGACGCCGTCCCCTCACCGAAGAATTCGACGAATTTGCCGACCACCTTGGCGCGGCGCAGCAGTTCCGTGACGGTGAGCACGAGGTCGGTCGCGGTGACCCCGCCGCGCAATTTGCCCTTCAGGTGGACCCCGACCACGTCCGGGGTCAGGAAATACACCGGCTGGCCGAGCATGCCGGCCTCGGCCTCGATGCCGCCCACGCCCCAGCCGACGACGCCCACACCATTGATCATGGTGGTGTGACTGTCGGTCCCGACCAGGGTGTCCGGATAGTAGACCCCGTGCTTGTGGTGCACGCCGCGCGCCAGGTACTCGAGGTTGACCTGATGGACGATGCCGATGCCCGGCGGCACGACCTTGAAGGTGTCGAAGGCCTGCATGCCCCACTTCATGAACTGGTAGCGTTCCTTGTTGCGCAGGAACTCGAGCTTCATGTTGAGCTCGAGCGCGTCCGGCTGGCGGAAGTAGTCGATCTGGACTGAATGATCGACCACCAGATCGACCGGCACCAGGGGCTCGATGTGCTTGGGGTTCTTGCCCATGCGGCTGGCCACCCCGCGCATGGCGGCCAGGTCAGCCAGCAGCGGCACGCCGGTGAAGTCCTGCAGCACGATGCGCGCGACCACGAACGGGATCTCGTCGGTGCGCGCGGCCCGGGGTTTCCAGCCGGCCAGCTGGCGCACGTGCTCTTCGGTGATCTTCTTGCCATCGCAGTTGCGCAGCACCGACTCGAGGACGATGCGGATCGACACCGGCAGGCGCGACAGGTCCGCCCCGAGAGTCTTGGCGAGGGCCGGCAACGAGTAGAACTGGCCCTTCCTGGCGCCGATCTTGAACTCCTTGAGCGTGGAGAGGGGGTCGTGGGTCATGGGATGTCCCTTTGTTCGAAAGTGGGGTGAGTGGAGCGAGCGCGCCTCAATGGGCAGGGTTGGGGGCGGAAGCCTGGACAATCATCGCGGTCAGATCACGTACAGATCGACGTACTCCTGGACCGGGAGCGCCTCTAAGCGCTTCTGATCGAGCGAGATGTCGAGAATTTGCTGTTGCTGCCGGGGCGGAAAGCGGCGCGCGAGGTTGGTCCTGAACTTCGCCTCGAGCAGCGGGATACCCTCCTTGCGCCGGCGCTTGTGTCCGATCGGGTATTCGACGGCGATTTCCTTCAGCTTCTCGCCGTCTTTCAGCTCGACCAGGAGGGCATTGGCGATGGAGCGCTTCTGCGGGTCATGGTAGTCCCGGGTGAACGACGGGTCTTCGACGCAGACGATGCGCTCGCGCAGCGCGTCGATGCGCGGATCGGCGGCGACGCCGTCCTCGTAATCGGGGGCGGTGAGGCGCCCGAACAGGAGCGGTACGGCGACCATGTACTGGATGCAATGGTCGCGGTCGGCCGGGTTATGCAGCGGGCCCTTCTTGTCGATGATGCGGATGCAGGCCTCGTGCGTGCGGATCGTCACCTTCTTGATGTCGGCGGCGCTCTTGCCGCGCCGTGCCAGTTCCGCGTGCAGCGTCATGGCCGCCTCGACCGCGGTCTGCGAATGGAACTCGGCCGGAAACGAGATCTTGAAGAGGACATTCTCCATCACGTAGCTGCCGTAGGGACGCTGGAAGGCGAAGGGCTTGCCCTTGAAGAGCACGTCATAGAAGCCCCAGGTCTTGGCCGTGAGCACGGTGGGGTAGCCCATCTCGCCCTTTTGCGCCATGAGCGCGAGGCGCACCGCGCGCGCCGTCGCGTCGCCCGCGGCCCAGCTCTTGCGCGAGCCCGTGTTCGGCGCGTGACGGTAGGTGCGCAGCGACTGGCCATCGACCCAGGCCAGGGAGACCGCATTGATGAGCTCCTCGCGATCGAGGCCCAGCATCTGTCCGACCACGGCGCAGGAAGCCACCTTCACCAGCACCACGTGGTCCAGTCCCACCTTGTTAAACGAGTTTTCGAGCGCCAAGCAGCCCTGGATCTCGTGCGCCTTGATCATCGCCGTGAGCACGTCCTTCATCACGAGCGGCGCGCGCTGGGCGGCCAAGGCGCTGCGCGAGAGCCAGTCGGCCACGGCCAGGATGCCGCCCAGGTTGTCCGAGGGATGTCCCCACTCGGCGGCGAGCCACGTGTCGTTGAAGTCGAGCCAGCGGATCATGGCACCGATGTTAAAAGCCGCCTGGATGGGGTCGAGCTGGAACTGGGTGCCGGGCACCTTGGCTCCGTGGGGCACAACCGTGCCCGGGACGATCGGCCCGAGCAGCTTGGTGCAGGCCGGATACTCGAGGGCCTCAAGTCCGCATCCGAGCGTATCGATCAGGCAGTTGCGCGCCGTCTCAAAGGCGAGCTTGGAGGTGATCTTGTAGTCAAGAACGTAGTCGACGATGTCGGTGAGTACGGCATCGGGCTGCTGGCGGGGGCGCGGGATCGGTGCAGACATGGGGTCTTGTGGGTTAGCGGGGAAGGCCTGAGAGCTGGGAAATGTGGCGAAAGCGGGGAGCGGCGAGGCAGGCCCGGCCCGGGGGGCTCTGGCCGGCGCTGCAAGAAGGCAGGGCGTGCAGCCGGGGGGAACTGCCGCGCCCGGGCAAGGGGGCCTGGCCCCGCGGCCCTAGGCCGACGCCTGGATACGGTTGACGAGCTCGGCGGCGACCTCGCGGCCGTGCGCCTTGGCGATCGCGGCCCCGAGTTCCTCCTGCAGGGCGAGCAATTCCTCCGAGGTCGAGCACTTCTCGATCTTCAATTGCATGAAGTAGCCGCGCAGTCCGAGATAGTCGCTCACGATCTCGTTCATGAGCGTGTAGAGTCGGTTGAAGCGCAACGTGCCCTCGGTTTCGGGCGCAAGCGGCGCGGCCGCACTGCGCTGCAGGGGTGGCAGCGGCTTGGGCTCGAGGATCGGCGCGGTGCCGTATTTCGAGGCCTTCGGCGCGGTCACCACCGGCGCGGGCGGCGGTGGGGGAGGCGGCGCCGGCGGCGGCTCGACGGGAGCCGCCACGTGCAGCTCGATCAGGCCCCGCGCAAGGAGCTGTTCGAGCGAGTCGGGGGGCGACTTGCCCCCGGCCATGAGCTCGCGCAACTGGGCCACGCTGCGATGGCCATCGACAAGCAGAAGAACAGTACGCAGGGCGCCCGAAAGGTGCAGGGCTCGGGTGCGCATCTCTTCGCGACCCGCTTCCGTCTTGGCGTAGATCTCCTGTTCCTTCATCCCCGAACTCTCCCCCGCGGGGCGACTCCATGCGATTCCCGGGAGTGCGCCGCGACCGTCCATTCCAGGGGGCGATTATGCGACCAAACACGCACGGACGGGTATCGAAAACCGCTAGAACCGACGCCCCCCTCGGCCGGGGGTGCGCGCCGCCCGCCATGGCGGGCGTGGTCCCTGACAGGGCCGCGGGCTGCCCTCCGCTCATTTGCGCGCGTCCAGCGGCACGAAGCGCTGGTCGTCAGGTCCGACGTAATTCGCGCTCGGGCGGATGATCTTGTTGTCGATGCGCTGCTCGATGATGTGGGCCGCCCATCCCGAGGTCCGCGAGATCACGAACAGCGGCGTGAACATGGCGGTCGGTACGCCCATCATGTGGTAGCTGACGGCGGAGAACCAGTCCAGGTTCGGAAACATCTTCTTCGCATCCCACATCACTTCTTCGAGCCGGAGCGCGATCGAGAACATGGTGAGCGAACCGGCGTCGGTGGACAGTTCGCGCGCGACCTCCTTGATCACCTGGTTGCGTGGATCCGATACCGTGTAGACCGGGTGGCCAAAGCCGATGATGACTTCCTTGGCCGCGACGCGCCGGCGCACGTCGGCCTCGGCCTGGTCGGCATTCGCATAGCGGCTCTGGATCTCGAAGGCCGCCTCGTTGGCGCCGCCGTGTTTCGGGCCGCGCAGGGCGCCGATGGCCCCGGCGATCGCCGAATAGAAATCCGACCCGGTACCGGCGATGACGCGTGCGGTGAAGGTGGAGGCATTGAATTCGTGCTCCGCGTACAGGTTCAGCGAGGTGTGCATCGCCCGCACCCACAGGGGGCTTGGCCGCCTTCCATGCAAGAGGTGCAGGAAGTGCCCCCCGATCGAATCGTCGTCGGTCTCCACCTCGATGCGTCGGCCGTTATGGGAGAAGTGGTACCAGTAGAGCAGGATCGAGCCCAGGCACGCCATGAGCCGGTCGGCGATGTCGCGCGCGCCCGAGGGGTTGTGGTCGTCGCGCTCGGGCAGCGCGCAGCCCAGCGCCGAGACGCCGGTGCGCATGACGTCCATCGGATGGGCTGCCGCGGGCAGCGTCTCGAGGGCCGCCTTGACGGCCCGGGGCAGGCCGCGCAGCGCGGCCAGCTTGGTCTTGTAGGCCGACAGTTCGGCGCGGCTGGGCAGGCGCTCGTGCACGAGCAGGTAGGCGATCTCCTCGAACTCGCAGGCGGTGGCGATATCGAGGATGTCATAACCCCGGTAATGCAGGTCGTTGCCGCTGCGGCCCACCGTGCACAGGGCCGTGTTGCCGGCGATGACGCCTGACAGGGCGACCGACTTCTTGGGCTTGGCCGTCGGGGTCGTGACAGTTTCTTGTGACATCAGTTGATCTCCGGTTGAGGGGAGGGGACCGACAGGGTCCCAAGCGCCAGCCTGGCTGGCTTGTCTTGCCGGCTCTTCTTACCTGCCCTTGGCGAACAGCGCATCGAGCTTGTTCTCATAGTCGTAGTAGCCGATCGAGCGGTATAGCTCATCGCGCGTCTGCATGCTCGCCACGACGTTCTGCTGGGTGCCATCGCGGCGGATCGCCGCATAGACCTGGGTTGCCGCACGGTTCATGGCCCGAAACGCCGAGAGCGGATAGAGCGCCATGCTGACGTTCGCGCCGGCCAGCTCCTCGATGGAAAACAGCGGCGTGGCACCGAATTCCGTCAGGTTCGCGAGCACCGGAATGCCCAGCGCATCGGCGAATTGGCGGTACATCTGGAGCTCGGTGATGGCCTCGGGGAAGATCATGTCCGCGCCGGCTGCAGCACAGGCCAGAGCGCGCTCGATCGCAGGCTCAAGGCCGAGGACGGCCAGTGCATCGGTGCGCGCCATGATGACGAAGTCCGGATCGGTGCGCGCGTCCACGGCAGCCTTGATGCGATCGACCATCTCGTCTTGCGACACGATCTCCTTGTTGGGGCGGTGCCCGCAGCGCTTGGCGCCGACCTGGTCCTCGATGTGCAGCCCCGCCGCCCCGAATTTGACGAGCGCTGCGGTGGTGCGCGCGACGTTGAATGCCGAGGCCCCAAAGCCGGTGTCGGCATCGACCAGGAGCGGCAGGTCGCACACATCGGTGATGCGGCGCACGTCGGTCAGGACGTCGTCCAGTCCCGAGATGCCCAGGTCAGGCAGACCGAGGGAGCCCGCGGCGACGCCGCCGCCTGACAGGTAGATCGCCTTGAATCCGGCCTGCCGGGCGAGGAGGGCATGGTTGGCATTGATGGCACCGACGATCTGCAAGGGTTTCTCGGCGGCGAGCGCGGCGCGAAAGCGGGCTCCGGCGGACGGTAGGGTCATGATCGATTCCAGTTGTGTCAAAAAAAGCCGGGGAGGCCCATGGCATCACCCGGCTCGCGCGGCAATGCCGGCGGCTAGCCCAGGAGGTGTTTGACCCCGTCGCGTTCCTCCTCGAGCTCCTTGAGCGTGAAGTCCATCTTCTCGCGGCTAAACGCGTCGATCTCGAGATCCCTGACCAGCTCGTAGCGGCCGTTCGCGGTGGTCACCGGAAATCCATAGATGATGTCGGCGGGGATGCCATAGCTGCCATCGGAGGGGATGCCCATCGTGACCCATTTGCCGTTCGAGCCCAAAAGCCAGTCGTGGACATGGTCGATCGCGGCGTTGGCGGCCGAGGCGGCCGAGGACAGGCCACGCGCCTCGATGATCGCGCCGCCACGCTTGCCGACCGTCGGAATGAACACGTCGCGGTTCCATGCCTCGTCGTTGATGAGGGCCTTGACGGGCACGGCGTCGATGCTCGCAAAGCGCAGATCCGGGTACATGGTCGGGGAATGATTGCCCCACACCACGAGTTTCTCGATGGCCGCGACCGGCTTGCCGGTCTTCGCCGCGACCTGGGACAGTGCGCGGTTATGGTCTAAGCGCAGCATGGCCGTGAAATTCTCGCGGGGCAGATCGGGCGCCGACTTCATGGCGATGTAGGCGTTGGTGTTGGCCGGGTTGCCGACCACCAGCACCTTGACGTCGCGATGGGCCACCTGGTTCAGGGCGCGGCCCTGGGCGGTGAAGATCTGGGCATTGGCCGAGAGCAGATCGCGGCGCTCCATGCCCGGGCCGCGCGGCCGGGCCCCGACCAGGAGGGCGACGTCGGCGTCCTTGAAGGCCACCAGGGGATCGCCCGTGGCGACAACACCTGCGAGCAGCGGGAAGGCGCAGTCCTCGATCTCCATGATGACGCCGCGTAGCGCCTTCTGGGCCTTCTCGTCGGGGATCTCGAGGAGCTGCAGGATGACCGGCTGGTCCTTGCCGAGGAGGTCGCCATTGGCGATGCGAAACAGCAAAGCGTAGCCGATCTGCCCTGCGGCACCGGTGACGGCGACGCGTTTTGCGGGTTTGGTCATGATTCTCTCCAGGACGGAAGGTTGAGGTTGGAATCCAGGGCAACTCGAGGGCAGAACAGAGGGGACCGGGCGCCTGGTCNNGTCCGGTCCTGCAGGGGGACTCATCCGGGAATCATTCTAACCGAGCGCACCGCCCGTCGACGGGAAGCAGTCTAGAGGCCTTGACCCGGAATTGTCAACTTATATCTTATGTCTTATAGAAGACTATGCTCCAGGTTTTTTGGACGGCCAAGCGCCTTTTATGGTGAAATGCGCACATGGCAATTCCCCCGAGTGCGTCTTCCGCAGCAGGGTCAGCGGCGGCGCCTGCGCCCGGCGCCGGGGCCACTTTTAGTCCCCTCTATCAGCAGATCAAGCGGCTTTTGACGCGCAGCCTGCAGGAGGGCGAGTGGAAGCCGGGCGAACTCATTCCGAGCGAGATCGAACTCGCGGCCCGCTACAAGGTAAGCCAGGGAACGGTGCGCAAGGCGATCGACGCGCTCGCGGCCGAGAACCTGCTCGTGCGGCGCCAGGGGCGCGGCACGTTCGTGGCCACGCATCATGAGGCGCGCGCCCAGTTCCGGTTTTTGCGCCTCGTCTCCGAAAACGGCGCGCCGGTGCATCCGGAGAGCCGCTTTCTGGACTGCAAGCGCGTGCGCGCGCCTTCGGACATCGCGCGCCAGCTCGAGCTGAAGGCGGGCGACGCGGTGGTGGTGGTGCGGCGCCTGTTGCTCATCGAGGAGCGACCCACGATCCTCGACGAGATCTGGCTGCACGGGGCGCTCTTCAAGGGCCTGACGGCCGAGCGTCTCGCCGAGTACAAGGGCCCGATGTATGGCCTGTTCGAGTCCGAGTTCGGCGTGCGCATGATCCAGGCGACCGAGAAGCTGCGCGCGGTCGCAGCCGACGCCGACACCGCTCACCTGCTCGCAGTTGCTCCCGGCGCGCCGCTGTTGTCGGTCGAACGCGTGTCACTGACCTACGGGGATCGCCCGGTCGAGGTGCGGCGCGGCCTGTATGTCACGTTCCGACATTACTATGAGAACGAGCTCGGCTAGCCGCATGGTCGCGCCGGGCACCAGCACCGGGGCGGCGGGGCGTGCGCCGCGTGCGCCGCGGGAGTGGCGGGGGGCCTCGTTGGTGCGTCGCGCAAAAATGAGCGAAAATATAGCGGGTTTGTCAATCGGCGGGCGCAGCCGAGGGCAGACCAAGGGATGACTTAAGCCAAGCATCCGGACTGTGCATCACATCAAGGAGCACCATGTCTGATCTGACCAAGGACGATCGACCGCGTTACCGCAATCTCCAACTCACCCAGATCCTGGGCTACCGCCTGCCGGCGGCGGGTGTCATCTCGATCCTGCACCGGGTCAGCGGGGCGGGCCTGTTCCTGTTCCTGCCGTTCCTCCTGTACCTGTTTCATGAGAGCCTGACCTCCGAGCTCAGCTTTGAGATCTTCAGGGGGCTCTTGCGCGCCTGGTACGTCAAGATCATCCTGGTCGGACTCTCCTGGGCCTATCTGCACCATTTCTGTGCCGGCATCCGCCATCTGTTTCTGGATGTCCACGTCGGTCTGACCAAGGACAGCGCCCGCCATACGGCGCTCGCCGTGTTCGCGATCAGCCTGCCCTTGGCGCTGCTGGTCGCACTCAAGATCTTCGGAGCCTTCTGATGGATACCCGGGCACGTATCGGGGCACGCCGCCTGGTGGTCGGCGCCCACTACGGTCTGCGCGACTGGATGGCGCAGCGCGCCACCGCCGGCGTGATGGCGCTCTACACCGTCATTCTGCTGGTGTCGTTCCTGTTCGCCCACGATTTTTCCTACAGCGGCTGGGCGGGCCTGTTCGCGGCACCGTGGATGAAGGTCGCGACCTTCGTCGCGCTGCTCGCACTGTTCTATCACGTGTGGATCGGCATGCGCGACATCTGGATGGACTACATCGAGCCCACGGGCGTGAAGCTCCTGTTGCAGCTGGCGACCATCCTCTGGCTCATCGGCTGCGCCGGCTATGCCGTACAAACCCTCTGGAGTGTGTAAACGATGGCTCAGATCAAAGGTTCCTTGGCCCGGCGGCGCTTTGACGCGGTGATCGTCGGTGCGGGTGGTTCGGGGATGCGCGCGGCGCTCCAGCTCTCCGAGGCGGGACTCGCCGTGGCCGTGCTCTCGAAGGTGTTCCCGACCCGCTCCCACACCGTGGCCGCCCAGGGCGGCATCGGCGCATCGCTTGGCAACATGAGCGAGGACAACTGGTACTGGCACATGTTCGACACCGTCAAGGGCTCGGACTATCTGGGCGACCAGGACGCCATCGAGTTCATGTGCCGCGAGGCCCCGCATGTGGTCTACGAGCTCGAGCATTTCGGCATGCCCTTTGACCGCAACGCTGACGGCACCATCTACCAGCGGCCTTTCGGCGGACACTCGGCGAATTTCGGCGAGAAGCCGGTGGCGCGCGCCTGTGCGGCGGCAGACCGCACCGGGCATGCGCTCTTGCATACCCTCTACCAGCGCAACGTGCGGGCCAAGACCCAGTTCTTCGTCGAATGGATGGCGCTCGACCTGATCCGCAACGCCGAAGGCGACGTGGTCGGCGTCGTCGCCCTCGAGATGGAGACCGGCGAGGTCATGATCCTCGAGGCCAAGGCGACGCTCCTGGCCACCGGTGGTGCCGGGCGCATCTGGGCGGCCTCGACCAACGCCTTCATCAATACCGGCGACGGCCTTGGCATGGCCGCGCGCGCCGGCATCCCGCTCGAGGACATGGAGTTCTGGCAGTTCCATCCGACGGGCGTCGCGGGTGCAGGCGTCCTCATCACCGAGGGGGTGCGTGGCGAGGGCGGCTACCTTCTGAACTCGAATGGCGAGCGCTTCATGGAGCGTTACGCACCGACCCTGAAGGATCTCGCACCGCGCGACTTCGTGTCGCGCTCCATGGACCAGGAGATCAAGGAAGGACGCGGCTGCGGACCCAACAAGGATCACGTGCTCCTGAAGCTCGATCACCTGGGTGCCGAAACCATCATGAAGCGCCTGCCCTCGATCCGCGAGATCGCCATCAAGTTCGCCAACGTCGATCCGATCAAGGAGCCGATCCCGGTGGTGCCCACCATCCACTATCAGATGGGGGGGATCCCCACCGACTATCACGGCCGGGTGGTCGTCCCGAAAAACGGCATCCCGAACAGCGTCGTCCCGGGGCTCTATGCGATCGGCGAATGCGCCTGCGTCTCGGTGCACGGCGCAAACCGGCTGGGCACCAACTCGCTGCTCGACCTCCTCGTCTTCGGGCGCAGCGCCGGCAACCACATGGTCGGCTTGAAGCTCGGTCTGGAGGAGCACAAGCCCCTGCCTGCCGACGCGGGCGCGGCCACCCTGGAGCGTCTGGCCCGCCTGGACGCGCGCACCAGCGGCGAGCAGACCCAGGAAGTCGCCGACGAGATCCGCAAGACCATGCAGGCCCATTGCGGCGTGTTCCGCACCGCCTCCCTCCTGAACGAGGGGGTCGAGAAGATCCAGGCGCTCGAGGCACGCGTGCAGAACGTGTACATCAAGGACAAGTCCCGCGTGTTCAACACGGCCCGCATCGAGGCGCTCGAACTGGACAACCTGATCGAGACCGCCAAGGCGACGGTGGTCTCCGCCGCCGCGCGCCAGGAGTCGCGCGGCGCCCATGCGCGCGACGATTTTCCTGAGCGCGACGACCATGAGTGGATCAAGCATACGCTCTGGTATTCAGAGGGCAGCCGCCTCGACTACAAGCCGGTGCACATGAAACCGCTCTCGGTCGAGACGTTCCAGCCCAAAAAGCGTACTTTCTGATTCGAGGATCTTCATGTCGCGCTCCGTGCAGTTCGAAATCTATCGCTACAACCCGGATTCGGGTGATGCGCCCTACATGCAGTCCCTGACCGTCACGCTCGAGGACACCGACAAGATGCTGCTCGATGCCCTGGTGCGCATCAAGGCGAGCGTCGACGACTCGCTGTCCTTGCGCAGGTCCTGTCGCGAGGGTGTGTGCGGCTCGGATGCGATGAACATCAACGGCCGCAATGGCCTGGCCTGCATCACGAACCTGCGTGACCTCGCCGAGCCGATCCGGTTAAAGCCGCTGCCGGGCCTGCCCGTGATCCGCGACCTGATCGTCGACATGTCGCAGTTCTACAAGCAGTATCACTCGATCAAGCCGTACCTGATCAACGACGAGCCGCCGCCCGAGCGCGAGCGGCTGCAGTCACCCGAGGAACGCGAGGAGCTGAACGGTCTCTACGAGTGCATCCTGTGCGCATGCTGTTCGACCTCGTGCCCGAGTTTCTGGTGGAATCCGGACAAGTTCGTGGGGCCGGCCGGCCTCCTGCAGGCCTACCGCTTCATCGCCGACAGCCGCGACCAGGCGACC
Organism: Burkholderiales bacterium; assembly: GCA_003136595.1. Lineage (GTDB taxonomy): Bacteria > Pseudomonadota > Gammaproteobacteria > Burkholderiales > Burkholderiaceae_D > BOG-994. The sequence goes on from PLEY01000164.1 coordinate 20,274, forward strand.
GGGGAGCGCCTCGACAATCTCCTTGACCCCTACCGCCTGTTCCGCTGTCACACCATCATGAACTGCGTGGATGTCTGTCCGAAAGGCTTGAATCCGACCCAGGCGATTGGCAAGATCAAGGAGCTGATGGTGCGCCGCGCCGTCTGACCCGGATGTCCGAGACCACCCACCAAGCCGATCCCCTCTGCCGCGAGCGGCTGCGCTGGCGCGCGCGCCGTGGGCTCCTCGAGAACGACCTTTTGCTCACGCGCTTTCTCGACGGCCATGAGGCGACGCTCACCGATGCGGAGGTCGGCGCATTGAGCACCCTCCTCGATTTGTCCGATAATGAGTTGCTGGACCTGATCCTCGCGCGCGCGGAAGCGACGGGCGCGCTCGATACGGCGGCGATCCGGCGGGTTGTAGGTCTCTTGCGCCGCGCCTGACGCAAGAGCCTGGCTTGCCATCCCGTCGCAGCCGACGCACTATCTTCGCAGTCACGCCGTCCCCACGCACCCCCCACGCACCCCCCACGCAGGCCCCTCCACCTTGAGAAGGAAGTGACATGACTCCCGCGGACTACAAAGCCACCCTGTCCTTTTCGAACGACACGAAAAGCATCGAGTTGCCCGTCTACAAGGGCACCATCGGTCCCGACGTCCTCGACATCCGCAAGCTCTACAACGAGACGGGGCTGTTCACCTACGACCCGGGTTTCATGTCGACGGCGGCCTGCAACTCCAGCATCACCTACATCGACGGCGACAAGGGTGAGCTCCTGTATCGCGGCTACCCGATCGAGCAGCTCGCCGAGAGCTGCGATTTTCTGGAGACCGCCTACCTGCTCTTAAACGGCGAGCTGCCCAACCGCGCCGAGCGCGACCTCTTCGTGGATACGGTCTCGCACCACACGATGGTGCACGAGCAGATGCAGTTCTTCTATCGGGGCTTTCGCCGGGACGCGCATCCCATGGCGGTCCTGGTCGGCGTGGTCGGCGCGCTCTCGTCGTTCTATCACGACTCGCTGGACATCAACGACCCGCATCACCGCGAGGTGTCGGCGATCCGCCTCATCGCCAAGCTGCCCACGCTCGTGGCAATGGCCTACAAGTACAACATCGGGCAGCCGTTCGTCTACCCGCGCAACGAGCTGTCGTACTCGGCGAACTTCATGCACATGATGTTCGCGACCCCGGCCGAACCGTACAAGACGAACGACGTGCTGGTGCGCGCGCTCGATCGCATCCTGATCCTGCACGCGGATCACGAGCAGAACGCCTCGACCTCGACGGTCAGGCTGTCGGGCTCGTCAGGCGCGAACCCGTTTGCGTGCATCGCCGCGGGCATCGCCTGCCTGTGGGGTCCGGCGCACGGCGGCGCCAACGAGGCGGCCTTGAACATGCTCTATGAGATCGAACGCGAAGGCGGGGTCGCCAAGGTCGGCGAATTCATCAAGCAGGTCAAGGACAAGTCCTCGCACGTCAAGCTGATGGGCTTTGGGCATCGCGTCTACAAGAACTACGACCCGCGTGCCAAGCTCATGCGGGAAACCTGCCATGAGGTGTTAAACGAGCTCGGCCTGCACGACGATCCGCTCTTCAAACTCGCCATGGCGCTGGAGAAGATCGCCCTGGAGGACGACTATTTCGTGTCACGCAAGCTCTACCCGAACGTCGATTTCTACTCGGGCATCGTGCAAAAGGCGCTCGGCATCCCGGTGTCGCTGTTCACCGGGATCTTCGCGCTCGCACGCACCGTCGGCTGGATCGCCCAGTGGAACGAGATGATCTCCGATCCCGAGCAGAAGATCGGCCGGCCCCGTCAGCTGTTCGTGGGCAGCCCGAAGCGGGATGTCGTGCCGCTCGCGGCACGCGGCTAGGCGCCAAGGCGCAGGCCCCCGGGATGGCGCGTGGGCCCTAGCACCCGTGGCCGCGAGTCGGCGATGGCCTCAGGAAAGTGCTATGCTGTCGGCCAATTTGGGGGCGTCCTCGCACAGTGGGGCGCGTCTTGCAGCTGTCCGCCATCCGGTTTGGCCGTGTCGCGGAAGGGTCTGACCGCTTCGGTCGACCGCATCCATCCCGAGAGGCTCGGGGAAAGGTGAAGCATCATGATCCAGCAAAGCCAGAGCAATTCCTATTTGTTCGGCGGCAATGCGCCTTATGTCGAGGAGCTCTACGAGTCCTATCTCGACAATCCCGGATCGGTCCCCGAGCACTGGCGCGCCTATTTCGATCAGATGCAGCACGTCCCCGCCGCGGATGGCTCGAATTCGCCTGACGTGGCCCATGCGCCGATCGTCGAGTCGTTCGCCCAGCGGGCCAAGGAACACCGCCTCACCCCGCAAAACGCTGCCGCCGACGGGCTCGCCCGCAAGCAGGTCTATGTCCAGCAGATCATCGCCGCCTACCGTTACCTCGGTTCGCGCTGGGCGAACCTCGATCCCCTAAAGCGCCAGGAGCGCCCTGCGCAGCCCGAACTGGAGCCGGCCTTCTACGACTTCGCCGAGGGCGACATGGCGACGATCTACCCTGCGCCCAACACCTACTTCGGGTTCGAGCAGGCGTCGCTGCGCGAGATCGTCAATGCGCTGCGCGAGACCTACTGCGGCTCGATCGGCGCCGAATTCATGCACATCAGCGACCCGGCGCAAAAGCGCTGGCTCCAGGAGCGCCTCGAGTCGACACGCACCAATCCCTCGTTTTCGGTGGATCAGAAGAAGCACATCTTGGAGCGCCTGACGGCCGCCGAGGGCCTCGAGCGCTACCTCGCGACCAAGTACGTCGGCCAGAAGCGCTTCTCGCTGGAGGGCGGCGAGAGCTTCATCGCCGCGATGGATGAACTGATCCAGCGCTGCGGGAGCCAGGGGGTCCAGGAGATTGTGATCGGCATGGCCCACCGCGGTCGCCTGAACGTGCTGGTCAATACCCTGGGCAAGATGCCCAAGGACCTGTTCGCCGAGTTCGAGGGTCAATCCAGTGACGACCTGCAGGCGGGCGACGTCAAGTACCACAAGGGCTTCTCCTCGGACGTCTCGACCCCGGGCGGCCCGGTCCACCTGTCGCTCGCCTTCAACCCCTCGCACCTCGAGATCGTCAATCCGGTCGTCGAAGGCTCGGCCAAGGCGCGCATGGACCGGCGCGGTGATGCGGACGGTTCCGAGGTGCTGGCCGTGCTGGTCCACGGCGATGCGGCCTTCGCCGGTCAGGGCGTGGTGATGGAGACCCTGAACCTGGCCCAGACGCGCGGCTATGGCACGCACGGCACGGTGCACATCGTCATCAACAATCAGATCGGCTTCACCACCTCGGATCCACGCGACTCCCGCTCGACGCTCTACTGCACCGACGTCGTGAAGATGATCGAGGCCCCGGTGTTGCACGTCAACGGCGACGACGCCGAGGCGGTCATCTTTGCGACCCAGATCGCGTGCGATTTCCGCAAGGAATTCCAGCGCGACGTGGTGGTCGACATCGTGTGCTTCCGGCGCCTGGGCCACAACGAGCAGGACACCCCCGCCCTGACCCAGCCTCTCATGTACAAGCGCATCGCCCAGCATCCGGGGACGCGCAAGCTCTATGCGGACAAGCTGGTCTTGGGCGGCACGCTCACCGAGACGGAGCCGGACGCGTTCGTGAAGGCCTACCGGGACGCGATGGACGAGGGGCGGCTCACGGTCGATCCGGTGCTCTCGAACTTCAAGAGCAAGTACGCGGTCGACTGGCTGCCCTTTCTGAACCGCAAATGGACCGATGCGGCCGACACGGCCGTCCCGATCACCGAATTGAAGCGCCTGGGCAGCCGCATCACCAGCATTCCGGCCAACTTCAAGCTCCACCCCCTGGTCGAGAAGGTGATCGCCGACCGCAGCGCGATGGCCGAGGGCAAACATCCGCTTGACTGGGGCATGGGCGAACACCTCGCCTACGCGTCCCTGGTCGCCTCGGGTTATGCCGTGCGCCTGACCGGCCAGGATTCGGGACGCGGCACGTTCACGCACCGCCATGCCGTCCTGCACGACCAGAACCGCGAGCGCTTCGATGCCGGCACCTATGTGCCGCTCCAGAACATCGCCGAGAACCAGGCGCCATTCACCATCATCGACTCGGTCCTCTCGGAGGAGGCGGTGCTCGGCTTCGAGTACGGCTACTCGTCGGCCGAACCCAACACGCTCGTCGTCTGGGAGGCCCAGTTCGGCGATTTCGTCAACGGCGCGCAGGTCGTGATCGACCAGTTCATCTCCAGCGGCGAGGTGAAGTGGGGACGCGTCTCGGGACTCACGCTGCTCCTGCCGCATGGCTACGAAGGCCAGGGGCCCGAGCATTCCTCAGCGCGCCTCGAGCGCTTCTTGCAGCTGTGCGCCGACAACAACATGCAGGTTTGCCAGCCGACCACGCCCGCGCAGATCTTCCATCTGCTGCGCCGCCAGATGATCCGGCTGTTCCGCAAACCCCTGGTGGTCCTGAGTCCGAAGTCGCTCCTGCGGCACAAGGAGGCGGTCTCGGATCTGTCCGAACTGTCCCGGGGCGGTTTCCAGACGGTCATCCCGGAGACCGCGCCGCTCGATCCGAAGAAGGTCAAGCGGGTCATCGTCTGCTCGGGCAAGATCTACTTCGACCTGCGCGCCGCGCGCGGCCCGCGCGACGACGTGGCCATCATCCGCCTCGAGCAACTGTATCCGTTCCCGCACAAGGCGTTCGCCCACGAGCTCAAGAAGTACCCGCACGCGAGCGACGTGATGTGGGCCCAGGACGAGCCGCAGAACCAGGGTGCGTGGTTCCAGATCCAGCACAACCTCCTCGAGAACCTCGAGGAGAACCAGAAGCTGGGCTATGCGGGGCGTCCCGCCTCGGCATCGCCTGCGGTCGGCTACTACTCCAAACACATCGAACAGCAAAAGGCCCTGATCCAGGCGGCCTTCGGGCGGGCCAAAGGCCTCGTCTTGACGAAGTGAGACACCCGCGGCACCGGCGCGCGGCAGGCCGCGGCGCCTGGTTGCCCGCAAGCGGATCGACCCAGAACAAGCCCTCAATAAAACCCGTCGGAGCATCCCATGGCATCGGTTGAAGTCAAAGTCCCGCAACTGTCGGAGTCGGTCGCCGAAGCGACCCTCCTGGAGTGGAAGAAGAAGGTCGGCGATGTGGTCGCGCGCGACGAGGTGTTAGTCGAGATCGAGACCGACAAGGTGGTGCTGGAGGTGCCCGCGCCGGAGGCCGGCGTGATCAGCCAGATCGCGCGGCCGGACGGCAGCACCGTGGTCTCCGATGAACTGATCGCCACGATCGACACCGCCGCGCGCACCGGCGCCCAGGCGCCCGCGACGCTTCCCGCGACCCCGCCGGCCGTGGCAGCGCCGGTGGCCGCACCGCTCGCCGCAGGGAATCCTGCCTCGGCCCAGGCGTCCAGGGGCGCGGGGATCGCGATGCCCGCGGCCGCGAAGCTGCTTGCCGAGCACAACCTCAGTGCCGCCCAGGTGCCAGGCAGCGGCCGCGATGGACGCGTCACCAAGGCCGATGTGCTCAGCGCCGTCGCCCAGCCCCCCGCGGCCGCACCGGCCCGGCCTGCCGCGCTGGCAACCGCGGCCGCCGCGGCGGCCGTCCCGCGGGCTGCCCTCGCCGAAGTGCGCGCTGCCGTGACCGTCGATCCCCAGCTGCAGGGGCGGCCTGAGCAGCGCGTGCCCATGTCCCGTCTGCGCCAGCGCATCGCCGAGCGTCTCCTGCAGTCGCAGGCGAGCGCTGCGATCCTCACCACCTTCAACGAGGTGAACATGCAGCCGGTCATGGACCTGCGCAACCGCTACAAGGACAAATTCGAGAAGGAGCATGGCGTGAAGCTCGGCTTCATGTCCTTTTTCGTGAAGGCGGCCGTCTATGCGCTAAAGAAGTATCCGGTCGTCAACGCCTCGGTGGACGGCACCGACATCATCTATCACGGCTATTTCGACATCGGCATCGCCGTCAGTTCGCCGCGTGGCCTCGTCGTGCCGATCCTGCGCAATGCCGACCAGATGACCTTCGCTGACGTCGAGCGCACCATCGCCGAGTACGCCAACAAGGCGCGGGACGGCAAGCTCTCGATCGAGGAGCTGACCGGGGGCACGTTCTCGATCTCCAATGGCGGCACCTTCGGCTCGATGCTCTCGACCCCGATCATCAACCCGCCGCAGTCGGCGATCCTGGGCGTGCACGCCACCAAGGACCGGGCGGTCGTCGAGGCCGGCCAGGTGGTCGTGCGCCCGATGAACTACCTGGCCATGTCCTACGACCACCGCATCATCGACGGCCGCGAGGCGGTGCTCGCGCTGGTTGCGATCAAAGACGCCCTCGAGGACCCGGCGCGCCTGCTGCTCGAACTCTGAGCGGGGAGGCCAGGCCATGTCGATTGCCGAAGAAATCAGGAAGCTCGCCGAACTGCGCGACCAGGGGACGCTAACGAAGGAGGAGTTCGAGACCGCCAAGGCGCGCCTGCTCGGCTCGGGGGACGGTCAGCCGGCCGCCGGCTCTACCCAGGCGGGCGCGGCGGCCCCGGCCCCGCTCCTCAGGCGTGCCCGGCAAGATCGCTGGATCGGCGGCGTGTGCGGTGGGCTTGGCCACTACACGGGCGTGGAGAGCTGGACCTGGCGGGTCCTGTTCACGGCCGCGGTGCTGTTTGCCGGCATCGGCCTTTTGCCATATATCGTCTTGTGGATCTTCGTGCCGACCGACGATCGCCTCTAGCCTGAAGTCGGGCCTTTTCTTCAATCCAGCGAATCCATGAGCAAACACTTCGACGTGGTCGTGATCGGTGCCGGGCCCGGCGGCTACGTTGCCGCGATCCGGGCGGCACAACTCGGCTTCTCCACGGCCTGCATCGATGCCTGGAGCAATGCCAAGGGCGGCCCTGCTCCAGGGGGGACCTGTACCAACGTGGGCTGTATTCCGTCGAAGGCCCTGTTGCAGTCGTCCGAGCATTTCGAGCACGCCGGTCATCATTTCGCCGAGCACGGCATCCGCGTCGCGGGTCTAAGCCTTGATCTCGAGCAGATGCAAGCGCGCAAGGCCCGGGTCGTGCAGCAGAACAACGAGGGCATCCTGTTCCTCTTCAAGAAGAACAAGGTCAGCTTTTTTCACGGGCGTGGCTCGTTCGAGAAGAGCGAGGGCGGCAACTACCGGATCGAGGTCTCGGGGGCGGCGCCCGAGACCCTTCTCGCCACCCATGTCATCATCGCCACCGGTTCGGATCCCCGCGCCTTGCCGCAGGCCCCGTTCGACGAGGACATGGTGCTCTCCAACACCGGGGCGCTCGACATCAAGGCGATCCCGCGGCGCCTGGGCGTGATCGGGGCCGGGGTCATCGGCCTTGAGATGGGCAGCGTGTGGCGGCGCCTGGGCGCCGAGGTCACGATCCTCGAGGCGCTGCCCGCCTTTCTCGGGGCTGTCGATGGCCAGATCGCCAAGGAGGCCCAGAAGGCTTTCGCCAAGCAGCACCTCAAGATCGAGTTCGGCGTGCGCATCGGTTCCATCCGCGTTGCCGACGAGGTCACGGTCGAGTATGCCGACGCCCGGGGAGACAGCCAGAAGGGCGTGTTCGACAAGCTCATCGTCTCGATCGGCCGCGTGCCGCACACCGAGGGCCTGAACGGCGCCCTGATCGGGCTCGCGCAAGATGAGCGCGGCTTCATCATGGTCGACGCCGAGTGCCGCACCAACCTGCCGAACGTGTGGGCGATCGGCGACGTGGTGCGCGGACCCATGCTCGCGCACAAGGCCGAGGAAGAGGGCGTGGCCGTGGCCGAGCGCATCGCCGGCCAGCAGCCCCACGTGAATTTCAACACCGTGCCGTGGGTGATCTACACGGCCCCGGAGATCGCCTGGGTCGGTCAGACTGAGGAGGCCTTGAAGGCTGAGGGCCGTGCCTACAGCGCGGGCACGTTTCCGTTTCTTGCCAATGGCCGGGCGCGCGCGATCGGCGACACCACGGGCATGGTCAAGATCCTGGCCGACGCCGCGAGCGATGAGGTCCTCGGCGTGCACATCGTGGGTCCGGCGGCCTCCGAGCTGATCGCCGAGGCGGTCATGGCGATGGAGTTCCACGCCTCGAGCGAGGATATCGCGCGCATCTGCCATGCCCATCCGACGCTTTCGGAGTCGACCAAAGAGGCCGCGCTCGCGGTCGCGAAACGGACCCTGAATTTCTGAGCGTGCAACGCGCCCGCCCGAGCATGAGGCCTTGCCACCTTCCGCGGCGGTGAACGTCAGCGATGCGTACCGGGAGGCGCGCACCCGGCGCGGCTTTGCCGCTGACGTCGCCCAGGAGGCCGCGGTTGGGAGGCTGGAGCGTCTCTACGAGGAGCTGATCCGCTTTCGGCAGGCACGCAGCAACGCGCTGCGCCGGCTGCTCACCCACCCTGAGGTGCCGCGTGGCGTCTATCTTTGGGGAGGTGTCGGGCGCGGCAAGAGTTTTCTGATGGACAGCTTCTACTCCGTCGTCCCGGTGCGACGCAAGACGCGCATCCATTTCCACGAATTCATGCGCGCCGTCCACGCCGAGCTGCTCGAGTTGAAGGGGGTGGAGAATCCCCTCGATGCGGCGGCCCTGCATATCGCGCAGCGCTTTCGGCTCATCTGCTTTGATGAGTTTCACGTCTCGGACATCGGCGATGCGATGATTCTCGAGAGGCTTCTGCGCCGGCTGTTCGAGCTCGGGATCGTCTTCGTCATGACCTCCAACTACCGGCCCGACCAGCTCTACCCCGACGGTCTGCACCGGGATCGGGTGCTGCCGGCCATCGAGCTCATCAACCAGCGCCTCGATATTCTGAACGTCGACGGCGGGATCGATTACCGCCAGCGGCAGATGGAGCAGGTCGACGCCTATCTCACGCCGGTGAACGCAGACTCCGAGGCAGCGCTTGGCCGGGCCTTCGAGGCGCTCGCCGAGACGCCTGACGAGTCCCCGTTGCTGGCCATCGAGGCGCGCGAGATCCGCGCCCTGCGACGCGCCGGGGGCATCGTCTGGTTCGATTTTGCGACGCTGTGCGGCGGCCCGCGCTCGCAAAACGACTATCTCGAGCTTGCCAGCCGCTTTCACACGCTGGTGCTCTCGGGCGTGCCACAGCTCAGTGCCGGCCAGTCCTCCGAAGCGCGGCGCTTTACCTGGCTGATCGATGTACTCTACGACCATTGCGTCAAGCTCATCATGTCAGCCGAGGTGGCCCCCGAGGAGTTATACACGGCAGGGGCGCTGGCCAATGAATTCCAGCGGACGGCGAGCCGGATCCGCGAGATGCAATCCGCGGACTACCTGAGGGCGCCGCGCCGTCCCACCCTGAGCCACTTTTAAGGCTGCTTTTGAGCTCTCTCTCACCCCTTTTGACCGGTTTGCCGGTGCGCTNNCCCTTGATGACACCCCTGATAGCCCGCTTCGGAACGCGCGCTTTGATCCGCTGTGCCGGGATGGTCTGCCTGCTCGTCCTCGCGCGTCAGGTGCCTGCGCAGGTGCCCGAATTGACGAGCGCCTATCCCAAGGGTTCGATCGACTCGCCCGAGAAGGCGGAGGCGGCGCTAAAGGCGGTCCAGCTTGCACGGGAACGCAGCGATGTGGAGTTTCGGGACGACCAGCGCCGCTGCTACAAGAAGATCCTGGTGACGGCCTGCCTTACGCAGATCAACGAAGCCAAGCGCGCCCGTGTGACGGACATCGACGCCGTGCAGCTCGAGGCCAAGGCTTTCAAGCGCCAGTACCAGGGGGACAAGTCGGCCAACGAGCGGCAGCAGAAGGCCGATGACAAGGCCGCCAATGCCACCGAGGACGCGGCGCATCGCGCGCAAAGCCGTACCGACTACGAGGCGCGCCAGGCGGAGGCCGCGCGCAAGGCCCAGGACCGCGCCAAGGGCGCGATCGATGCGCCCGCCCACGCGGCGGCCCAGACCAGCCGGGAGAAGGAGGCGGCCCAGAAGTCCGCTGATCAGGCGGCCAAGCTGCGCACCCGCGAGGAGCAGGCGGCGCGCGCCGTGGCGGACCAGAAGCAGAAGGAGGCCGATGCCGACGAACGTCGCGAGCGGCTCGCCGCCAAGCATGTCGAGAAGGAGAAGGAGCGGGCCGACAAGGCCGCCGACCAGGCCGCGAAGAACGCCAACCTGCCGCCGCCGCCCCCTCCTCAGTCGGACCTGCCCGCCCCGGATCCGGGCGTGCCCGCCAAGCGCTGAGCGCCCCGGCCCACGCGGGGTGTCGACTTGGTGTCGGCCTCGTCTAACCGGATGATGGCCAGCGTGCAGTTGTCGCCCGCGCCACGGGCGCGCTCGCGCGCCAGCTGCAAGAGGCGCTCGGAGGCGACCCGGGGGGGCGCGGTGCTGAGGATCACCCCGAGTTCGGCGTCGCTGAAGTAATGCCACAGGCCGTCGCTGCATAACAGGAAGATCTCGCCGGCCTTGAGCTTCTCGGCATGGCCGAAACTGATCTCGGGCACCTTGGCCGTCCCGAGAGCGGAGGTCAGGAGGTTGCTCAGGCGGTGCGACTGGGCTTCTTCGGGCCGGATCTTCCCCTCGGCGATCAGTTGCTCGACGTAGGAATGATCGATCGAGCGCTCGATCAGCTCCGCCTCGTGGAAGCGGTAGACACGGCTGTCCCCGACATGGGCCCAGTGCGCCGATTCGCCGTGCAGGACCAGGGCGACGAGGGTGCTATGCGGCTCCTTCTCCGAGGAAAGCGCCGAGAGCTTGATGACCGTGTGCGCCTCGTTGATGATCTCGGTGAGCAGCGACTGGACCGACTGGGCCGAGGGCGAGTATTCCTCGAAGAGGCTCTTGGCGGTCGTCATGACCTGCTGGGCGGCCATGGCTCCGCCGGTCTTGCCCCCCATGCCATCGGCCACCACGAACAGGGCGCTGCCCGGCATGCGCCGTGACTGGAAGATGCCGACCCGATCCTGCTGCTCGGTGCGGTCGCCGATATGCTGGGCGGTACAGGCGGCGACCTTGAATCGGGGTATCTGTGACATGGTTGCAGGTTGGTGTTTCAGTAAGCGCAGGCGTACGACCGTGCCGAAACGCGGGGCTCTCGTGACCGAGCTGGCCCCCGGCCCGGGATCAACGGTGCGACTTTACAAGCGCGGTAGTTTGCCATTATAACTGCCGTGAGGAACTTCCCCGATGAATCCAGAAGCTGTCAAGCGACGCATTATCGAACTGCAGGTGGAACATCGCGATCTGGATCAGATCATCGCCCGCCTCGCGACTGAGCCGACGCATGACGAACTGCAGCTGCGCCGCCTGAAAAAACGCAAACTGCAGATCAAGGATCAAATCATGCTCCTGCAGATCCAGCTCGTGCCCGACATACCCGCCTAGCGCGCCTTGCGCAAACTGGCAAGGCCCCGGACCCGGGGGGGTATGCGACAATCCGTCTTTGTCCACCCGGGATCGCACTGTCTTGTCAAGCCTTCCTGATGGCGCCGCGCAGGCGCGCACCCTGACAGAGATTTTCCGCGCCGAAGGTGCTCTGGCCGCCGTGATCCCCGGCTACCGGCCGCGTGCCGGTCAGCTGGAGATGGCCGAGGCGATCGCGTCGGCCATCTCCAGCCAGTCGACGCTCGTGGCCGAGGCCGGCACCGGCACCGGCAAGACCTTCGCGTATCTGGTGCCCGCACTCCTGTGGGGGGGCAAGGTGATCGTCTCAACCGGCACCAAGACCCTGCAGGACCAGTTGTTTCGCAAGGACCTGCCCACGGTGCGCGCAGCGCTCGGCGCACCGGTCACGATCGCGCTCCTGAAGGGGCGCGCCAACTACGTCTGCCACTACCATCTGGCGCGTGCCCAGACGAGCGGCCGCTTTGCGCAGCGCCAGGACGCCTCGCATCTGCGCAGCATCGTGCGCTTCATGCAGTCGACCCAGACGGGTGATCGTTCGGAGCTGCCCGACGTGCCCGAGAATGCCACGATCTGGCCGCAGGTCACATCGACGCGCGAGAATTGCCTGGGCTCGGAGTGCCCCAACTATCGCGAGTGCTTTGTGATGCAGGCACGGCGCCTTGCCCAGCAGGCTGACATGGTGGTGGTCAACCACCACCTGTTCTTTGCCGACCTCGTGCTGCGCGAGGAGGGGGTGACCGATCTGCTGCCGCAGGCCAACACGGTGATCTTTGACGAGGCGCACCAGCTGCCCGAGACGGCGTCCCTGTTCTTTGGCCAGACGGTCTCGACGGCCCAGATGCTCGAACTCGCGCGCGACACCCTGGCCGAGGGACTGGCCGCCGCGCGTGATGCGCTCTCCTGGCCCGAGGTCACCGCTCGCCTTGAACGCGCCGCGCGCGAATTGCGCCTCGCGCTGCCCCAGGACAGCGTGCGCCTGCACATGCGCCAGCTCGCACCGCAGTCGACGCTCATCCCGGCGATCCGCGCGGGCGCGGCCGAACTCGCGCAACTGTCTGCGATTCTCGAGTCACAGGCCGAGCGCTCCGAGGGCCTCGAGCAGTGCTGGCGGCGCAGCCAGGATCTCGGGCGGCGCCTCGCCGCCTGGGTCGACAGCGATGAGCCGGAGATGATCTGCTGGATCGAGGCCTACAGCCAGAGCCTGCAGCTGCACCGCACGCCGCTGTCGATCGCGGCCACCTTCAGCCGCCAGCGGGCCGGCCAGCCACGCGCCTGGATTTTTACCTCGGCGACGCTTGCGGTGAAGTCCGACTTCAGCCACTTCACCCAGCAGCTGGGCCTCGAGGACGCGACGGCGCGCGCCTGGCCCAGCCCCTTCGATTACGGGCAGCAGGCGCTGCTCTACGTCCCCCAGGATCTGCCCGCGCCGCTCGCGCCGGGCTACACCGAGGCGGTCTGCGATGCGGCCTTGCCCGTGATCGCTGCGGCCGGGGGACGGGCCTTCGTGCTGTGCACGACGCTTCGAGCCGTGGGGGTGGCGGCCACCTACCTGCGCGAGCGGCTCGCGGCCCTCGGGCTCGAGTTTCCACTGCTCGTGCAAGGCGAGGGCGGCCGCAGCGAACTGCTCGAGCGCTTTCGCAGCCACGGCAATGCGGTCCTCGTCGGCAGCCAGAGTTTCTGGGAGGGCATCGATGTGCGCGGCCGGGCGTTGTCGGTGGTCGTGATCGACAAGCTGCCCTTCGCGCCGCCCGATGATCCGGTGCTGGCTGCGCGTCTCGATGCGCTCGCGCGCCTGGGGGGTAATCCGTTCATGGACTACCAGCTGCCTGCCGCAGTGATCGCGCTCAAGCAGGGGGCGGGCCGGCTGATCCGCGACGAGACCGACCGGGGTGTGCTGATCCTGTGCGATCCGAGGCTGATCTCCAAGCCCTACGGCAAGCGCATCTGGCAGAGCCTGCCCGCCTTTCGTCGCACCCGCGATGGCGCCGAGGCGGTCCGTTTTTTTGACAGTGCGGTGCCATTCGACTCGTGAGTGGGGGGCGGGCCCCGCAACGGGTGGCCTGCAACGGCGCGCTGGGGCTCGTGCCCGGGTGTCCGATCCCAGCATCCCTGTCGCCGGCACCGGGCGTGGGGTAGACCCGCTCGCATGGTTGTATTCGGCAATGGCAGGCATGCAGCGAGCGACCCCGGCCTGCCTTTCACCGCTCGCGCCGGCCCTGCTTGCGACAGCGGCGAGCCGCCTGCGAGCGTGGGATCGGGTCCGTCAGCTAAGATGACAGCGGGCGTCGATGTTTGCGGGCCATGAGGGGGAGCACAGATGGCAGAGTCAGCCTCGAAGATCGTGCGCACGATGTGTCCGATGAACTGCCATCCGACGCTATGCGGGATGCTGGCCGAGGTCCGCGATGGTGGGCTGGTCGGCGTTCGGGGCGATCCCGACAATCCGGACAGCCAGGGTTTTCTATGCATCCGGGGGCAGGCATCAGCCGGCGTGATCGGCAATCGCGAGCGGCTCTTGGTGCCGCAGGTGCGGAAGTCACGGACTGCGCCGTGGCAAAGCGCCTCCTGGGACGAAGCCTTCGAACGCATCCTGGCGGGCATGGCAGCCGCGGCACCCGAGGCCGTCGGCATCTGGCCGGGACACGGCATTATGACGACCAATTATGGCACGCGTGTGGGCCCGCAGCTGCTCGCGCGCTTCGCCGATTTCTATGGCTGCCAGTTCTGGAATCCGACCATGATCTGCTGGGGGCTCGGCGCCTTCGGACTGGGTCTGACCGGCTTGCCCGAGACGCATACCAAGGAGGATATGGGCGCGAACGCCGAGCTCATCATTCTCTGGGCGGCCAACCTCGCGAGTCAGCCGAACACCGCGCGCCACCTGCTCGCAGCCAAGGCACGCGGGGCCGAGGTGATCGCCATCGATGTGCGGCACACAGAGGCTGCGGCCAAGGCTGACGAAGTGCTGCTGGTTCGTCCCGGATCGGACGCCGCCCTCGCGCTCTCGCTGTTGCATGTGATCGTGGCCGAGGGGCTCGTCGACCACGATTTCATTTCCCGCCACACCACGGGTTTTGCGGCACTCGCGAGCCATCTTCGACGATTCACGCCCGAGTGGGCGGCGGGGCACACTGGTGTTCCGGCCGGCCAGATCGAAGCGTTGGCCCGCCGCTACGCGAGGACGCGGCCGGCCATGATCGTCCTGGGCGGCAGTTCCATGCACAAGGGCGCCAATGGCTGGCAGGCGGCGCGCGCCATCGCCTGTCTGCCGGCCATCACCGGCAATGTCGGCATCCCCGGCGGCGGGCTTGGCCCCCGCCACGGCGGGGCCTCGCATGGCCGGGGTCTGGGAAGCATCCTCGCGCCCGAGCGCCGCGCCCGGCCCCAGACCATTCCAAACCAGATGTCCGCGATCTCCGCCGCCTTGCAGGCCGGGCGCATCTCGACGCTCTTCATGATGGGCTCCAACATGCTTTCGTCTTTTGCCGACAGCACAGCGCTTGCGAGGGGACTGGATGCGACCCGGCTCATCGTCAGCTACGACCTGTTTCTGAACGAAACTGCAAAGCGATACGCGGATGTCGTCCTGCCGGCCACCGCGTGGCTCGAGGAGGTGGGATGCAAGATGACGAATACCCATCTCTATCTCATGGAAGAGGCGCTTCCTCCACCCGGGCAGACGCGCTCCCTGTATCGCATCATCAAGGAACTGGCCGAGCGTCTTGGCCTTGTTGGCTTTCATCCCTGGTCTTCCGAGGAGGCGATGGTCGATGCCATCCTCGACCATCCCGCGACCGGTCACGCGAGTCTCGCTTCGCTGCGCGCGAACGCCGGACGCTGTGCAATGCTAATCGGGCATGTCGCCCATGCGACGCTGGTGTTTCCGACACCGTCGGGCCGCATCGAGTTTTACTCAGAGCAGGCGGCGGAGCTTGGACTTGGCCCGCTACCGGATTGGCGGGCGGAGGAATCCGGGCGGGCGGGGGATGCGAACGCTGCGGACGCTGCGGACGATACGGCCGGTGCAGGCCGTGCGGACGCTGCTGACTACCCGCTCACGCTCGCCCACGGACGCACGCTTGCGCACTTCCACGCGTTTTACAACAACGGCCGGGTGCTGCCGGCGTTGTACCGCCGGGAGCCGGTGCCGGTGTTATGGATCGCGCCGTTTGATGCAGCGCAGCGCGGGGTGACCGATGGCGGCGCGGTAAGCCTCTTTAACGCACACGGTGGCCTTTGGGCCCGTGCCCGGGTCACCGAGCGGATTCCCGCGGGTACCGTGTGGATGCGCGATGGCTGGCCGGGGCTCAACCAGCTGACCGGCGGTGGCGCGGTGCTCCCCGATGCGGCCGTCGATCTGTTCGGATTCTCCGCAGGCCAGGCGCGCTTCGATGCTCAGGTCGAGGTGTGCCGCGCCGACTCATCGGATCCCGCGCCAGCCACGCCACCTACCACATCTTCCACCACACCTTATCCTTCGGCGTGAACTTGCCGCTTACGTGGTTCGGGTAGTTCTGGCTCAGGACCTGCTTCGCACCGTCGCGCAGTTCAGGCAGGCCGAGCTTGTCGTAAGCATCGACCATGATCTCGAGCGCATCTTCAGTGGAGGGAGTCTGCTGGTAATTGATGAGCACACCCTTGGCCCGGTCGGCAGCCGCGACGTAGGCGCCCCGGCGCAGATAGTAGGCGGCGACATGGATTTCGTGTGAGGCGAGCGCATCGACCAGATAACGCATACGCGCATACGAGTCGGGCGTATAGCGGCTGTCGGGAAAGCGCGTGACCACCTCCCGGAACGAATCGAAGCCCTCGCGCAACGACTTCGGATCGCGCTCGGTCAGATCCTGGCGTGCAAGACCGCCGAGAAAGCCGAGGTCACCGCTGAAGTTGATGAGGCCGCGCACGTAGTACACGTAATCGATGTTCGGGTTGTTCGGAAACTGTTTGATGAACTTGTCGCAGGCGGCCATGGCCTGTTCGGGCTCGCTCGCCTTCCATTGGGCGTAACATTCTTCCATCAGGGCCTGCTGGGCATAGCGGCCGAAGGGGTAGCGGATCTGCAGGTTGCGCAGGTACTTGACCGCCTGGTCCCAGCCCCCCTGGGCCAGTTCAGCCTGGGCTTCGGAATATAATTTCTCCGCACTCCAGCCGGCGGTCTTGTCTTCGGGCGCGCTTGAGAAGAGGCCGCAGCCGCCAAGGCAGAGGGCAAGGTATGCCGTGAGTGCCAAGCCTGCGGCCTTCGAGAAGCCAGCGACTGCCCAACGTGTCCCCATTACAGCCATGCGCGATCCAGGTTTAGCGGAAGAAAACGATTATAGCGCATGGGATTTAGAGGGCCTCGACGATGACGCGGCTGCTGCCCGGGACGCTCAGCCGATCATCCTCTCGGTCGCCCGCGAGGAGGGCGGGCAGCGCCTGGACAAGTGGCTCGCCACTCGTCTTGGCCAGTTTTCGCGCACGCGGCTCAGAGCCTGGATCGAGTCGGGATCGGTCGAGGTCAACGGGCGGAAGGCCGCGGTGCGCCAGGCGGTCTGGGAGGGCGACCGGATCGTGGTGAAGCCAGAGCGCACCGCCGAGGAGAGCGCCTTCGTTGCCGAGCCGATGGATCTGCCGATCGTCTACGAGGATGAAGCAGTGATCGTGATCGACAAGCCAGCCGGCCTGGTCGTCCATCCGGGCGCGGGCAACTGGCAGGGCACGCTCCAGAACGGCCTGCTGCATCACGCGCCACGACTGGCTGCGCTGCCCCGCGCCGGGATCGTGCACCGGCTCGACAAGGACACCTCGGGGCTCATGATGGTGGCCAAGACGCTCGAGGCGCAGACCAGTCTGGTGCGCCAGCTCCAGGCGCGCAGCGTGGTGCGTCGCTATCTTGCCGTGGTGCACGGCCTGACTCCGCCCGATGGGACCATTGATGCGCCGATCGGCCGCAGTCTGCGCGACCGCAAGCGCATGGCGGCCTTCAAGTCAGAAGCGCCGGGCACCCGATCCGCGGTCACGCATTTCCACACGCTCGCGCTGCGGCCAGAAGCCCCGGGTGCGAGCCTGGCCGTCCCAGTGTCGCTGGTCAGCTGCCGGCTCGAGACCGGCCGCACGCACCAGATTCGCGTGCACATGCAATCGGTGGGCCATCCGCTCTACGGAGATGCGCTCTACGGGCGTGCACGTGCACCCGATCCGTTCCCGCGGCAGGCCCTGCATGCCTTTGCGCTCGGCTTTGTGCATCCGGGCACCGGCCGGCAGGTGGGCTATCGCAGTGCCCTGCCGCCGGACCTTGCGGAACTCTTCCTGCGGCTCGATCTTCCTGTCGCTGCGGCAGCGGCCGCCGCCGTTGAGGATCCGGGTGAGGATTCGGTTCTGGATCCGGGTGAGGGCAGCCATGCCCCATGACTGGATCATTCCGGACTGGCCCGCGCCAGCGCGGGTCGGCGCACTCCTCACAACGCGCAATGGCGGCGTGAGCCTCGGGCCCTTCGGCGGTGGGGCAGGCACCGGGCACGACGGCCTGAACCTGCGCTTCGGCGAGGGGGACGAGCCCCGCGCGGTGGCCGAGAATCGGGCCCGCCTTGCGCGGCGTCTGCCGGCGCCGCCCGTGTGGCTTAGGCAGGTGCACGGCACGGACATCGTCGATGTGGGCGCGCTCACCGCGGCAGCAGGGAGCGAACCCACCGCCGATGCGGCACTGTGTCGCCGTCCGGGCGTGGTGTGCGCGGTGCAGACGGCCGACTGCCTGCCGGTGCTGTTGTGCGACCGCAAGGCCAGCGTCGTCGCCGTCGCCCACGCGGGCTGGCGCGGTCTCGCAGCGGGCGTCCTCGAAGCGAGCGTCGCGGCGCTCGCCGTCGACGCTGGCGACGTCCTCGCCTACCTCGGCCCGGCGATCGGCCCCAAGGCCTTCGAGGTGGGCGAGGACGTCCGAGACGCGTTCCGGTCGACCACTCCTGGGGCCGAGGCCGCCTTTGCGCCCTTCGGGCCGGGAAAATGGCTGGCCGATCTGGCACTTCTCGCGCGCCTGCGCCTGGCACGCCTCGGCGTCATCGATGTGCACGGCGGCACCCGTTGCACCGTCCTCGAGCCTGAGCACTTCTATTCCTTCCGGCGCGATCGGATCACCGGGCGCATGGCGTCCCTGATATGGCTTCTGCCCGAGGAGTGAGAGCCACGCGCCCGGGCTTCAGTCGCCGTCAGTCGCCGTCCATCGCGTTCGGTCGCCGTCAATCGAGTTCGGTAGGCTTCACTCGCCTTTACTCGCCTTTACTNNGTCGACCATCGCCTTGTAGGTCTTGTCGTCTAGCTTGGGCAGGTCGCTGGCTCCGGCGCCCGGCTTGGCCGGCTTGGCCGGCTGCTCGCCCGACGGGGCCGGTTCGACCCGCGCGGCCTCACGCGCGGCGCGGGCGCGCCGTCGCGCCGGGGTGGCCATGAGGTAGAGCACGATGCCCAGGGGCAAGAGTCCGTAGAGGACCAGCGTGCCGAGCGCGCCCCACAGGGAGCCGGTCTGGGCCTCGGCGGCGGCCATGAGTACGACGACGAACAACCAGGCGACTGCGACGATGTGCATGGATGAGGGAAAGGAGTGGCCCCGAGTGTGTGGGAATCGGGTCGGAACAGGAATGGTATCCGGGCGGCATCGGTAGGGAACGGGGCGGCCGCGGCACATTGACTTACCGGTGACCGGGATGCACAATCGCCTGCAACCCCGGTGAGGCAACCGGTGAGGCGACAATAACAAAAAAAGTGGGCCCACGAGCCAACTCGACGAGACAGTGATGGCCGCAATTCCACCGCGTACTAGACCGCGCACCTTGGCCAAGACCGGCAATGGCACGGCAACGAGGGGCCGGGCGCCGGCGGGCGGCGCGCCAGTCGAGCAGGGTAGCGGGGCTCCGAAAAAAAACGGCAAGACTCGCGCAACGGCGACGAGCAGGGTCGCCGACGTGCCGAAGGGCGCCGCGACGGCTGGCCTTAGGGTCTCTCTGAACGGGACAACGCCGCGCGAGCGTCGGGCAATTTCGGTCAAGACTCCAGCTGGTGCGAAAGGCGCAAGGGGGCCAAAGGACGCAAGGGACGCGAAAGTCGCAAAAGTCGCAAAAGTCACGAAAGACACCAGAGGCGCCAGGGTAGCAAACGCAGCAAGAGAATCGAAGGAAGCGACGGGCGCCGCTGCGGCAACCGCCGCGAAAGCCCGGGCGCGGTCGTCCGGGCCGGTCGTGGGTGCGCGCGCCGGTGGCGCCAAGACCCGGGTCAAAGGCGCGCCAGCAGCGGTGCGTGAGGAAGCGGCGGCGGCTCCCCGGGCAGACACCGTTCCGTACCGGATCGATCCTGCGACGCTGCTCGAACTACAGAACGATTACAGTCGCTCGCTCGCCAACCTGTGGACCCAGATGCTCGAGGGCAGGCAGGAGGCGCCTCCTGGCGACAAGCGTTTTGCCGGTGGGGCATGGCAGGGTCTGCATGCCTACCTGGCCGGTCTTTATGTGCTGAAAGCGCGCTTTGTGACACGGCTTGCGGACAGCCTCGAGGCGGATTCGAAGACGCGTGCCAAGGTACGCTTTGCGGTCGGGCAATGGGTCGACGCGATGGCCCCCTCGAACTTCCTCGCCACCAACCCCGAGGCGCAACAGAAGATTCTCGCGACCCGGGGCGAGAGCCTGTCGGCCAGTTTCACCAACATCTTGGCCGACATGCAGAAGGGACGGATCTCCCAGACTGACGAAGCGGCGTTCGCGGTCGGGCGCAACGTCGCCGTCACTCCCGGCTCGGTCATCTTCCAGAACCAGATCTTTCAGCTGATCCAGTACCGGCCGACCACGAGCACCGTCTTCGAGCGGCCGCTCCTCATCATTCCGCCTTGCATCAACAAGTACTACATCCTCGATCTGCAGCCGGAGAACTCGCTCGTCGCCTATGCCGTGGCGCAGGGCCATACCGTGTTCCTCGTGTCATGGCGCAATGCCACCGCCGACGAGGCGGCTCTGGGCTGGGATGACTACATCGAGGAGGGTGTGATCCGCGCCATCCATCTCGTGCAGGAGATCAGCCGGCAGGAGCGGATCAACATCCTCGGCTTTTGCATCGGCGGCACGCTGACCGCCACGGCGCTTGCGGTACTGGCGGCGCAGCGAGAGGAGCCGGCCGCCTCGCTCACCCTGCTGACGACGCTGCTGGATTTTTCCGATACCGGCATTCTCGACGTGTTCGTCGATGAGGAACAGGTCCGGCTGCGCGAGCAGACCATCGGTGGCATGGACCGCGACGGCCGGCGCACCGGCACGCCGCACCTCATGCCCGGTCGCGAGCTGGCGGCGTCGTTCTCGTTTCTACGACCGAACGAGCTGGTCTGGAACTATGTCGTCAACAACTACCTGAAAGGCGAGGCACCGCCACCGTTCGACCTGCTCTACTGGAACGCGGACAGCACCAATCTGCCCGGCCCGTTTTTCGTCTGGTACCTGCGCAACACCTATCTCGAGGACCGGCTGAAGGTTCCCGGTGCCCTCGAGGTCTGCGGTGCCCGGGTGGATCTCGGCTCGATCCGCGTCCCGACCTATATCTACGGCTCGCGCGAGGACCATATCGTGCCCTGGGCTGCCGCCTACGCCAGCACCCGCCTTTTGCGGGGACCCTGCCGTTTTGTGCTGGGCGCCTCGGGTCATATCGCCGGCGTGATCAATCCGCCGGCCAAACACAAGCGCAGCCACTGGCTTGCCGAGCCGGGCGCCGCGCGCCTGCCTCCCACGAGCGAGGCATGGCTTGCCGGTGCCCGCGAAGTGCCAGGCAGCTGGTGGCCGGACTGGCAGGCCTGGCTCGAAAAATTTTCAGGGGCACGCATTGCTGCGCCCGAAAAGCCTGGCGATGCGCATCATTTACCCATCGAGGACGCCCCCGGCAGCTACGTTGCCGCGCGCGCCGACTAGCGTCTCCAACCTTTCTGAGAGGAACCCATCATGACCGAGGTCGTCATCGTTGCTGCCGCCCGCACTGCCGTGGGCAAGTTCGGCGGCTCGCTCGCCAAGATTCCTGCCCCTGAGCTCGGCGCCCACGTGATCCGTGGACTGCTCGAGAGGACCGGTGTGAAGGCCGAGCAGGTCTCCGAGGTCATCCTCGGCCAGGTGCTCGCGGCAGGCTCGGGCCAGAATCCGGCGCGCCAGGCGGCGCTCAAGGCGGGTCTGCCCAACAGCGTGCCCGCGCTCACCATCAACGCCGTGTGCGGCAGCGGCCTGAAAGCCGTCATGCTCGCGAGCCAGGCGATCGCCCAGGGCGACGCACAGATCGTCATCGCCGGTGGCCAGGAGAACATGAGTGCCGCACCGCATGTCCTGCCGGGCTCGCGCGATGGTTTTCGCATGGGGGATGCGAAGCTCGTCGACAGCATGATCGTCGACGGTCTGTGGGATGTCTACAACCAGTACCACATGGGCGTGACCGCCGAGAACGTCGCCCACGAGTTTCACGTCGGGCGCGAGGAGCAGGACGTGTTCGCGGTCGCCTCGCAAAACAAGGCTGAGGCAGCCCAGAAGGCCGGCAAGTTCGAAGCCGAGATCCTGCCCTTTCCGATCCCGCAGAAAAAGGGTGACCCGGTGCTCTTTGCCACCGACGAGTTCATCCGCCACGGCGCGACCCTCGAGAGTCTGAAGGGCTTGAAGCCGGCCTTCTCCAAGGAGGGCAGCGTCACCGCCGCCAACGCCTCGGGCATCAACGACGGGGCCGCCGCGGTCATGGTGATGTCAGCGAGTCTTGCCAAGGAACTCGGCCTTAAGCCCTTGGCCCGCATCAAGTCGTTCGCCACGACAGGGCTCGATCCCAAAATCATGGGCATGGGGCCGGTCTCGGCCTCGCGGCGGGCGCTGGAGAAGGCCGGCTGGAAGGCATCTGAACTCGATCTCATGGAGATCAACGAGGCGTTCGCCGCCCAGGCTTGTGCGGTGAACAAGGAGATGGGCTGGGATACGAGTCGCATCAACGTCAATGGTGGTGCGATCGCCATCGGGCATCCGATCGGAGCCTCCGGCGCGCGCATTCTCGTGACACTGCTCCACGAGATGGGCCGCCGTGACGCGAAGAAGGGCCTTGCCTCACTGTGCATCGGCGGCGGGATGGGCGTGGCGCTGACGGTGGAGCGCTAGCAGGGCCGACCTTCCCGACGACGGGCCGCCGCGCGGCAAGCCCGTCCCAGGGCAGGTGGGATCGACGACTTCAACGGTCCGGCATCAGGGGACTGCGGACCACAACATGAGGAGACTGCGATGACTGAACGGATTGCCTACGTGACCGGTGGCATGGGAGGGATTGGAACGGCGATCTGTCAGCGCCTGCACAAGGAAGGTCATCGCGTCATCGCGGGCTGCGGCCCGAGCCGCGACCACGAGAAATGGCTGGCCGAGCAGAAGGCGCTCGGCTTTGTTTTCCATGTCTCGGTCGGCAATGTCGCCGACTGGGACTCCACCGCCGCCGCCTTCGAAAAGGCAAAGGCCGAGCATGGACCGATCGACATCCTGGTGAACAATGCAGGCATCACGCGCGATGGCGTGTTTCGCAAGATGACCAAGGCCGACTGGGACGCGGTGATCGATGCCAATCTCAACTCGCTCTTCAACGTCACCAAGCAGGTCATCGAGGACATGGTGCAGCGGGGCTGGGGCCGCATCATCAACATCAGCTCCGTGAACGGCCAGAAGGGCCAGTTCGGCCAGGTCAACTATTCCACCGCGAAAGCCGGCATCCATGGCTTCACCATGGCGCTTGCCCAGGAGGTTGCGAACAAGGGCGTGACCGTCAACACCGTCTCACCCGGCTATGTCGGCACCGACATGGTGAAGTCGATACGGTCGGACGTGCTCGAGAAGATCGTCGCGACCATTCCCGTCAAGCGGCTCGGTGCACCCGATGAGATCGGCTCGATCGTGGCATGGATCGCCTCCGAGGAGGGCGGCTATGCGACGGGCTCGGACTTCTCCCTGAACGGTGGCCTGCACATGGGCTAAGCACTGCGCCGCTGTGATCGCGAAAGCCAGGACCAGAGCCAGTGCGGCAGTAGGCGTTAATCCCTAGGCGAAGCCGATTTTTTATGGAGTAAGATTGAATTCACTGGTGACCCCATCGCGGCACAGCCGGCTGCAATGCACGGCCGCCAGCATGCTCAAGTGAGATTCCATGGCCGACCCGCTTCGACTGATCAAGAAATATCCCAACCGCCGGCTCTATGACACGCAGACGAGCACCTACATCACCCTCGCTGACGTCAAGCAGCTGGTGCTCGACCAGGAGGAGTTCCATGTCATCGATGCAAAAAGTGCCGAGGACCTGACCCGCAGCATCCTGCTGCAGATCATTCTCGAGGAGGAGTCCGGCGGCGTGCCCATGTTCTCCTCGCAGATGCTCGGGCACATCATCCGTTTCTATGGCAATGCCATGCAGGGCATGATGGGCACCTACCTGGAGAAGAACATCCAGGCCTTCATCGACATCCAGGGAAAGCTGCAGGAGCAGTCCAAGGCGTTCTACGATGGCAAGGGCTTCGGCCCCGAGATGTGGACCCAGTTCATCAATGGTCAGGCGCCCATGATCCAGACGATGATGGGCAACTACATCGAGCAGAGCAAGAAGCTCTTCATGCAGATGCAAGAGCAGATGCAAAGCCAGACGCGCAATGTGTTTGGCACGTTCCCGTTCCCCGGGGCGCCTGAAAAGCCGAAGAAATAGCCGCGTTTGCTAAAATGCGGTGATCGGGGCGGAACTGATCCGCCCTTTGCGTTTTCAGGACCGTCCATGACCGCAACTTCAGAAGGGCCGCGCATCGGCTTCGTCTCGCTCGGCTGTCCGAAGGCGCTCGTCGACTCGGAACAGATCCTGACCCAGTTGCGCGCCGAGGGCTACGCCACCGCGCATGACTACGCGGGTGCTGATCTCGTGATCGTCAATACCTGCGGCTTCATCGATGCCGCGGTCACCGAATCGCTCGACGCGATCGGCGAGGCCTTAGCCGAGAATGGCCGCGTGATCGTCACCGGCTGCCTTGGTGCACGCTCCGATGCAACGGGTACCAACCTGGTGGCTGCGACGCATCCGCGCGTGCTCGCCGTGACCGGGCCGCACGCCGTGGGCGAGGTCATGGATGCCGTGCATGCCCACCTGCCGCGGCCACATGACCCCTTCACCGATCTCGTGCCGCCACAGGGCGTGAAGCTCACGCCCACCCACTACGCCTACCTGAAGATCGCCGAGGGCTGCAATCACCGCTGCAGCTTTTGCATCATCCCTGCCATGCGCGGCGACCTGGTGTCACGGCCCATCGGCGAGGTGATGCGCGAGGCCGAGACCCTGGTCAAGGCCGGGGTCGCCGAGCTCCTCGTGGTCTCGCAGGACACGAGCGCGTACGGCGTCGACCTCAAGTACCGCACCGACTTTGTGGCGGGGCGGCCGGTGCGCACGCGCATGACCGAACTGGTGAAGGAGCTGGCCGGGCTCGGCGTCTGGGTGCGCCTGCACTACGTCTATCCCTACCCCCATGTCGACGAGATCCTGCCGCTGATGGCCGAAGGGCGGGTGCTGCCCTATCTCGACGTACCCTTCCAGCACGCCCACCCGGATGTGCTGCGGCGCATGAAGCGGCCCGCCTCGGGTGAGAAGAATCTTGATCGGATCCGCGCCTGGCGGGCCGTCTGTCCCGAATTGACGATCCGCTCGACCTTCATCGCCGGCTTTCCCGGCGAGACCGAAGCCGAGTTTGAATACCTGCTCGAGTTCCTGCGCGAGGCCGAACTCGACCGGGTCGGATGCTTCGCCTATTCCCCCGTCGACGGGGCCAGTGCCAATGACCTGCCGGGCGCGCTTCCCGAGGCGCTGCGCGAGGAGCGCCGCGGCCGCTTCATGGCGGTGCAAGAGCCGATCGGCGCGCGCCGCATGCGGCGCCACGTCGGCAGCATCCAGCCCGTCATCGTCGATGCAGTCAATGCCGATGGCGCCATCGCGCGCTCGCGTGCCGATGCGCCCGAGATCGATGGCAACGTGTTCATCGCACCGCCCTCGTCAATCAGCCAGCGCAACCGTTGGCGCGACGGTGTCCGCGTGGGGGCAATCGTGAAGGTGCGCATCAGTGGCGCGGACGGACATGACCTGTGGGGGGAACTCGCCTAAGGAGCCTGGATCCGTGAGCACGCTATGCGTTCACGTCCTCCCAGTATCCCTGGGTCTGTGCGCTGCGATAGCCCTCTCCGGTGAGGCGTACGCCCACCCGCCCGGTCTCGGTGAAGACCACCACGTCATGGGGATGGGGATTGCCGAGCACGAGGTAGCGGCACGGCTGCTCGCTGTGGTTGATGAGCGCATGACCGACCTTCTGGCCCGCCGGAAAGCACACATAGTGGCCGGGCGAGACCTCGAAGTCGCGCTCGCCCAAGCGCACCGTCATCGTCCCTTCGAGAACCAAGACATGCTCTTCCTCGAGCAGGTGATAGTGCTGCTGGTTGGCCTGCCGGCCCGGCTCAAGCACCTCCATGCACACCGTGATCTGGGAGGCGCCGGCGTGCTCGGAGAGGGCCTGGTAGCGCATCCCGAACCGCGCGCCGTGGCTGAATTCCTCCCAGGGTACGGCCTCGATGCGGATCGGCAGGGCGATACCTGGCGCAGGCTCGCCTGGGTTCTCGGGTGTGGGGTCGCTCATGATGGGCAAATCCAGGGTGGGCAGGTCCGGGATCGGACCGTGCGGTGTCGGGCATGCGGCTCAGGAAAGTGCAGCTCAGGGAAGTGCGGCACGGGTATCTCCCTCGGGCGAATTGGTGGGTGACACGGCACCGCTTGTCGGCGTCATCCTAAGGCGCCGGGTTCCCGAAGCCCCGAGGATCGCCCCGCCCACGACCAGCACGAGCGCCGCGGCGATTGACCAGCCGATCCTTCCATGGCCGCTCGCGGCCAAGAGGAGTGTCGAAAGGATGGGCGTCAGGTAGGCGAGGCTGCCGAGGCTGCGCGCATCGCCGCGCTTTAAGGCCGCGTCCCACAGGAAGAAGGCGCCGCCCATGGGACCGATCCCCAGTGTGACGAGCAACAGGATGGTGAGTGGAGTCCAGTGCACGGCCGGCTCGAGAGCGGCATGGCAGATGAGGGCGAGGATGCCGGACGCTGCGCAAAACAGCCCGACCGCCGCCGTCGGAAACCCCGGGCCGGTGGCCCCCGCACGCTGGCTGGCCAGCGAGTAGGTCGCCCAGATGAACGCCGAGACCAGCGCAAAGCCATAGCCCGCGAGCGCACGGCCGTCAGCCGCGAGGGCGCTAAGCCCGCCTGCGCCGGTCATGGCCAGTGTCGCGCCGGCAAGACCGATCAGTGCTCCGCACAGGTGGCGCAAGCTGGGCAGAAGATGCGCCTGAAAGCACGGCGCGAGCACCACGATCAGCAAAGGCCAGAGATAGTTGACGAGGTTTGCAGGGACCGCCGGAGCATAGCGCAGCGCCATGAACAGGAAAAAGTGGAACCCGAACAGGCCATAGATGCCCAGGGCCACCGCCGTGGGCGCGACACTCAGGCGGTACCAGAGCGGCAGGCTGCCAAGACCTGCCACGAGGAGCGCGCATCCCACGATCAGAAACGGCGGCACCGTGGCGAGCTCCACCCCATACCAGGCGAGCGTCGACCAGAGCGCGATCGCTGCACTCGCAAGCCAGCGCGGCAGGCTTTGGCTGGGTCCCTTGGCATCCATCGGGCAAAGTGTACCGGCTTGCCGGCTGCCTGGCAGGTGCGGCTGGATGGGGGGCCGCAACGCTCGCGCGCAGTGCCGTGCCCAGCCCCGTCGTTGCACCTTGGGAGCGCCTTGGCTTCTAACCCTTAGCTACCGGTTCGCTGCTCCTTCGCCACCCCGTCGCCACCCACTCGCTACCCAATTTGCCCCCCGGTGGGGTACCCGCCCAGGGCTGCGGAGCCCGGCCCGCGGCAGGCCGCCTCCCGAGGCATGCCATAATTGCAGACCGGTGGCGGAGGTCGACGCCAGGCGCGCCCGAGAACGGCGTGCGCCACCCCGAAACGAGGAGGGATCACCCCATGAACCGTGAAGTGGTAGTCGTCAGTGGCGTGCGGACCGCGATCGGCACATTCGGAGGCAGTCTGAAGGATGTCCCGCCGACCCAGCTTGGTGCGCGCGTCGTCGCGGAGGCCTTAAAGCGTGCCCATGTCACCGGCGACGAGGTCGGCCATGTCGTCTTCGGACACGTCATCAACACCGAGCCACGCGACATGTACCTGGCGCGCGTGGCGGCACTCGAGGGGGGCGTCGCCCAGCACGTGCCGGCACTGACCCTGAACCGCTTGTGCGGCAGCGGACTGCAGGCGGTGATCTCCGCCGCCCAGACCATCCTCCTTGGCGATGCCGACGTCGCCATCGGCGGCGGTGCGGAGAGCATGTCGCGCGCGCCCTATCTTGCCGTCGGGGCGCGCTGGGGCAATCGCATGGGCGATGGCAAGCTCCTCGACATGATGCTGGGTGCCCTGCATGATCCCTTCGACGCGATCCACATGGGCGTGACCGCCGAGAATGTCGCCAAATGCTATGAGATCAGTCGCGCCGACCAGGACGCTCTCGCCCTCGAGAGCCACCGCCGTGCGAGCGCCGCGATCAGCGCGGGGCGCTTTGTCACACAGATCCTGCCGATCGAGCAGCAGACCAGAAAGGGCACGACGAGTTTCGCCGTCGACGAGCACCCGCGTGCCGACGTCGCCGCGGCTGATCTGGCGAAGCTGCGGCCGGTGTTCGCGAAGGAGGAGGGTACCGTCACCGCGGGCAACGCGTCAGGCCTGAACGACGGGGCTGCGGCGCTTGTGCTCATGGAGCGCGAAGTCGCGCGCGCCCGGGGCGCGGTACCGATGGCCCGCCTCGTGGCCTATGGCCATGCGGGAGTCGATCCGAAGATGATGGGCATCGGGCCCGTCCCGGCGACCCGCATCGCCTTGCAAAGGGCGGGCCTGTCAATCGACCAGATCGACGTCATCGAGGCCAATGAGGCGTTTGCCGCCCAGGCGCTCGCGGTGAGCCGCGAGCTCGGGCTGGACCCGGCGCGGGTCAATCCCAACGGCAGTGGCATATCGCTTGGTCACCCGATCGGTGCCACTGGTGCCATCATCACGGTCAAGGCGCTCTACGAGCTCGAGCGCGTGGGTGGACGTTATGCCCTCGTCACGATGTGCATCGGCGGGGGGCAGGGCATCGCCGCCATCTTCGAGCGGATCTGATGCAGACGGCCGTTGGCAGGGCAGGACCGAAACCGCATCGTCGCAGGATCCTCGGCTGGGTGGCTCTCGGTCTGGTCGCGCCACTTGGAGCGGCGGCATTCCCCGCGGCGGCCGCTGGTCAAAACGCGCCATCACCGCTCGGCCGGTTCGAACCCGGCGTCTATCGCGGACGTCTGGGCGCGCAGGATATCCAGGTGGAACTGCTCTGGGAGAAGGACGTGGAGGACAGCGTCCTGGGCTCGTATTTCGTGTTTGGCGAGGGGGCGCGGATCCTGCTTGCCGGGGAGCTCGAGGGCGCGCAGTTGTCCATGGAGGAGTCGCGCAACGGACGCGATGTGTCCGGGATCTGGAGCGGTGAGGTGGGTGCCGGGGGGATCCATGGCGTCTGGCGCGATGCCGATGAAACCCAGGAGCTGCCGTTCACGATGACGCGCGTCGCCCCGCCGGCCGGGGCACTGCCGTGAGCCGCGTCGAACGCTCCACCGAGATCCTCCATTCTGACTATGTGCCGCCGGCGGGTTTCGGCTCCCTGACCACGCCCATCCACCACGCCTCGACCATCACCTTCCAGGATGTCGAGAGCATGCGTGCGCGCGACTGGCGCCGCAGCGATGGCTACACCTACGGCCTGCACGGCACGCCCACCACATTCACCCTGGAAGAGCGCATCGCGGTCCTCGAGGGTGGGCGTCATACCATCCTCGCGCCCTCCGGGCTCGCCGCGATCGCCCTCATCAATCTCTCCCTGCTCACCGCTGGTGACATGGTGCTTCTGCCGGCCAACGTGTATGGACCGAACCGGGACATGTGCCGCTCGCTGCTGGGCCAGTGGGGGATCACGGCCGTCTTCTACGATCCGGTGCTGGGCGCCGGGATCGCCGCGCTCATCACCGACAAGACGCGCCTGTTGTGGATCGAGAGTCCCGGCTCGGTCACCATGGAGGTCGGCGACCTGCCGGCGCTGGTTGCCGCCGCGCAGAGTCGCGGTGTCACGACGGCCTTGGACAACACGTGGAGTGGTGGACTGCTGCTGCGGCCTTTCGACTTCGGCGTGGACATCGTCATGCAGGCGCTCACAAAGTATCCCTCGGGGGGCAGCGACGTGCTGATGGGCTCGGTCACGACGCGTGAGCTGGCGCTCTACGAGAAGCTCAAGCTCGGTCACATGCACCTGGGTTATGGCGTGTCCGCCGATGACGCGTATCTGGTGCTGCGCGGCCTGGCCTCGCTCGAGGTACGGCTGCGCCAGCACGAGGAGAGTGCGCTGACACTCGCGCACTGGCTCAAGGGTCGCCCCGAGGTCGCGCGCGTCTTGCACCCGGCACTGCCAGACTGCCCCGGTCACGTCTTCTGGAAGCGCGACTTCCTTGGCTCGGGCGGGCTGTTCTCGTTTGTGCTCGAGCCCTCGATCTCGCAGGCCCGGGTCGACGCGATGGTCAATGCGCTGCGCCTGTTCAAGATCGGCTTTAGCTGGGGCGGGGCGGTCAGCCTCGCGGTGCCGTACATCATGGGCCACTCGCGCCCGGACGTACCCTGGAACGGCAGCCCGCTGGTCAGGCTCTACGTCGGACTGGAGCGCGCAGCGGACCTGATCGATGATCTGAACCAGGCTTTCCAGAACCTGTGAAACCGATCCGGCCGGAGCCAGGCTGTGCATCTTGCAAGGTCCGCTGCAAGGGTCGGGGGCGGGCCGGGGAGAGTGCTTCTGAGTGCTGAACTTCTGATCGCAATCGCGCTCCTCGTGGGTGCCGCGCTGGGCGCCGTGCTGGGCGCCCTGGTTGCGAGCGGGCTCGCGCGCCGCGCGGCGGCAGCGCTGGCCGTGCAGATGCGCGCAACCGATGCGGCGCACGCCGAGGCCGAACGCGCGACGCTCTTGGAGCGCTGCCGCGCTCAGGCCGGTGAGATCGAGGCGCTCCGGGCACAACTGGCTGCGAGCGTTGCAGGGCAGAGGCAGGGGAGCGATGAACTCGCCCGGGCGCGCGAGTCGCTCGTGCGAATTGAGACCGAACTCGAGCAGGAGCGCGCCCAGGCCGCAGAAAAGCTCGCCTTCCTCGAGACCGCCCGCACCACGCTTGCCGCGCAGTTCCAGGCGCTCGCCAGCGAGATCCTCGAGGAGAAAAGCCAGCGCTTCTCGGCCCAGCACAAGTCCGAACTCGATCTGCTTTTAAAGCCGCTTGGCGAGAAGCTGCAGTCCTTCGAGAAGAAGGTCGAGGAGACCTATGTCAACGAGGCCAAGGAGCGCTTCTCTCTCGCCGAAGAAGTCAGGAAGCTGCAGGCGGCGAATCTGCAGATCAGCCAGGAGGCCGTCAATCTCACGCGTGCGTTGAAGGGCGAGGCCAAGACCCGCGGCAACTGGGGGGAGGTGATTCTCGAGCGCGTCCTGGAACGCTCTGGGCTCGTCAAGGGCCGCGAATACGAGACCCAGGTCACGCTCGAGGGCGACGCGGGACGCCTGCGTCCCGACGTCGTGGTACGCCTGCCCGAGAACAAGCACATCGTCATCGACTCGAAGGTCTCGCTCGTCGCCTACGACCGCTATTACGCCGCACCCGACGAGGTTGCGCGCGAGGCGGCGCTTGCGGAGCATGTCGCGTCGATGCGGCGCCACATCGACGATTTGGCGGCGAAGAACTACCAGGGACGCGATACCTTGAACGCGCCGGATTTTGTGGCGATGTTCGTGCCCATCGAGCCCGCCTTCTACCTGGCCGCCCAGTGCGACGACGCACTCTACCTCGATGCCTTCGAGAAGCGCGTGGTGATCGTCACGCCCGCCACGCTGCTCGCGATGCTAAGCACGGTCTCGACCCTCTGGCGGCGCGAACTGCAGACCCAAAACGCGCTTGAGATCGCCAAACGCTCGGGGGATCTCTACGACAAGTTCGTCGGCTTCGTCGAGGCCCTGCAGGAGATTGGGTCGCGCCTCGCCTCGGCACAGGACGCGTATGAGCGGGCGGTGGGGCGCCTCTCGGCGGGTCGCGGCAACCTCGTCAGAAAAGTCGAGGAGCTAAAGCGTCTTGGCGCGCGTGCGGAAAAATCCCTGCCGGCGGACCTGCTTGCGAGGGCAGGGGCGGGCGGCACTGAGGGTGCTACTGAGGGTGCCACTGAGGGTGGCACTGAGGACGGTGGGGACGGCAGCAGCGAACCTGTCGGGGAGATCGCGCGCGCGCCCTTGCCGGGCGCGTCAACCAGGCCATGACGTCACGCTCCTCCCCGCATGCAGCTGGCGGGTTTGCAGCTATTTCTTGGCGCTGGCGGACGGCGGGTCGACCTTCTGGTAGTCGCCGATGATGCCCTTGCCGGGACAGATCTTGACCACGGGGCACTTCGCGCACCCCACTGCCATCGCTACGGGACACAATCTGAATCTCCCCATGCCTAAA
>PLEY01000125.1 GCA_003136595.1 Burkholderiales bacterium
GAGGACTTCCAGATCGACATCATGATCGGCGAGGGACCGGCCGCGCGCAGCGTGAAACTCGACGTCCAGCCTTTCACACTGGTCGGCGCGACGACGCGTGCGGGCATGCTGACCAATCCCCTGCGCGACCGCTTTGGCATCGTCGCCCGGCTCGAGTTCTATAGCGCGCTTGAGCTCGAGAGGATCGTGACGCGCTCGGCGAAACTGCTGAACGTTCCGATCGCCGAGGGCGGCGCGCTTGAGATTGCGCGACGGGCGCGCGGCACGCCACGGATTGCGAACCGCCTCTTGCGCCGGGTGCGCGATTTCGCCCAGGTGAAGGCAGACGGCGAGATCACGAGGGCCGTGGCCGACGCGGCGCTGTCGATGCTGGAAGTCGATCCGGTCGGCTTTGACGTGATGGATCGCAAGCTGCTCGAGGCGGTGATCCACAAGTTCGATGGTGGCCCGGTCGGGATCGACAATCTCGCCGCGGCGATCGGCGAGGAGCGAGACACGATCGAAGACGTGCTCGAACCCTATCTGATCCAGCAGGGCTATCTGCAGCGCACGCCACGCGGGCGCGTGGCGACGCTGGCGGCGTACCGCCACTTCGGGCTGGCCGAGCCGCCCGCTGGCATCGGGGATGACCTGTTTTCCCAGTGACTTCGACCGCACGGCACTTATGAGCGTCAACCCAATCGGTCGATCGTGCGTTCTGGACGGATCCACCAGTCTTGCGTGCGAGGGCCCGGGTTGAGCGGAATCGGCGGTCCCCAGGCCTTTTCTTTCGCCGTACGTGTCTACTACGAGGACACGGATGCGGGCGGTGTGGTGTTTTACGCAAACTACCTCAAGTTCTTCGAGCGGGCGAGAACCGAGTGGCTGCGCGCCCTCGGCATCTCCCAGGAGCGCCTGAAGGAACAGGAAGGCCTGATGTTCGTGGTGCGACACACGGCTGTGGACTATTTCTTGCCTGCGCGCCTGGATGACCAGTTGACGATCCGCTCGACGCTCGCGCGCCTGGGCAGGGTGGCTGCGGAGTTCTCGCAGGAGGCCTTAAGGCCTGCCCCGAGCGACGCGGGCAGCCCCGAACTAGTTGCCCGGGGACGCATCAAAGTCGGTTGTGTGAACCGGTCTACGCTGCGGCCGGCGGAAATCCCCGATCCAATCAGACGCGCACTGGAAGCCAACAAGATCAATGAACCCCACTCCTGACCTCTCCATCCTGTCGCTGGTCACCGGTGCCAGCCTCGTCGTACAGGTCGTGCTGGCCCTGCTCCTGTTCGTCTCTCTGCTTAGCTGGACGTATATCTTTCGCAAGATGTTCGAGGTGCGTACCGCACAGTCCCAGACCAATCGCTTCGAGGAGGAGTTCTGGGCCGGGGGCGACCTGAATGACCTGTATGCGCGGGCCTCGAACCGGCGCCAGAAGATCGGGGCGCTGGGTCGCATCTTCGAGGCGGGCATGCGCGAGTTCTTGAAGGCCCGGCAGCAAAAGGTCGAGTCGAGCGCGCTCCTCGACGGGGCGCGGCGCGCCATGCGAGCCGCCTACCAGCGCGAAATGGATGCGCTCGAGGCACACCTGTCCTTTCTCGCCTCGGTGGGCTCGGTCAGCCCCTACGTGGGCCTGTTCGGTACCGTGTGGGGGATCATGAACGCGTTTCGCAGCCTCGCCAATGTCCAGCAGGCGACTTTGGCGCACGTCGCACCGGGGATCGCCGAGGCGCTGGTCGCAACCGCCATCGGACTGTTTGCCGCGATTCCGGCGGTCGTGGCCTATAACCGCTACGTGACCGAGACCGACCGGCTTGCCATCCGCTTCGAGAGCTTCATCGAGGAGTTCTCGAACATCCTCCTGCGGCAGGCGCGCTGACATGGCAGGCTCGATGCGCGGCTCCTCGATGCGCGGCGGTCGCATGCGCCGCAGCATGTCCGAAATCAATGTCGTTCCCTATATCGACGTGATGCTGGTGCTGCTCGTGATTTTCATGGTCACAGCGCCCCTCGTGACCCCTGGCACCATCGAGCTGCCTTCGGTGGCGAAATCCTCGCAGGCCCCGGCGGCAGCCATCGAAATCCTGATCAAGGCCGACAAATCGATGCGCATCCGCGTGCGCGACCCCAAGCACCCGGTCGATGAGGCGGCCACGAAGGAGGATCTGGTCCGGCTGGTGCGCCAGCAGCAGAGCCAAAGCCCCGGCAATCCGGCACCGGTCATCATCGCCGCCGACAAGACCGTCCAATACGATGCCGTGCTCCAGGTGATGGACGCGCTCCAGAAGGAGAACATCGCGCACGTCGGCCTGTCGGTGAAACCGGTACCGAGCACGCCGTGAGCCCGAAGAGCATGTATTTTGCACCCACCAGCCCCTACACGATCCCGAAGAGCGGGCCGCGCCTGCCCGCGGTGATGATGGCGGTGATCATGCACGCACTGCTTGCGGCGATGCTCTTTTTCGGGTTGAGCTGGCAGAGCAGCCCGCCCGAGGTCGTTGAAGCGGAGTTGTGGAGCGCGCTACCCCAGATCGCCGCGCCCACCCCGCCACCGGCTCCACCGCAGGTCGTGGTCACGCCTTCGCCACCGCAGCCGGTGCCGATCGAGGAAGTCGCGCCGCCGCCCAAGCCGGATCTTGTCATCAAGGAGGAGACTCCGAAGAAGGTTCCGCCCAAGCCGCCGGAACCCGTGCCGCCGCCGAAGGTCGAAGTCAAGGTGGAGCCCAAACCTCAGCCCAAACCCGAGGTGAAGACTCCTCCCGCTCCACCTTCGGCCCTGCAGTACATCCAGAATCAGCTCGCCACCGCGAGCACCGGAACGGCCGCGCGGACTTCGGGCCCGCGCGGCTCGGACGCCTACGGCAATGCTCTCAGGGCAAAGATCAGATCGAACACCGTGTTCCCGACTCCGGCCGGGATCGAGGGAAATCCGACGGTGGTCGTGGAAATTCGTCAGCTGCCCACCGGAGACGTGACGGGTACGCGCATCATTTCAAGCAGCGGGCTGCCGGCCTTCGACGAGGCCGTGCTGAGCGGCATCGAGAAGTCCTCGCCACTTCCGAAGGACGACCAGGGTCGGGTGCAAAGTCCCATCCAGCTCACCTACAAGCTGTTCCAGGATCGATAAATCTCCGTGCCGCCCCTTATAATTCGCCCATGATCAAGCTCCAGCGTGACCCTCTGCACGTCCTGAACTTACTGCACTTACTCACAGGCTTAGCGCTTCTCGCCTGCCAGGCCGGCGCCCAAGCCCAGTTGCACATCCAGATCGAAGGCGTCGGGGCCAACCAGATTCCGATTGCCGTGGCCAACTTTGCGGGCGACGATTCGTCGAGCCAGGAGATCCCGCAGATCGTGCGCGATGACCTGACCAACAGCGGCTCGTTTCGGACCATCGAGGCGAGCGGCGCGGGGCTTAGCGAGACCAGTCCGGTCGATCTGCCCGGATGGAAGGCACACGGCGCTGATGCCCTGGTGGTGGGCAGCGTCATCCACCTGAGCGACGGTCGCTTCACGGTGCGCTTCAAGCTCTACGACAGCGTCAAGCAGGTCGACCTCGGCGGCCTGGAATTGACCGCGCCCGCCAACAACCTGCGCCTGAGCGCCCACCGGATCTCCGACTACGTCTACGAGAAACTCACCGGGGTCAAAGGCGTGTTCTCGACCCGGATCGCCTATGTCATCCGCAAGAGCCAGCAGCGTTATGAACTGCAGGTGGCCGATGCTGACGGCTACAACTTCCAGACGGCACTCGCCTCACGCGAGCCGATCATCTCGCCATCCTGGTCGCCCGACGGGACCCGCCTGGCCTATGTCTCGTTCGAGCTGAAAAAGCCGGTCATCTACGTGCATACGATCGCCACCGGCCAACGCCTGCCGGTGTCGAATTTCAAGGGCAGCAACAGCGCGCCCGCCTGGTCCCCGGACGGCCGTACGCTGGCGGTGGTCCTGTCGCGCGACGGCAACTCCCAGATCTACCTGATGGGCGCAGATGGGTCCGGCTTGCGCCGTCTCACCCAGTCCTCGGGAATCGACACCGAACCCACGTTTAGCCCTGACGGACAGTCTGTCTACTTCACGAGCGATCGGGGCGGCGGTCCCCAGATCTACAAAATGAGCGCC
Organism: Burkholderiales bacterium; assembly: GCA_003136595.1. Lineage (GTDB taxonomy): Bacteria > Pseudomonadota > Gammaproteobacteria > Burkholderiales > Burkholderiaceae_D > BOG-994. The sequence goes on from PLEY01000125.1 coordinate 4,099, forward strand.
TCGGGCGGTGACGCGGCGCGCGTGACCTTCAAGGGTGACTACAACATCAGCCCCCGGATCAGTCCAGACGGTAAGACTTTGGCCTATATTTCCCGTAGAGGGGGTCGTTTCCAGGTCTATGTACTCGATCTTGCAAGTGGTCAGGAACTGCTGCTCACGGATACTGTCAAGGATGAATCACCGAGTTTTGCGCCGAATGGCAAGTTGATCCTCTATGCGACCGACATCGGCGGCCGTGGCGTGCTGGCTGCAGTCTCCACGGACGGCAGCGTCAAGCAGCGCGTCACGCTGCAGGAAACCGGTGATGTCCGTGAGCCGTGTTGGGGTCCCTACTTGCGTTAGAGACGCTTTTTGTACATATTTTCCAAAAGAGAAAGGGAAGTCGCCATGAATAATATCCTCCGTGTTGGACTCGTATCCGCGTTCGTTTTGGCCCTCGGCGCCTGCAGCTCGACCAAGCTGCCGCCGACGTCTGATGCGAGCGCCACTCAGGGCTCGGCCAATAGCGGTGGCGCCGATCCGAATCGCGTGAAAACGGTCGATATGACCGGCGGCCCTCTGAGCGACACCGCGAAGAAGAGCATTTACTTTGACTTCGACAGCTTCGTGGTGAAGGATGAGTACCGTCCGATCGTCGACGAAAACGCCCGGTACCTCGCCAAGAACAAGGCCAAGCACATCGTCATCCAGGGCAATGCTGACGAGCGCGGCGGCAGCGAGTACAACCTCGCCCTGGGTCAGAAACGGGCCGAAGCCGTGCGTCGCTCCCTCGCCCTCCTCGGAGTTCCGGACGGCCAGATGGAAGCAGTCAGCTTTGGCAAGGAAAAGCCCCGCGCTCTCGGGCACGATGAGGCCGCCTGGGCTGAAAATCGTCGCGCTGACATCGTCTATCAATGATTCGAGTTCTGTCCCGAGCCGTGTCGCGAAAGGCATCCCGGATCAGCTCCAGCCTGGTGCTGATCGGGGTGCTGGGAGCCGCGGCGGCACCGAGCTATGCCGGGGTGTTTGACGACGACGAAGCGCGCAAGGCGATCCTCGAATTGCGCGCCAAGGTCGATGCCCTGCAGAAGGACGTCTCCTCCCGGATCGACGGGTCCCAGCAGAGCCAGCTGGACCTCGCCAACCAGATCGACGCGCTGCGCCAGGAACTCGCACGCCTGCGCGGCCAGATCGAGTTGCTCAACAATGCCGTCGCCAACCAGGAAAAGCGCGAGAAGGACCTCTATACCGACCTCGACACCCGGCTGCGTAAGCTCGAGCCCCAACAGGTGACTGTGGATGGCAAGTCTGGAACCGTCGATCAAGGCGAGTCCCATGCCTACGAGGCGGCGGTGGCCCAGTTCAAGGACACCGACTACAAGGGTGCCATCGCCTCGTTCCAGGGATTTCTGAGGCAATACCCGGACTCGGTGTACGCACCGGCCGCGCAGTACTGGGTCGGCACAAGCTATTACGCCCAGCGCGACTATCGGGCAGCCATGGCTGCCGAGCAGGTGGTCGTGAAAACCTGGCCCGACAGCACGCGCGCATCCGATGCGCTTCTCATCATCGCCAGCAGCCAGTCCGACAGCGGCGACAAGAAAGCCGCCCGCAGGACACTCGAGACCCTGATCTCGACCTATCCTGACAGCCAGGCCGCCGCCGCCGCGCGCGATCGCCTGGTCTCGCTGCGCTAGGGGCGTGCGAAACAGGCCTTCGGGCATTCATTCGGGCATTCATTCGTTTGACACCCGGTGCGCTCGCTTTCTATAATGGCGAGCTTTGGGTCGTTAGCTCAGTTGGTAGAGCAGCGGACTTTTAATCCGTTGGTCCCGGGTTCGAGTCCCGGAGGGCGCACGTCTTCAGCACCGCTAGCTCAATGGTAGAGCAGTTGACTCTTAATCAATTGGTTGAAGGTTCGAGTCCTTCGCGGTGCACCAAGTGGAAGAAGCCCCCGCAGTCGCGGGGGCTTTCGTTTTGCGTACCGGTGTATGCGCCGATCGCGGGCCGTGCGTTGCTCGGGCCATGATTTACGTCAATCGACGCGAAGATGTTTGAAGTGATCGCCTTGATTCTTGCCGCACTAACCGTGGCTGCATCGCCGAATCCCTATCCGACGATGTCCCCGGCGCCCACGCTCTCGCCGCCGCCGTTCCCGCCCGACGGAACCTACGAGTACGGATTCTACCGCAATTCAAAGCGCGTTGGCGGCACCAAAGTCGTCATCGAGCGCCGCCCGGTCGAGAACCGCTTTGACGTCCTCGAGAGCGGCTCGTACGGAAACGTAGCGATCCGCTTGCACGGCGGCCTAGCTTACGCCGATTTGCTGCCGAGACCGTGGGATGTGACGTACGCGGGCGTGCCGCTGCCGAGCGCAGGCCATTGGAATGAGAAGTACGGGCCAGCTCCACGGTATACGGTGCGCTACGAGATGGACCAGGACGGGAGCTTCGACGTCGTCGACGGCATTCCAGCGGGTGACTCCTGGCCACTCTGGAGCATCCCGGCGGGGGAACGACGCGTGCTCTACTACACGATCTTCGAACCGCCGTTCATGGCCGGCACGATGTCGGTTCCGGCGACGCTCGCCTTGCGCGGCGAAACAGAGGTCTTCGCACTCTCGGAAGCGTTCCCCGACCTGGTCCAAAGGGCCCAAGTCGTCAACGGACCGCCGGGCGCAGACACGAACGAACGCTGGCCGAGCGATGGGACGATTCGATCCGCAGACTTTACGATTTGGTTCGATCCGAAAACCATGATCGTGCACCAAGCCTGGTTCAAGAAGCGGGACCTCACCGTGACGCTCGAGTCGCAGTCACCGACCATCGCGACCGCGATTCCCTTCGGATCTCCCTAGGCGGCGACGTCGCACGGGACGCGTCCGCGAGGTGATCTAGAAGTCGTCGCCGATCATGGGGCGCGCTTCGGCGCGACCGTCCGGAAGGATCGTGAAACTTCTGCCCGCGCCGCGCTTGCCGCCGTGCGTGAAGTNNGCGGACTTTTAATCCGTTGGTCGTGGGTTCAAGTCCCGCACGGCCTACCAGCACGATTTTCAGGCTGTCCAATTCAAAAAAAGAGCAAGAAGCAGTACCGTCGGGTCGTTAGCTCAGTTGGTAGAGCAGCGGACTCTTAATCCGTAGGTCGAGTGTTCGAGCCACTCACGGCCCACCAGACATGATGAGGGTTAGCAGGTTAGCGCCTGCTAGCCCTTCTTTTTTTGCGCCCGGGCATGTGGGTGCTGTGCAGGCATTCTCCTCCAATGCGGCTCGTGCGATGTGCTTGAGCAAGCATTGGGAGTCGCGCCACCACTGGGTGTCAGTCTTGGAGCCGAATCATGAAACCGGTCGGGCGTCCAGGTGAGGATATTTCCAGTGTGTGCGGAAACCTGGCCGAAATCCAGAACCGTCACCTTGTGCGGCTCGAACGAGGAAGCCTGGTCCCGATGCCCCTCGAAGGCCCCCAGGCTGCGTTTCCAGGAGGTGCTCACCCCAAAGCTGCGGCCCTGCAGCGCTAGGCAAGGTGGACGGCCACTCTTTCCGAAGGTGAATATCGCCGGCCCCTTCGTCAGGGTTGCAAGAGCTGCTCTGCGGGGCAGCGCCCTTGCGAACAGCTCGCCCATTTCCTGCCCGGTTAGATTCGCGCTGGTCAACAGGAAGGCTACTACTTTCGCTTCCTCGATGGCGCGCCGCTCGTTGGGCCGGCGCCGGATTGCCCCGTCCCTTGAGAGAACGATGAGCTGCTTCTTCCCGACAGCGCCCAGCCAGTCCTCGTCTGGAGTGTTCGGTTCGGAGAGATCATCACGGATAACGACCTCTGCGCGCACAAGTGTCAGAGCGACCGGTCGATGGAAAACCCGGCGGTTTAGGCTGCTTGCGCTTCGAGTTCGCAGCGAATAGCTTCTTCGATTTCATTCTGCTGCGCGTCTTAATCCTCAGAGGGGCCCGCGATTGAATCGCCCGCTTTGTGCCGTTTTGTGCCGCTCGGCGATGATCGACGTGGGGACGCCGAGTCGCTGAATGATCGGGCGTCCGAAGGCGACGCGGAGATCAATCGCGACGATGCCCCGACGGTTCGTAGCGGTTTCCAGCGTCGCGAACGGGAGCAAACTGATCGGAATTGGCCCGAATGTCCCCGGGCAGGTCAGGAGGCCGTTGGATCGATTCCAAGGAACTGCTCAATCGATGATTCGAACAACCCAGCGAAACGCTCCATCCCACTCCTCAAGAGCGCTCACCCCCGCCCTGCGGAGCGGTTCGTCAGCGACTAGTGGACGATGCGACGGGCTCAGGTCGTTCCGTCCCCGCCGGGGTAGGTTGTCAGGCCAGAAGCCTGCGTCGCCGCCTGGAGTCGCCCCGAGTCGCCGGATGCCCACGCTAGGCCCACGTGGATTGATGACGTGGCTGTGCTTGGAATCTGAGTTGGCGCCGAACCGACATTTGAGGGTGTCGTAATGATTAAGTCTCGAGAGAATCGGCACGTTCCGTCTTCGCTCGCGCCGCCAAATCGCTCACCCGGTACCACGCCTCTCGGACCGCGGGCTTTGCCCTGGGCCACGCGAGCGGCGAGTCACCGCGCGCGTCAACCCAGCCTATGGCCAGTTCCACCTCGCACTCATCGAAGTCCCGTCCCGGATTCAATTGATACCAGACGAGGCCGTAGCGGTAGGCCGGCTCATAGTCCGCGTAGGCCGCTCCGGCAGCGACATATGGACGGGTTGCATGGTTCTCACGCCAATGAGCCTCCTCCTTAATTTGATCCACAGACGCTGCAACCGCATCGCCTCCTAGTGCCCCCGTGATCGCCCCAAAGGCGGCACCGATCACAGCGCCTACCGGTCCGGCGATGGTTCCCGTCGCTGCACCGGCCGCGCCTCCAAGAAGCACCGCACCGATGCCGGCCGCCACTGGGTGCGTGGGCTTATCGACCAGACCTCCGGTCAGCGCGGCTGTCTTACGGTCTTCCTTGACTGTACTCACAAGGTTCTCCAACTCGAGGGCTTCTTCACGTCCTCGGCGAGGTCACCGGCCTTGGCCCGTACCTTGCCGATATTTTTCTCTGCGCTGCCTTCCGCCTCAAGGGCCGCATCTCCAACAATCTTGCCGATCGTTTCCTTGATCGCGCCCTCTAGCTCGTGCACACGCCCTTTGACCTGCTCTTTGTTGATGCCCATGACTCGTTCCTATGATTTCATACCGGCAGACGACCGGCGCGCCATACGTTGGGGCAGGTAGCGCCCCATCACTCTGCGCCACCGACACGGCTAGGAACTCTACAGTTGGCCTCCTTGGCCGTGTTTGACTGCCACGATGAGGATCATCGGCTACCAGGGCACCATGGTCTGTACGAGATCGCACACCCATCGTGGCCTCCCGTCCGCTCGAGTTCCCTGCAGGTTGAGCGGCGAGCCGGCCGGGGGTGTTCTCCAGAGCGACCCGCGCGTTCTCGGGCCGCAACCACTTGGGGCTCGAGGCGTTCCTTAGTACCTCAGAGTACTCATGGGATCCGGTCATGCTCTAAGCGCGTGAGCTGATCGCCTCAGATGGCGTTGCGCCTGGCGACCAGTGGTGTTCACCGCTACGGTCGCGGGGAGACAACTCCTTGGCGACGCGCCCTCTTGTTCCTATTCGACCGTGAGGACGATCTTGCCTCGGACGTGACCACGGGCGGCCCGTTCGTGCGCCCTCCTCGCGTCCGCGAGCGGGAACGTACTGTCTATCGCGATCCGAACCGTACCTCCGTCAAGCAAGCGCCCGACTTCTGCGAGCTGCGGGCCACTAGAGCGCACCTGGGTCATCGAGACCGTGACACCCCGCTCGGCAGCCTCAGCAGCGTCAGCGAAACCCGGAAGCACTGGAAACAAGGCGCCCCCACGCTTGAGCGTTCGCAGAAAGCGACCCGTGGTCGCGCCGCCCATCGTGTCGAGGACGAGATCGAGGTCACGGATCTGGTCCTCGGGCAGAATCTGGGTGTAGTCGATGAACTCGTCGGCGCCGAGTTCCCTCAGGAAAGTCTCCTGCTCGCCCGAAGCAACTGCGATGACGTACGCGCCCTGCCATTTCGCCAGCTGAACCGCAATGTGTCCCACGCCGCCCGCGGCGCCGTTGATCAGGACTCGCTTACCCTTGAGCGGCACGGGGCGATGTGGTTCGGGCTGCAGCGGGTTTGGCACGTTGTGCCCCTGCTCGATCAGGAACTGCCACGCGGTAAGCCCTGACATGGGCGCTCCCGCGGCATGCACATGATCGATACCGCGCGGCTTGAGCGCCAGGTCCGACGCTGGCGCTGCGACGAACTGGGCATACGCGGCGCTCTGCCCGAAGCTCGGAAACCGGATCATGCCAAAGACTTCATCACCGACGGAGAAGCCCNNGGCAAGGTGACCGAGGGCCTAAGAGCAGGGAGCGCCTCGTAGTCGTTGCGCAGATACCAGTCGGGAGGATTGACGCCCGCCGCATGTACGCGGACGAGCACCTCTCCAGGCTTCAGTTTGGGCTTTGGCACATCCTCGTAGCGCAGCACGTCGGGACCACCAAACTCATGGAACTGGATCGCCCCCATCGTCTTGGTCGATCTCGGCTGTTTCGTCACAGCAAATGGCCCGTCCTGCCAGGAAGCGAGCATCATCAAGCAACACGCCGGGATGCGTCTGTACGGTAGCGCCTCATTGCATGCCTCCGGGCGAGAACGTACCGGCAGGTCTGTTCCGGGTGGTGACCCCGAGGCCAATGACCTTCCCAGACTTTTCTTGACGCTGGAAGGGGGTCACAACCTACAGTGCATTGGGAGCTTCACGTGCGCGCGGGGGCGAAGCTCCAACACCGTCTTCCATCTCGGCGTGCCCTTCTGCGTACTCCACGCGAACTAAGTGCCTTAGGGGCGGCAATCAGAGCGTCCCCGGGATCAGATCCGCTCCAATTGTTGTGGATTGAGCTATCCTCAAACTCAACGCCAGAGTGCCGTCGCGAGTGCTTCAGTTCTCGCCTCGCGGAAATCCAAGCCGACGCCAAAGGGCATTCGATCCGCCCTCTATCGCATCACCTTGACCCTGGCCCTGCTCGCAGCGCAGCAGGCTGCGGCACTCCACGATCTCTCGCACGGGCTTGAGAACATCGCCCGCACGAGCGGCACGCAAGAGCCTCCCAGGCATGTCTGCGAGAGGTGCCTCGCGTTTTTCTAGCCGTGGTCACGCCATCTCGAGCTTCGATGTTTCTGCTGCCCGTCTCGAGCCCTCCTTCAACCTCCCCGTCAGCGCACGTTCGCATCGCGCCGAGGCCCTCCTCCGTCTTGCCTATCTGAGCGGGGCTCCTCCCGCTCGTTCGTAATCCAGACGCGCGCTCCGCAGCCCTTCCGGAGCTGGAATCCTGCGAACACCGGAGAGGTTTTCATGCCCTGGATTCAGTATGGTAGATTGCCTTTGGCCATTGAGTCGGCCTATACCTTGTCGAGCCTTGCAGACCCTTCCGGGAACTCGGATGTCCCGGCTCAACCCGTATCGACTCAGACCGGACCCGCATCAGCCACAACCCCGGCACCCCCCGCACTTTCCAGGATCGAGATTACGCGACCGAAGCTGGACGACATCGGCACGCTAGCGCCTGGGGACAGCACTGAGCGGGGTCAACTGCTCCGGTAAGCCCCGGGGATCGTCCAGGATCTATGGACAACGCCATGTCCGCGCAGATCATGGAAACCAGCAGGATCGTATCGGCGGGGTCACCATTCGGGAGCCGATTGCCGGATTTCGCGGGTTGTTCGATCCGCTCTTTGCAAGCCAAGTGACGCCCCTGACCGGACCCTTTCCCGCCAAGCATGGCTACCGCATTGCGGGTGTCAACGACATCCGGGCCAAGGGCCTCAGCTTCCAGAATAGGGGCAGCGTGACGACGGTTTGGGGGGAGCAACGGCCAGGTCTGGGAGCGCTCGAGTACGCGAGGCTGCGCGGGAGCCTTACTAGTTAGCTCTTGAGCGCAAACCACGCGATCGCAGCCGCGCAGCCCAGGACTACCGAGATCAATCCAATCCCTTGCGCCTTCGGAACGCCTGAAACAGTGGGGAAAAGCGATATGTCCGGTCCACTATGAGCGAGCCGCCCGTTGACCCGCCGCCGTGGCTTTGACCCCNNTTTGACCCGCCACCCGAAAGCCAGGCAGGCAGACCGCCGGGCGTACGCGCGCCGGCAACGGCTCGAAGGCCTGGCGCAACACGGACTGAGGGTCGTAGACGAAGGTTCATGAAGCGGATCGTGCACCTCTGCCGGCGCCGATTCAAGCGTTACCGGAAGAAGATTTGCACCGTTCGCCTGCATGCAACAGTTCACACTTTGCGTGCCTCATTGCTGCGCGCGCACACGGCCTGAGTAGTCTTAATCAAGGCTACCCCACTTCAGAACACAAGCCCTGTGCCGATAAGAAAGGTGGGCCACACTCTGCCCGGAATTCGTGAACTTTTGTGAAATTGCTTATTAAGATTTAAGGAAAGTCGTTAACGCTTCTAGGCGGGTTTTGCGCGGCTTGTGATCGCGTTGGCCGATCAGAAGAAGAAGGCGGTTCTCGCTTCTGCGAGGGTCGACAGGCTGATCAGGAAGGATTTCGATCCGAGGACGGGTTTGAATCCACCCAAAGCGACGAGCTGGCAGGCGAAACCCTACACATCTCTTTCTGGAGCGTACGAAAATGAATATGCAGAACCTGAAGATAGGTGCCCGTCTGACGCTTGCCTTCATGGCGGTGGTTGTCATGTTGATCGGCATCGCGGCTGCCGGCGCCGTCTATCTGTCGCGGATCAACGAAAACCTGATGGATATCTCCAACGATCGGGTGCCGAAGCTCGAACTGGTCAGCGACTGGACCATCGAATTGCTGGAAACGGCTCGCCACATGCGCAACCTGCTCATCATCACGGATTCCAAGGAACTGGTTAAGGAGTTCGACGCGATCGCTGAAGCCAAGCGCCTGCGCACTGAAGATGAGCAGAAGCTCGACAAGAGCATCAAAACTCTGGAGGGCCGGGCACTGTTGGACAAAATCGCCGAGGCGCGCAAGCTCTACCTTCCGGCCGAGGATGAATTCCTCAAGCTCGCCCAAGCTGGCAAGCTGGGCGAAGCGAAGACCCAGTTGCTTGGCGTCGCACGCCCACTGCAACTGGTCTACCTCCAACGCCTGCGCGATATGTCCGCCCATGAGCACGAGCTGATCTCGAAGCAGACTGCAGCTGCCACCCAAAGCTACGACGCCAGCCGCACCTTCATGATCGCCATGTCGGCGGCGGCCGTGGCACTCGCCGCGCTGCTGGCCTTCCTTATCACGCGCAGCATCACACGTCCCCTCGATGCCGCGCTGGACATGGCCAAGGCGGTGGCCCGGGGTGATCTCAGCACGCGCGTCACCACGCACTCCAAGGACGAACTCGGCCAACTCATGAATTCGATGGACGAGATGACCGCCACCATCCAACGCGTCATGGATGCCCAGGATCACCTCGCCACAGCGCATGAGGCGGGTCTGACGGATGAGCGCCTGCCCGTGGGTGAGTTCAACGGGGCCTATGGCAAGATGGCCGATAAGATCAATGAAATGGTTGCCTCGCACATCGCCGTGCAGTCCCAGTTCAGCGGGATCATGACGCGCTATGCAGAAGGCGATTTCGTCCTTGACATGCCTGAACTGCCGGGCAAGAGAGCCGAAATCACGCACATTGCCCGCGACGTCAAGAAGGCGCTCACGGGTCTTGCTTCGGAAGTCGGCAAGCTCTCGACAGCAGCGGCAGGCGGCAACTTCGCGGCACGCGGCGATAGTGAGCGCTTTAAGCACACGTTTGGTGAGATCATCAGGCAACTGAACGAACTCATGGAAGTCTCGGAACGCGGGCTGGGTGATGTGAGCCGGGTCTTGAACGCACTTGCTGAGGGTAACCTCACCGAGAAGATTGCCTCTGACTACGAGGGCACCTTCGGTGACCTGAAGCAGAGCTCCAACACCACGGTCTCGCAGCTCAGCCAGATCGTTGTGCAGATCCGCGATGCGTCTGAGGCGATCAACTCGGCAGCACACGAGATTGCGATCGGCAATGCCGATCTGTCGTCCCGGACCGAGCAGCAAGCCGCAAGTCTTGAAGAGACTGCGAGTTCGATGGAAGAGCTGACCGCAACCGTGCGCCAGAACGCCGAAAACGCCAAGCAGGCCAACCAGCTCGCCGTCGCCGCCTCGAGCGTCGCAGCCCAGGGCGGCCAGGTGGTGGGCGAAGTGGTCGAGACGATGGACGCGATCAGCCAGGCTTCCAAAAAAATCGCCGACATCATCAGTGTCATCGACGGGATCGCCTTCCAGACGAACATCCTGGCCTTGAACGCCGCTGTCGAAGCAGCGCGCGCCGGCGAGCAAGGTCGGGGGTTCGCGGTCGTCGCCACCGAGGTCCGCAGTCTCGCGCAGCGCAGCGCCGCGGCCGCCAAGGAGATCAAGGACCTGATCGGCAACTCCGTGGCGAAGGTTGACGCCGGATCCAAACTGGTCGGGAATGCCGGCAAGACGATGGAGGAGGTGGTGCAGAGCGTCAAGCGCGTCTCGGACATCATCGGCGAAATCACAGCTGCCTCAACTGAGCAGAGGGCGGGGATCGAGCAGATCAACCAGGCGATCACGCAGATGGACCAGGTCACACAGCAGAATGCGGCGCTCGTCGAGGAGGCCGCGGCCGCGGCCGAATCCATGGAAGAGCAGGCACGCGGACTGAATGCCGTCGTCGGTGTGTTCACCACGGATGCTTCCACCCAAGCCGCGGCGGCTCGCGAGCCCGCGCGTCTCACACGTTCCTCAACGCCTAAGACGTCGCCGCGGATCGCCAGGAGTCGAAGCGCCGTCGAGAGCCCAATGCATGTGGCCAACGGCACTGATGATTGGGCGGAGTTCTAGATCCACTGTTAACCACCCACCCCCTGGAGACCCAGGGGACAGTTTTTTTATGGAGTCAAGAATGGCCCACAGCAGCGCACCAAATTCATCACTGGACAGCGGCGTCCACGAGTTTCTGACCTTCAAGCTCGGCAGCGAGGAGTACGGGATTGAAATTCTGAAGGTCAAAGAGATCCGGAGCAAGGATGTCATCACGAGCATCGCGACGGCACCGAAGTTCATCAAGGGTGTCATCAACCTGCGGGGCACGATCGTGCCGATCATCGATCTGCGCGTCAAATTCCAGCTCGATTCCGCCGAATACAACGAGTTCACCGTCGTCATCATCCTGCATCTGGCCGAGCAAGTGATGGGTGTCGTGGTCGATAGCGTCTCTGACGTCCTCGCCCTGACCGGCGAGCAGATCAAGCCGGCACCGGAATTCGGCGCGGGACTGGACACGAAGTACATCAGCGGTATCGGTTCGGTCGAAGACCGCATGCTGATCCTGATGGATATCGAGCGCCTCCTCTCCAGCAAGGAATTGGAGCTCACGCGTGCACCGGGACTCGCAGAGGCCGCTGCGGATGGAGCCGCCGGAGTCCTCGAAGCGGTCTTCTAGAGCGGCTCTCCAAATCAGATGGTGCGGTGCCCTTTGGGTCACCGCATTGCAGCATCGATCTGCCTGCGGATTCCGCATAGCGTGCAGGCCGCCGCAGGATGCCGCCTCGGCGCCGCGCCTCATGGTGCGATACGGCAGCGATGGCACCCCCGCGGCGGATCCGCCCACGTGCTCACAGCCGCACCCAAATGTAGTTCCTTCGGATCATTGAAGATCCAGGCGCCCGCTCTTCTTTGACATTGTTGGAGGCGCTTTGTACACTCGGGCGCAAGTCGGCTGGAGTTCGGGTGCATCCGTTCAATGATCCCGATGTTGGCGCGTCGATGGGTAGAGTATCTCGCGCAGAGCAAAGCGGCGCGACAGTAACCGAAGGCGGCCGTGCGGCAGTATAGACGCGCGGAATGAACCTCCGGTAACCAAAACAATTTGGAGACAACCCAATGAATGTGAAGCGCTTGATGCAAGCGGTGGGAGCGTTCGCTCTCGTGTGCATGGTCCCGGCTGTCGCCCTCGGCGGCGGCGTGCAAGCCCTCTTCGATCTCACAAGCCCGGCAACGGGGCCCTTTCCGAGCGACCGATTCACGGTCGAGGATCATGCCAACATCACCGAGCGGCGTATCAACTTGCCCACACCCAACTGCGCTCTGCGGCCTTCAGACTGCGCGGATCTCGCGGTCATCAACAACCTCGACGGCTTTAACCTGCAGACCCGCGTGTCGATTCCTTTTTCCGGGGCGATCGATCTTTCGAGCGTCTCGAGCCGGTCGATCTTCCTTGTCGCCGTCGAGAACCTGCGGCCCGAGAACTGGCACCGGGGCCATCGCCACCCGGTGGTCGGCATCAACCAGGTCGTCTGGGATCCCGCCGGCTTCGTCCTCTATGCGGAAACCAATGAGCTCCTTGATCAGGACACCCGCTACGTATTGATCGCGACCGACGAGTTGCGCGACACCGACGGCCATGCTGTCGAGGGCAGCGCGTTCCGGCGCTTCCTTGCGCGGGGCGGATCCGAGAGATATCGCGAGTCGTTAGTCGCTGCCCTCGAGCGCGCCCGTGTACCGCTGGAGCGTGTGGTCTCGGCAAGCCTCTTCACCACCCAGAGCGCGACCATCGCCATGGAGCGCATCCGCAACCAGATCAAGAGCGCCTACCCCGCGCGCGCGTCGTTCGATGTCGGCACCAACGGCGAACACGCGGTGTTTGATCTGAGCACGGTATCCGGGATCGTCTGGAATGAAGAGGTCGGTACGGCTCCGGTCTTCACGTCCAATCCCCTGCCGCTGGCTGCATTGAACATCTTCCCGGGTTCGATCTCGAAGATTGCCTTTGGCAAGTTCAGCTCGCCAGACTTTGAGAACTCCGACCAAATCATCCCCGAGGTCGCAAGCCGCTCGGGCGTGCCTGCCGTGCAGAGCACCAACGAACTGTACTTCACGCTGTTCATCCCTGCAGGACCGGAGCCGGCCAACGGCTGGCCGGTCGAGATCTTCGGACATGGCTTCACTGACAGCAAGCAGGGCGCCCCGTGGGCAGTGGCCTCGACGATGGCGGCAAATGGTGTCGCCGTCATCGCAATCAATGTGGTCGGCCACGGCGGCGGGGCGCTGGGTAATCTTGTGGTGAGCCAGACCACCGGCCAGTCGGTCACGCTGCCCGATGGCGGGCGCGGGTTCGATCAGGACGGCAACGGCACGATCGACTCGACCGAGGGTGTCAACGCCTTCCCGCCCACGTCGATCATCGGCAGCCGCGACGGACTGCGTCAGACCGTCGCCGATCTGATGCAGCTGGTGCGTGTCATCCAGCAGGGGGTGAGCCTGACGGGCTCGTCCGGGCACGATCTCGATCCGAGCCGGATCTACTATGCGGGCCAATCCTTCGGCGGCATCTACGGCGTTCAGTTCCTGGGCGTCGAGCCAGACGTCCACGTCGGTGTGCCCAATGTGTCGGGAGGATCGATCACCGAAGTGGCAAGGCTCGGCTCGTTCCGTTTTCTCTCGGGAATCAGCCTCGCCGAGCGTCAGCCGATCCTCTTCAACGGACCGCCTCCCTCGGCGTCCAATCTCGCGAGCTTCACGCTTTTCAACGAGAACATTCCGCTGCGCGATCAGCCCGTCCTGGTCAATACCGTGCCCGGAGCACTTGCGATCCAGACCGTGCTCGAGAACACCGAATGGGTTTCCGAGCCGGCCAATCCCTCCGCCTACGCCCCCCACATCCGACTCGATCCACTGCCAGGCATGCAGCCCAAGCGCATCATCTTCCAGTTCGCCAAGGGTGACGAGACGGTTCCGAATCCCACGGCAAGCGCAGTGGTCAGGGCTGGCGAGTTCATCGATCGCACGAGCTTTTATCGCAACGACCTGGCCTTTGCGGCCAACCCCGCGATCCCGACCAACCCTCATACCTTCCTGACCAATATCGGGGTACCCGCCGGAGCACCCTATGCGATCGCGGCACAGAGCCAAATTGCGGTCTTCTTCGCAACGGATGGGCAACAGGTCATCAACCCAGTGCCCGTGATCTTCGAGACGCCCATCGCCGGACCGCTTCCTGAGACACTCAATTTCCTGCCCTAGTCCGAAGCCCTGACAGCCCTCCTTCCGGGGGCCGTCCAAGGGGGGTGCGGGGCACGCGTCCGCGCTCGCCCCGCTGGGGCGGCCGCGAGGCAGCGCCAGCGACTCGCTCGGCGCGAAATGCCGGATGCGGCACACACATGGCGAGTGAATCCAATCCGCAAGTTCGTACGTACAGTTTTTGCGTTACGGGGAAGTGGGCCTGCGGAAGTGGGNNGGCCTGCGGAAGTGGGCCTGCGGGAGTGGGCCTGCGGGAGTGGGCCTGCCGATGCGGCGACGGCGCGCATGGCAGCACCGTGGCATGGTTCGCGCCAAGTGATGGTGATCGAGGCGGCACATCGAAGAGCTTCCTGAACTCCGCTGGCAGGATCAGGTACAAGTCAGCGCTTGACCTGCAATTGTCGAGACCCGAGTACGTCGTACAACACTGGCTTTCTGGATTGACATTCTTGCGAGAGGAGCAGCACGCACGCTCTGCTTCGTACCTCATGAAAGTTCGTGAACTCAGGGCCCGCGGCCACGCTCCATCGTGATCAACTAAAGTGGCATAGCAAATCAAGAACGTCCGCGCTCGCTCTACAAAAAAATGGAAAGCAGCGGTCGATCTTGGGAAGAAACTGACAGAACGTGTCAGCAAGCGTTTGCTCGTGCGCGTCTCTCAAAACGAATGCGACAGACGTGTTGCGAGGTCCTCGAGTCCGTTCTCCCATGAAGATGCGGGGAGCTCAATCGAATAGCGCCACGTCAGGTCGGGTCGGCATGGTTCCTGCTCAGAGGAACTCATGGCAACCAAACGTCCCCCCGAATCGACGAAGGAATCCCTTCTCAGGGAGCTGTGCCTGTATCACACCGGCGAGCTCTACCTGACGCCCTACGCCTATGCACATCTGCGTCAGTCGCTCCTCGCCTTCTATTCTGAGCCGGCGCTGACCAGCATTATCGAGGGGTTGCGCAAGACCGCCGCGCAGAGCCGTGGTCCGGACCTATCGCGCCGCAAGCGCATTCGCCACGTCGCGGGGCGCTAGCCACCTCAGCGCGGTCTGGCCCGCTGCTCCTCGCCTGCGCCGGGCCAGGCCATACTCACCTCGCACGGAATCCAGGCTCGGGAACCGGTCGCGGATCCCAGGTTCCGGCTCCCCGGTCCTGCGTTCCAGCCCCACCTCGAATGCGCTATGCTTTAAGTCCTCATCGACAAGCGAGGCCATATGCTCGAGCGCATCAATCACCTTCCCGAATTAAGCGACCCCGAGCTGGTTCGCACTCAGGCGTACATCAACGGCAGCTGGGTCGACGCGAGCGATCACGGACAATTCGGCGTTGCCGACCCCGCCACCGGCAAGCTGCTCGCCAAGGTCGCCAATGTCACCCCATCCCAGGTCGAGTCGGCGATCGCCGCCGCGCAGGCTGCGTTCCCCTCTTGGCGCGCCAAAACGGGCAAGGAGCGTGCGGCGATCATGCGCAGGTGGTTCGATCTTCTCATCGCCCATCAGGATGATCTCGCTGCGCTCATGACCGCCGAGCAGGGCAAGCCGCTTGCCGAGGCCAAGGGCGAAGTCCTGTACGGTGCGTCGTTCATCGAGTGGTTCGCCGAGGAGGCCAAGCGCGTCTCGGGCGATACGCTGGCAACGATCGCTGCGGACCGCAGACTGGTGGTGATCAAGGAGCCGATTGGCGTGTGCGCCGCCATCACACCCTGGAATTTTCCGATCGCCATGATCACGCGCAAGGTGGCACCCGCCATTGCAGCGGGATGCGCCATCGCCATCAAACCGGCTGAACAGACACCGCTGTCTGCGCTCGCGCTCGCGGAACTCGCCCATCGCGCCGGTTTCCCGGCAGGGGTCTTCAATGTCGTGACCGCCGACGCCGAGCGCTCCATCGAGGTGGGACGGATACTCTGTGCCAGTCCCACCGTACGCAAGCTGTCCTTCACCGGTTCGACTGCTGTGGGCCGGATCCTGATGCAGCAGTGTGCGCCGACCATCAAGAAGCTCTCCCTCGAACTCGGCGGCAATGCCCCCTTCATCGTCTTCGAGGATGCCGATCTCGATCAGGCGGTCGAAGGAGCGCTCGCCTCAAAGTACCGCAATGCCGGCCAGACCTGTGTCTGCACCAACCGCTTCTACGCGCATGTGTCGATCTACGAGGCCTTCGTTGCAAAACTCGCCGCGGGCGCTGCCCGCCTGAAGGTGGGCAACGGTTTCGAAGCCGGGGTGCAGCAGGGCCCGCTCATCGACGATGCGGCGCTCGCGAAGGTTGAAGAGCACGTCGCCGACGCCCTCGCGGGCGGCGCGCGCGTTCTGACAGGTGGCAAGCGCCATGCGCTCGGGGGCCGTTTCTTCGAGCCGACCGTGCTTGCAGGAATGACGCCGCAGATGCTGGCCGCGCGCGAGGAGACCTTCGGTCCGGTGGCCCCCGTCTTCGCCTTCCAAGACGAGCGCGAGGTCATCGGACGGGCCAACGACACCGAATTTGGCCTCGCCGCGTATTTTTACAGCCGCGACATCGGCCGTGTCTGGCGGGTGGCCGAGGCCCTCGAGTACGGCATGGTGGGCATCAACACCGGACTCATCTCCAATGAGGTCGCGCCGTTTGGCGGCGTGAAGCAATCAGGCCTCGGCCGCGAGGGCTCAAAATACGGCATCGAGGACTATCTGGAGATCAAGTACCTGTGCATGGGCGGGATCTCCTGACCCGGTGCATGGCCCGGTCAGATTGACTGCGCCAACCGCTCCGGGAACCATTCCGGGAGCAACTCAGGGAGCAACTCAGGAAGCAACTCAGGAAGCAACTCAGGGAGCAATCCCAGAGGTAGAATGCGCGCTGCCCGGCCGGGTCCACTTCGGCCGCAACACCCTCCTGCCGAGTCGCCATGACGCCAAACGCCGTAGACGCCGCCTCCCGCTGCCTTGACCCCCACACCCTTGATCTGGGCTTCATGCAGTTGACGTGGCTGCAGATCATGATTCTCGGCGTGGTCCAGGGCATCACGGAACTGCTGCCGATTAGCAGCACCGCGCACCTGCGGGTCATCCCGGGCCTTTTGGGGTGGCGCGATCCGGGCTCCGCATTTTCCGCGGCGATGCAACTCGCAAGCTTCATTGCAGTGATCGCTTACTTTCGGCGGGACCTGCGAATTCTGTCGGTTGGCAGCATAGGGGCGGTGCTGCGCAGGGACTGGACGGCAGAACCCTTTCGGCTTGTCGTCGGCATCGCGATCGGCACCATCCCCTTCGGCCTTGCGGGCCTGTTCCTGCGCCCGGTGCTCAACGAATGCAATTCACCGCTGCGCGGTCTGTTCCTGGTCGGTATCGCCTCGATCGTCATGGCGCTCCTCCTCGCCATCGCCGAACGCTCAGCCCGACACACGCGCGGTTTTGGCGATCTGCGCACGGCCGACTGCCTGTGGGTCGGGCTGGCCCAGGCGTTCGCGGTGATTCCGGGCGTATCACGCTCCGGGGCGACGCTCACAGCCGGCCTGTTTTGCAGCATGCGCCGCGACACCGCGGCCCGTTTCTCGTTTCTGCTCGGGCTGCCTGCCATCACGCTCGCGGGATTCTATGAGTTGTACGTGCTGCTGCGCGCCGACCTGCCGGCCCAGGGTTGGTTGCTCCTTGGCCTGGGCCTTCTGACCGCCAGCATCACCGCCTTTGTCGTGATCTACGGGCTCTTGCATTACCTCGAGCGGCGCAGCACCTGGGTGTTTGTCTGGTACCGGCTCTTCATGGGCGCGGCACTGGTGATCGGGGTGGCCTCGGGCTATCTCAACAATTAGGCGCCCGGCGCATCTCCGGGAGGGCGCCTCCCCGACCTGGCTTGCGCATGATCCCGGAACGGCGTAACGTCCGTGCCATACGCGGGGGTCCTTGTCCGAACAGACAGGGTGAGAAAGACCCTTCGAACCTGTACGGATAATGCCGCTGCAGGGAGTCGTGAGCGCATGGCTGCCAACCACTTCCTGCGGCTTCTTCCCGGAGCCGTCATGAACGCCAATCCCCAATTCCTCGCCGAGAACGCTGTCGTCGACGATGCTGCTGTCGCGCCCCTTCCCAATTCGCGGAAGGTGTACGTTGAGGGCTCGCGCCCGGACATCCAGGTACCGATGCGCGAGATCCACCAGTCGGACACCCCGGCCTCTTTCGGGGCTGAGGCGAACCCACCGCTCTATGTGTACGACACATCGGGTCCCTACTCCGATCCTGATGCCCGGATCGACATCCGCAACGGTCTTCCTGCGCTGCGCGCCGGGTGGATCGCCGAGCGCGGTGATAGCGAAGATCTGGGCGGGCCCTCCTCAGCCTACGGGCACGCGCGTCTGGTTGACCCGGCGCTGCGGGCGCTGCGCTTTAACCTCAAGCGCACCCCGCGCCGCGCCGCGGCCGGAGCCAATGTCACGCAGATGCACTATGCGCGACGCGGCATCGTCACCCCCGAGATGGAGTTTGTCGCGATCCGCGAGAACCTGCGGCGCGAAGAATACATCCAGAGCCTGAAGAACACCGGACCGATGGGTGAACGCATGGCCGCACTTCTCTCGCGTCAGCATCCCGGTCAGGATTTCGGGGCGACGATCCCCGCGCATATCACACCCGAGTTCGTGCGCGAGGAAGTCGCGCGCGGGCGCGCCATCATCCCGGCAAACATCAACCACCCCGAATCCGAACCGATGGTCATCGGGCGCAATTTTCTCGTCAAGATCAATGCGAACATCGGCAACTCGGCGGTGACCTCCTCGATCGGCGAGGAAGTGGAAAAGATGACCTGGGCGATCCGCTGGGGGGGCGACACGGTCATGGACCTGTCGACCGGCAAGCACATCCACGAGACGCGCGAATGGATCCTGCGCAATTCACCGGTNNCCGATCGGGACGGTGCCGATTTACCAGGCGCTGGAGAAGGTGGATGGACGCGCCGAGGAACTGACGTGGGAGATCTTTCGCGACACGCTCATTGAGCAGGCCGAGCAGGGCGTGGATTACTTCACGATCCACGCAGGCGTGCTGCTGCGCTACGTGCCGCTCACCGCCCAGCGCATGACAGGCATCGTATCGCGGGGCGGCTCGATCATGGCGAAGTGGTGCTTGGCGCACCATCGCGAATCTTTCCTGTATACCCATTTCGAGGACATCTGCGAGATCATGAAGGCCTACGACGTCAGCTTCTCCCTGGGCGACGGGCTGCGTCCCGGGTCAATCTACGATGCAAACGACGAGGCTCAGCTCGCGGAGCTGCGCACGCTCGGAGAATTGACCCAGGTCGCGTGGAAGCATGACGTCCAGGTGATGATCGAGGGGCCCGGTCATGTGCCCATGCACCTGATCAAGGAGAACATGGAGATCCAGTTGAAGGAGTGCGCCGAGGCGCCCTTCTACACACTCGGGCCGCTGACGACCGATATCGCACCTGGCTATGACCACATCACATCAGGTATCGGCGCCGCCCTGATCGGCTGGTATGGCACCGCCATGCTGTGCTACGTGACGCCCAAGGAGCACCTGGGACTACCCAACAAGGCGGACGTCAAGGACGGGATCATCACCTACAAGCTCGCCGCCCATGCGGCCGATCTGGCCAAGGGGCATCCGGGGGCGCAATACCGGGACAACGCACTGAGCAAGGCGCGGTTTGAATTTCGCTGGGAGGACCAGTTCAATCTCAGTCTCGATCCCGTGACCGCGCGCGAGTTCCACGATGAAACGCTGCCGCAGGACGGCGCCAAGACCGCGCATTTTTGTTCCATGTGCGGCCCGCATTTCTGNNGGCGGCGAACTCTACCAGAAGGCCTAGCAGCCGCCTGATCGGAAGACCGGGCAATCCGTACCAAGCTCTCCCGGCACGGAGAGCTTCGCAAGATCCTCCAGAAGTACCATAATATTGCTGTCAGGGCCGCGCGCGCTCCCCCGCGTGGGAGCGTGCGCCTAGCCGGCAGCAATGGCGGCTAGCGCTCGTTTTCAGTTGTTCAAGCCGGGGGAATCA
>PLEY01000105.1:0-15862 GCA_003136595.1 Burkholderiales bacterium
CGGGCGCTCCGCAGCGGCCCGCGCAGGTCCGGGGGACGCCCACCCGGCATGAAATTCGCATCTCAGGGGGAGTCGCCCCGGAGGTGCAGCACGTCAGCGTCGCTGCAGAACCTGCAGGGGTCCAATCAATGGAGGCTCACCTGATGTGGCAACAATCCGTGCCCAAGACCGCTTCCCCGCGTGATCGCGGCCGCATTTTGCGCAGGGCTGCCCGGGTGCTCGCAGCGCTTGCACTCCTCGCGGGGCTGGCTCCGCGAGCCGCGGTCGGCCAGGGCGCCCCGGTCACGATGCGCATGGTTCCCCAGACCAACATCGCGATCCTTGACCCCATCTGGACCACCGCGAATGTGACCCGCAACCATGGGTACATGATCTACGACACCCTCTTCGGGACCGACGCGGAAGGCAAGATCAAGCCGCAGATGGTCGACAAATGGACCACCTCGAAGGACGGCAAGCTCTGGACTTTCACGCTGCGTGACGGGCTCGAATTCCACGATGGCGCACCCGTGACGAGCGAGGATGTCGTCGCCTCCCTGAAGCGCTGGTCGAGCCGCGACAGCTTCGGGGGCGTGCTCGCCGGCTTCATCGACCACTATGAGACCCCGGACGCGAAGACCTTTCGGCTGGTCCTCAAGGAGCCCTTCGGGTTGGTTCTCGAGGCTTTGGGCAAGCCGTCCTCCAACGTCCCCTTCATCATGCCCAAGCGCATCGCCGACACCCCTGGCGACCAGCAGATCAAGGAGACCATCGGTTCGGGTCCGTTCATCTTCAAGGCGGATGAATTCCGCCCCGGGGAACGCGTCGTCTATGTGAAGAACCCGCGCTATAAGCCGCGCGAGGAGCCGGCTTCCGGGACGGCGGGGGGCAAGCGTGTCTACGTCGACCGGGTCGAGTGGGTGATCATCCGCGACCCGCAGACCCAGCTCAATGCGCTGCTCGCAGGCGAGGTCGACCTGATCGAGGAACCCGCCGCAGAACAGTACGCGACCATGCGCGCGAGCCCATCAATCGAACTGGTCGAGGTGCAGCCAGCAGGCGGGCAGTTCATCTTCCGCTTCAATCATCTGCACCCGCCCTTCGACGATGTCCGCATCCGTCGCGCCGCGATGGTCGCGCTCGGCGAGGAACAGATGCTAAAGACGCAGGTGGGCGTGCCCGGCCTCTACCAGTTCTGCAAGAGCGTCTACCCGTGCGGGTCGACCTATGCGTCCGATAACACGTCCTTCTATACGGGCGTGGCCGACCCGAAGAAGGCCCACCAGATGCTCGAGGAGGCCGGCTACAAGGGCACGCCCGTGGTCCTGATGCGACCCACTGACCTCGCCGGGATCAGCAAGCTGCCGCTCGTGGCCAAACAGCAACTCGAGCAGGCCGGCTTCGTCGTCGATCTGCAGACGATGGACTGGCAGACGCTCGTCGCACGGCGCACCAAGAAGGATCCGCCCAACGCGGGGGGCTGGAACGCCTTCATGACATCATGGAACTCCGCCGACGTCATGACACCGGTGACCATGGCGATGATGAACGCGCGCGGCGACAAGGGCTGGTTCGGCTGGGATAACGATCCGCAGCTCGAGGAGATCAAGGCGCGCTTCGTGCGCGCCACCACGGACACCGAGCGCAAGAAGATCGCCGAGCAGGCGCAACTGCGCGCGATCGACACCGCAACCCATGTGCCGCTTGGCCAGTACCACAGCTTTGCTGCGGTCCGCCGCGGGGTCCTGAGCGGCCTGGTGCATGCGGACAGCCAGGTCTACTGGAACATCAAGAAGAGCTGACTTGAAGAGCGTGCGATCGGCGGGTTGCAGGCGTCGGGTCCTGGCGCAACGGGGCCGACTTTGCTGAACTTCCTGGTCAAGCGGGTGCTGGCCACCGTGCCCGTCCTGTTCGTCGTCGCGCTCGCGGTGTTCCTGATCCTGCGCCTGACCCCGGGCGATCCGGCTGCCGTGATCGGCGGGGACAATGCCAGCACTGAGGACATAGCGCGCATCCGGCAGCAGCTCGGGCTTGCCAAGCCACTCGTCACGCAGTTCGCGATCTGGGTCGGACAGGTCGCGCGCGGCGATCTCGGCTATTCGTATTACATGAACAAGCCGGTGTTGGAGCTGATCGGACAACGGGTCGAGCCGACCGCGTCGCTCGCGCTTGCGACCATGCTGCTGGCCATCGGCACGGCGCTGCCGCTGGGAACGCTTGCCGCCTGGCGCATGGGTGGCCGGCTCGATCGCGGCCTGATGGCCTTCTCGGTTGCCGGATTTTCGGTGCCGGTCTTCGTGGTCGGCTATGTGCTCATCTACATCTTTGCGCTCCAGTTGAGCTGGTTGCCCGTGCAGGGCTACGTGCGCATTGCCCGGGGCGTCGGGCCATGGCTGCGCCAGCTGGTCCTGCCGTGCGTGGCGCTCGCCCTGATCTACGTGGCGTTGCTCGCCCGGGTGACCCGCGCTGCGGTGAGCGAGGCGCTGACCGAGGACTACGTTCGCACGGCACGCGCCAAGGGCATCGGTGAGGGTGCCGTTCTCCTGCGCCATGCCTTGGCCAACGCCGCAGTGCCGATCATCACGGTGGCGGGCATCAGCGCTGCGCAACTGATCGGCGGCGTGGTCGTGACCGAGACGGTCTTTGCCATCCCCGGTCTTGGCCAGCTCACCGTGGATGCGGTCTTAAGCCGTGATTTTCCGGTGATACAGGGCGTGGTGCTGCTCTTCTCGACCGTGTATGTCGCTTTGAATCTCCTCATCGACATCAGCTACGTGTTCCTGGATCCGCGGATCCGCTACTGACAATGCGCACCGGCAGACGCCTCTGGTCAAACGGTGCCGTACGTGCCGGCACGCTCGTATTCATGCTGCTCTTCGCGCTCGGGGCTGCGGCCCCATGGCTCGGCACCGTCGATCCTGCCGCCATGGATTCAAGCTTCATCAGCGTCCCGCCAGGCGTCACGGGCGAGATGACCCTGCCCGACGGCAGCCTTCGCCAGCACACGTTCTGGATGGGCTCGGACAACGTCGGTCGAGATGTCTGGAGCCGCGTGCTCTTTGGTACCCGCATCTCGCTTGCCGTGGGGTTCACCACCGCTGCCCTGGCCCTGGCCCTGGGCGCGCTGTGCGGCCTGCTTGCAGGCTATTTCCGGATGGTTGACGCGCTCTTGATGCGGCTCATGGACGGCCTCATGGCGATTCCACCGGTGCTCCTCGCCATCGCGCTCGTGGCCGCGCTCGGGGCGCGTTTTGGGACGGTGGTCGTCGCGATCGCCGTGCCTGAGGTTCCGCGCGTCACACGCCTGGTGCGCGCGCTTGTGCTGTCGCTGCGCGAGGAACCCTTCGTCGAGGCGGCGCGTGCGCTCGCCACGCCGCCCGCGGTGATCCTGGTGAGGCACGTCCTGCCGAACGCGCTCGCGCCCTTGATCGTCCAGGGGACGTTTGTCGCCGCCTCGGCGGTACTGACCGAGGCGATCCTAAGCTTCCTCGGTCTTGGGCTGCCGGCAGACGTTCCCACCTGGGGCAACATCATGGCCGAGGGTCGCATCCAGTTCACCCAGCACCCGAGCAACGTGCTCTTCCCGGCCCTCTTTCTGGTGCCGGCGATCCTGGCCATCAATCTGCTGGGCGACGGGCTGCGGGACGTGCTCGATCCGAAGTTCGCGAGCCGCACCGAGGCCCAGCCATGAGCACCCCGGTCCTCGAGGTCGAGCACCTGCAGGTGGCGCTGCCGCCCGGCGGCGACCGGGGGTTTGCGGTCGAGGACGTGAGCTTCCGAGTTGCGGCCGGCCAGACCCTGTGCATCGTGGGCGAGTCCGGGTCGGGCAAGTCGGTCTTGGCCATGACCCTCATGGGGTTTCTGGGCAAAGGACTTGCGGTCCGGCGTGGGCACGTCGCCCTGGCGGGCCAGGATCTCGTGACTCACGGTGTGTCCCTGGCCGAGGCGGCATGGCGTACGCTGCGCGGCGCCAGGCTCGGCATGGTGTTTCAGGAACCCGCCACGGCGCTGAATCCGGTGGTGTCCTGTGGTGCCCAGGTCGACGAACTGCTGCGCGCCCATACCCGATGGGGGCGCGCCGAGCGTCGCCAGAAGGTGCTCGACATGTTCGCCGAGGTCCGCCTGCCCGACCCAGAGCGTCTCTACCGGAGTTATCCGCACCAGCTCTCGGGCGGCCAGCGCCAGCGCGTGGTGATCGCGATGGCCATGATCCTAAAGCCGCAGCTCCTGATCTGCGACGAGCCGACGACAGCACTCGATGTCACCACCCAGGCCGAGATCCTGCTGCTCATCGAACGCCTGCAGGCTGAACAGGGCAGCGCGGTGCTCTTCATCACCCACGACATGGGCGTGGTTGCCGAGATCGCCGACGAGGTTCTGGTGATGCACGAGGGTCGCGTCGTCGAGCAGGGCAATGCCCGCACGGTGCTTGGCCGTCCCGCGCAGGCCTACACCCAGATGCTGCTCGCAAGCATCCCGAGCATGATCCCACCCCCGCCACGGCCGCGCCTCGAGGCCGGTCAGGCGCCGGTTCTAAGCGCTTTCGAGCTCGGCAAGACCTATCGGGGTCGGGGCTGGTGGACCGCAGGTGCCCAGAAGCCGGCGCTTGCCGACGCGACCCTGGCCGTGCATCCCGGCGAGTCGGTGGGCGTGGTCGGCGAATCCGGTTCCGGCAAGTCAACGCTCGCCCGCTGTCTCATCCGGCTCATCGAGCCCACCACCGGCAGCATCCACTGGGGTGCCGACTCGGTGGCACAGCTGAGCGAGGCTCGCCTGCGTCCGCTGCGCGCGCGCGTCCAGATTGTCTTCCAGGACCCGAACCGCTCGCTGAATCCACGTCGCACGATCGGCAAGTCACTTGTCGAGGGCGCCATGAATTTTGGGATGGATGAGGAAAGTGCCCACGGACTTGCGCTGGAGCTGCTCGACCGGGTGCGCCTGCCGCGCGCCGCCCTCTCGCGCTATCCCCACCAATTCTCTGGAGGGCAGCGGCAGCGGCTTGCGATCGCGCGCGCGCTTGCTTGCCGCCCGGGGGTGCTGATCGCTGACGAAGCGGTGTCGGCACTGGATGTATCGATCCAGGCGCAGATCCTGGACCTGCTGCGCGAGCTGCGGCGAGAGCTTGGCATCGCACTGGTATTCATCACGCACGATCTGCGCGTGGCCGCGCAGTTGTGCGACCGCGTCGTCGTCATGCAAGACGGCTCGATCATCGAGCAGGGTCCGACTGGAGCGCTGTTTCTGAACCCCCAGAGTGACTACACGCGCAGCCTTCTGGCCGCGGCCCCACGGCTCGACGCCGTCACCCTGCGTGAGGACACGCACGTCGCGGTGTCGGGTCTACCGGAATCACTCCAATAGGCCGATAATTCATCATGCGCGTTCTCATCGCCGGATACCAGCACGAGACCAACACCTTCGCACCGACGCGCGCCGACTGGGCGGCCTTCACGCGAGGGGATTCATTTCCGCCCTTCATGCGCGGCGACGAGATGCGCACGCGCCTCTCGGGAGTGAACATCCCGATCGGCGGCTTCATGGATGCCGCGCGCAGCCGGGGATGGCAGCTGCTGCCGTCGGCCTGGGCCGGAGCGATTCCTTCAGCCCATGTCACACAGGAGGCCTTTGAGCGCATTGCGCTGGAGATCCTGACGGACGTGAAACGTGGCGGCTTTGACGCTGTCTACCTTGACCTGCATGGGGCGGCAGTGGCCGAGCATGTGGACGACACCGAGGGCGAATTGCTGGCCCGCATCCGGTCCGTGGTCGGGCGCGACATCCCGATCGTCGCGAGCCTGGATCTGCATGCCAACGTGACGCAAAGGATGCTGGCCGAATCCGATGGCCTCGTGGCCTATCGCGAATATCCGCACACGGACATGGCGGCGACCGGAGAGCGCGCGGCAGAATTGCTCGCGCGGCGCGTGCGAGGCGGCCAGAAGCTCCCGACAGCCATGCACCGGATCCCCTTCCTGATCCCCATCAACGCCCAGTGCACGCGGCTTGAGCCTGCGCGCGGGGTCTATGACCGGCTCGCGCTTCTCGAGGAAGCATCGGGGGTGATGCTCAGCTTTGCACCGGGCTTTCCCGCGGCCGACTTTGCCGAATGCGGACCCCTCGTGTGGGGTCACGGCGCAGGCGCGCCCGAAGCCGTCACCCGGCTCGCCCGGGAGATCGAAGCGCTGCGGCCAAAGTGGGCCTCGGAGATCCTGGACCCCGTGCAGGCCGTCCAACGTGCCATGGGGATCGCTCATCGGGCCAGCCGACCGGTAGTCATCGCCGACACCCAGGACAACCCTGGCGCGGGAGCCGACAGCAATACCACCGGCATGCTGCATGCGCTTAGCCAGCAGGAGGCGGGCCGGCGTTTTCCTGGCCGTGTCGCCCTCGGCCTGCTCTACGATCCCGCCGCAGCCCAAGCCGCCCACGCAGTCGGGGTGGGCGGCGGCTTCGATGCCGCCCTCGGACTGGCGGTGCCGACCTTCACGGGTGCCTTGAGCGACGCGCCGCTCGTGGGTCGGGCCACGGTTTCACACCTCAGTGATGGGCGCGTCACGCTCACAGGCCCGATGATGAAGGGCCTCACAGTTGCGCTCGGCCCCTGTGCCCGTGTGGCCATCGATGGCATCGAGGTCCTCATCACGAGCGGCAAGAAGCAGCTCCTGGATCGGGAACTCTACCGGTTCCTGGGGATTGAGCCAGAAACCATGAAGATTCTGGTGAACAAGAGTTCGGTCCATTTCCGTGCCGACTTCGACGGGATCGCCGAGGAGATTCTGGTGGCCAAGGCAGCCGGTCCGATGGCGGCCGATCCGGCCGATCTTCCCTGGACGAAACTGCCCGCTGAGATGGCCCGGTGCCCGTAGTGCCCTGCGCAAGCCGGGCCCGGGCAGTCACCCATCGCCAGATCCCACCCCCTGCGCATTGACAGCGAGAGCATGGCATCGTCCGCTCAATGTACCGCCCACGCCGACGCGAGGAGGGGCCCTGATGGCTCGGAGTGACAAGGCGATTTCACCCCAGATTTATGCGCGCGCGGCGGGCGCAGTCTACGTGCTGGTCATTGTTCTTGGGGCCTTCTCCGAGGGATTCGTCAACCAGGCGCTGATCGTCCCCGGTGATGCCGCCCAGACGGCCCGGCATATCCTGGACCGCGCGCAGCTCTGGCAACTGGCGCTCGCAAGTGACCTCATCATCCCTGTGCTCGCGGCTTTTGGAGTCTGGGTCTCGTACGTCTTGCTAAGCCCTGTCAGCCGGACACTGATTCTGCTGGATGTCTTCCTCAATCTGGTCTCGCTCGCGGTCGAAGCGGTCAGCAAGATGTTCCTCCTCCTGGTCCTGCCGATCCTGAGCGAAGCTGCCTACGGGCGGGGATTCGGGCCCGCCCAGATCGAGGCTCTCGCCCATCTTGCACTGAGGTCGCACGACATCATGTTTAACATCGCCCTCATCTTCTTCGGCTGCAGCTGCCTCATCGAGGGATACCTGATCTTCATCTCGGGATTCCTGCCCAAGGCGATCGGCGCACTTATCGCGCTAGCCGGGATCTGTTACCTCGTCGCCTGCTTTGCCACGCTTTTTGCCCCTGCACTGGCCGACTTCCTCACGCCCGGCATTCTGTTACCGATACTCGTTGGCGAGTCGGCATACGCGCTGTGGCTACTGGTCAAGGGTGTGAATGTCGCGCGCTGGGAAGAGCGCGTACGTGAGGCGGAACCGGGCTTGGCGCGCGCCATGTAGCGCCGGGGACTCATGCGGCAGGTGAGAGTGGCTGGGCCGTCCAAGCAGTGCCTCGACGCCCTGCCTGTCGGATGCGTCCGATTCTCGAATCCTTCGAGGTGACAGGCAAGCGGGTGGTCGATGCGCCCTGGCGGGGACTATTGCCGATTGGCCAACCGCACGTTCGCTCAGGGGGCGCGGAGCGCGTCCACGCGCCTCTTGAGTCGTCGCGCCTGGGTGCAAACATAGACAGTTGAACTGTCACGGCCCCGCGTATTGGGCTCGACTGTGTATCGGGCGCGCCTGCCTCGCGCTCGCGACGACCACCGGCTTCAGATCGCTGATGCGTTGATCAGGACCGTGCAGGATGAACTGGCGAGGCGACCCTTCGCTGAGTCAAGCGCCGGCCCGATGATGGGGGCAACCCGCAAGCCAGCATCCCGCAACAGCGCCGCCACAAGCCAGGTGCCCTTGAACCACGCGGCCCGCATTCCCCTTCCTAGAGGATGTCGGGCTTTGGGCCGGGGGCCCAAATTCGCGCTTGTGGCAGGATGTCCGGGATGAGGACGCGGCGGGCCTCGCTTCAGAGGCGTCGCCGCGTCGAGGGTTCATACAGCGCGTTCAGCGATTGACGAGCTGCTTCGGTAGCGCGAGTACCAGCACGCTTCCGATCGCCAGGCACGCCGCAAGTGTATAGACGCCGAGATCCGTGGAATGTGTCGTGTCGATAATCCAGCCGATGACGTATGGGCTCACGAAGCCCGCCAGATTGCCAAACGAGTTGACGACTGCAACCCCGGTCGCGGCAGCAGCACCCGCGAGAATGGCGGTCGGCAGGCACCAGAACTGGCACAGCGTCGTCAGGACGCCAATGGTCGCCACCGTGAGTCCGATCATGGCCAAAGCGACGTTCCCGGTGCCCGCATACACTGCGAGGCACCACCCTGCGGTGCCGATTACGCCAGGTACCGCAATGTGCCAGCGGCGCTCGCGCGACGCATCGGAGCTTTGGCCTACGAGAATCATCGCAGCGGCTGCTGCAGCATAGGGGAGCGCCGTGAGGAGGCCTATTTCGAGCGGGTCGGTCACGCCCGAGCCCTTTATCAAGGTGGGTAGCCAGAAGCCCACTCCATATAGCCCCATGATGAAGAAGAGATAGATGCCACTTAGCGCCCAGACCATCGGGCGCATGAACCCGTCCCGGAAGGATTGGGAGGCGACATCCTTGGAATCTGCGGCGATGTTGGCCGCGAGGACTCGCTTCTCCTCGGGGGTGAGCCACTTGGCTTGCTCAATACCTCGATCGAGCAGGAGGATGATCACCAAGCCGAGAATCACTGAAGGGATGGCCTCAATGATGAACAGCCACTGCCACCCCGCGAGACCGTTGGCGCCTTCGGCGGTGTGCAAGATCCAGCCGGAGAGAGGGCCCCCAAGGACACCGGACACCGGGATGCCGGTCATGAACATGGCGATGATCCTGCCGCGCCGCGCTGACGGATACCAGTAGGTCAGATAAAGGATGACCCCCGGAAACAACCCGGCCTCCGCTGCACCGAGGAGAAAGCGCAGGACGTAGAAACCCATCGGCGTTTTGACGAACATCATCGCTGCCGAAATGATGGCCCATGTGATCATGACCCGCGCGATCCAAAGCCGTGCACCGAGCTTGTGCAGGATGACATTACTGGGCACCTCGAAGATGAAGTAGCCAACGAAGAAGATGCCGGCGCCGAACCCGTAGATCGTCTCGCTGAAATGTAGATCCTTCAGCATTGACAGCTTGGCAAAGCCGACATTGACGCGGTCCAGATAGGCCGCGACATAGCAGAGAAATAGCAGCGGTATGAGCCGCCTTGTCACCTTGCTGTAGAGTGCGGACTCGCTTGATTCCGCGGTATAGCCGGCGGTCATTGGGACCGGTTGTACGGACGCGCTCATGGTTTGTCTCCAATCGTTGTTATGGGATCATCGCTCCGCCGCGATGGTTGCGGGGGACCGCCAAGCCGCCGATCAATCGAACATGTCGGGTTGGGTCACGACGAGGTCGTTCCAGATCGTCTGAAAGTGTAACCAGCCTATGTATTCGCTGCCAACGTGCTCACGACTGTAACGGCAGCGATCTTCCGGAACCAGGCGCGGCTTGTTTCCGGTCGCCTCAATCAGGAGCTGCTGCCGGCAGCAGCGCTCCAGCGCAATGAACCAGAACGCAGCGGCTTCGATGCTGTGCCGGCTGGCGGTCAAGAGGCCGTGGTTCTGGTGGATTGCG
The DNA here is from genome assembly GCA_003136595.1 of Burkholderiales bacterium. Lineage (GTDB taxonomy): Bacteria > Pseudomonadota > Gammaproteobacteria > Burkholderiales > Burkholderiaceae_D > BOG-994. The sequence continues at coordinate 9,968 of PLEY01000105.1, forward strand.
GCTTTCACGCCCTTGAAAGCGTTGGCTACCTTGTTGCCCGATTGGGTCTCCACTGCAACCTGCCCCGCGGAATCGCCGATGACGACGTGGTCTTCAAAGAAGGCGGCCGCATCCTGGCTGATGGGATCAAGCTTCTTGCCGAGTGATGCGAATGCAGTGCCGTAGACCGTGTGGGCGTGGCACATGGCAACGATGTCGGGATGCGCCTCGTGTACCGCTGCGTGGAGTACAAAGCCCGCACGATTGATCGCGTGGCGTCCTTCGACCACCCTGCCCTCGTGGTCGGCGAGGATCAGATTGGAAACCTTCACCTGTGCAAAATGAACCGCCATCGGATTGGTCCAGTACAGGTCGGGATGCTCCGGATCGCGTACGGTCAGATGGCCCGCAAAGCCGTAGTCAAAGCCTTGCAGTGCGAACGCGCGGCAGGCGGCAACCAGCCGCTCCTTCAGGTGCTGGCGATGCGCGGCAACGTTCGTGAAACTGGGCAGTTCGGGGAAGAGCAAGCCCTCCTGCTCGGGTTGATAGATTGAAATCCGGCCCTTCAAGTCGAGGGTCGGGGCGGACGTCTTGGTGACGGGGGTCTCGAGGACTGCTGACATGCTGTCTCCTTGCTAAGTGATCTGAGTGCGCTTGAAGCATCGTCGATGGACCGCTCGTTGACAAATGATGGGTGTTCATGAAAAGATGAATGCAGTTCATGTGTTTAGGTTGATGCATGCGCAAATTCCCCAATTTTGTGCTGCTGAGGGCGTTTGAAGCAGCGGCGCGCCTGCAAAGTTTTGCGCTCGCAGCCAATGAGCTTTGCCTGACGCCCTCGGCGATCAGTCACCAGGTCAAGGAACTCGAGGTGTACTTTGGGCGGCCGTTGTTTATCCGGCGCAATCGCCGGATCGAACCCACGCCCGAAGCAGTGCGGCTGCTTGAAAGCCTAAGCCGCGTGTTCGATGTGATTGAATCGGCGTGCGGCGAGGTTTCGCTCGCACCTTCGGCCCAGGTCCTTGCGGTCCACAGCGCGCCGAGCTTCGCAGTGAAATGGCTGGCACCGCGCCTTCCTGGGTTCGCACGCGAACACGCTGAAGTAACGCTTCGCCTATCGACCGGGGCAGAACCGCTCGATCTGAACCGGGCCCGCGAGATCGATCTGGCCATTTCCTATGCCAGTGCGCTGGATCGCCCCGGTGTCCTTACCGTCCCCCTGGGCAAGGAGGCGTTGATTCCAATGTGTGCACCGGCACTCCTTCTGACCGGGATGGCGCCAGAGGAGCTCGTAAGCCATGCGACCTTGATCGACACATCGCTTAGCCGCATCAAATGGCGCGACTGGTTTGCGGCCAACGGGCTCGTGCTGCCTGATCGGCCCCGGCCCTCGTTCGACCGGGCGGCGCTCGCCATTCAGGCCGCGGTCGATGGCATGGGGATCGTTCTGGAAAGCGTGCGGCTTGCCGAACGTGAATTGGCCCGTGGTGAATTGGTCGAGCTCGGCGCAGACCGCTTCGAACGGTTCGAGCGGGAAACTCACTTTGTTTCGTGCCGCGCCAACGAGGTGAATCGATCCGCACTGTCTGCGTTTCGCAGCTGGTTGCTCGAGCCTGGACAGATGGCATGACCCGCACGAGGGCACGAGCTTTGCGGGGACTTTTTCGCGGCAGCCGCCTCCGAGCGCCGCGCCCAGGCCATCGATGTCGGCGCTCGCGCGCAAGCGATCGAATCCGGAATCATGGCTTTGATGAAAACGTCTCAGAGTCGGTGGGATGCCAGAACTTCCGTGTCCGCTTACCGGTAGAGCTTGAAATGCTCGGGTCGGCCCGCGTTGAGCAGTGGACCCTATTGGTCGAACAAACCAGGCTCATCCCCGGTTCCCGGGATGAATTGTCTTGCCCTGTGCTCGCCCAGCCTGTCACAGGCGCGAATGCGTGCGCCGCTTCGGGGCCAAGAGTTGTGGATGGCCATCCTCCGTGGCCACGCCCGCCAGGTGAAGGTGATTTCTGGAGATCGCGATGAATGCCCCGGTATTAAAGTCGGTCGCACCGATCCTGTTTGTCCGTGATGTGTCAGTGAGCGCGGCATATTATCGCGACCGACTTGGATTTGACATCGACTTCCTCCATGGTGCGCCGCCATTTTATGGTTCGGTCTCCCGCGGCAATGTCTGCCTGCACCTGCGCTTCGTCAAACAGCCCAGTTTCGCCGAGCTTGCGGCACGGGAGGTCTCGCTGATTCTGGCGACCATCGAGGTCACCGATCTTCGAGTGCTGTTCGAGGAGTTCACTGGGCGCGGCGCGGAATTTAGCCAGACGCCGACGGCACAGTCTTGGGGTGGGACTGATTTTCATGTCCGCGATCCCGACGGCAATGCAATTTCCTTTGTCGCCTTCGGGTAGCGAAGTCGAAGGGCTTGAATTGGCGTTCCCGTGCGGCTGCGACGCAAGCCGAACTTGGATTCATCCAGATGGCAATCGGCCCGGCCAGGAGATGGGGGGGTCACGATTTTCCCCGGGACCCGAACCATTCCCTCATTTTTCCGAAGGAGTGATGGTGCGCTTGCCGAACCACATCCGGCGGAACAGGCCGTCTTTCAACATGAACTGATGGTAGAACGCAGCGGCGATATGGACAGCAATCAGAATCGCGAGCAAAACGGCAAGGAAAGAATGGGCCTGAAATGTAGGGAATACGTCGAAATCACTAGGCAGAGGCTCGCCGCTGTGCGCGAACACAATACGGTTCAGACCGGCGATGATGCCGGTCGAGTAGCCGCTGGCGATCATTAAGAACACGAGCAGGTATAAGCAGTAGTGGGCAATCAAGGCCAGTCGGTCCAAGCGCGGCACGCCGGTCGCCGTGTTCGGGCGGGTACTGGCGATGCGGATGATCAAGCGCAAGATCATCAATGCAAACACAGACATCCCTCCGGCCATATGCAACATCAGAATGCCGAGTTTCTTCGGATCAGTGTTTGGCATGTCCGCAAGCACGAAGAAACCGATACACAGCAGCCCAATGATCATCAGCGCTAGCAACCAGTGCAGTGCGACCAGCACCGGTTGATATCGCGAGGCAACGGCTCGGCTCATGTCAGGCCGTCACCAAGAACCTGGAGGACTTCCCCCGTCCGGAGGATGTGCTCAGACTGGCCTGTTGCGGCCTGGACCGAAAGTGTGACCGTGACATGCGAAGGGATCTCCACGTCTAACTTTGCGAAAGTTTAAGCGACAAGACGCTTTAATCCAAGGGCACCGGAGCGTGGCTCTGGCTCGCATCGTCGTCTGGGGGTGCCCACTGATTGAGGGGGCAGGGCGGTACGCATCGACCGCCGGGAGCGGGAGCACGGGTGTCGCAAGGGGCAGATCTCGCCCCCCGCGACGGCTGTAAGCGTCTGATTCTTTGGTGCCGGCTGCAGGACTCGAACCCGCCACCTGATGATTACAAATCAACTGCTCTACCTGATGAGCTAAGCCGGCACAGGGCCCGATGATAACCCATTCGATGGGGGTCTCCCCTGCGCGGGCCTGAGCTCCGCGTCGCGGGTGGGGGTCGCGTCGCGGGAGTCCTTAGGACTTCAGCACCTCGATGGTGACCTCCTTGCTGCCCATGTAGTAAGGGATATGTTGATGGTCGGCAAAGAGGAGTCGCAGGGTGTGCCGTCCGGGAGGCAGATCCAGAACCGTCTCGGTCTCGCCGCCACCGAAGTGCTTGTAGTGCTGGTGCTCCCGCTCGTCCGGCTTGTCAAAGGGGATCGGCGCCTTGATATCCACCGGGATCGGCTGATCGATCAGGATGTGGTGGTGCCCGGTGTTCTCGAGAGCGCCCGCCTTGACGGGCGCAACGCCCATGCCTGAGACGGCGAAGGCCACGCGAAACGGTGATTTCACCCGGTCCCCATCGCGCAGATTGACGAAATAGACCGTTTTCTCACCGACCAGAAACGGACGCGTCCGATCCGAGGCATTGGCGCTGCAGATGACCGACTCCGGGACATCGGCTCCGCCCAGCGAACCCGCTCCTCTACCGGGCTCGACGCCATCTGCCGGACAGCTGAGGACCGCACCGAATGCCACGAGTACCACCGCCCTGCCTGCCCAGCTATGCATCTTAGCCCCCCCCTGTTGTGATCCTCGGATTCTCCACCGCTCCTGGGCTCGATGGCAAGTCGACTCCGGTCCTGTCGCACCGGTACCGTCTCGGCCTGGAGTGGATCTCAGGGCTTGACGATCGTCAGCTTGGGCTTGCCCTTGGGCCCGTCATCTGGACCATCTGGAGAGGACTTTGCCGGGGTGTTTTCTACCGGCGTCAGGGATCTGCGGTCGGTGGTCAGCCGGGGAGGACTCTGGGGTGCTGGCAGCGCCGCCGGGGGGACATCGTGCCCCTGGCCTTCCCCGCGCGTGACTTCGAAGGCCATCCCATGGCCGTTTTCGCGGGCATAGACGGCGCTGACATTGCGGATCGGCACCGAGATCGCGCGCGCGACCCCCCCGAAACGGGCCTGGAAATCGACAAACTCATTGCCCAAGGACAGGCGGCTTGTCGCCAGCGCACTGATGTTTAGAACAATCTCGCCATTCTTTACAAAATCCCGGGGCACCACCGTCTGATCGTCAACTTGCACGGCCAGATACGGGGTATAGCCGTTATCTGTGCACCATTCGTAGATGGCGCGAATCAGGTAGGGCTTGGTCGAGGTTTCTTCGGACATAGCGCTGGGTGGTCGCCGTAGCCACACCTTCTAACGGCGCATCACCTTTTCGGATGGGGTCAGGGCCTCGATATAGGCCGGCCGTGAAAAGATCCGCTCAGCATACTTCATCAGGGGCGCAGCATTCTTGGACAGTTCAATTCCATAGTGGTCGAGCCGCCAAAGCAAGGGAGCGATGGCGACGTCGAGCATCGAGAATTCCTCGCCCAGCATGTATTTGTTCTTGAGGAAGATCGGCGCCAGCTGCGTCAGCCTGTCGCGGATTGCCGCACGCGCCTTCTCGTGAGACTTCTCATGTCCCTTGGCGGGCGAATTCTCTAGAGACCCGACGTGCACGAACAGCTCCTTTTCGAAGTTGAACAGGAACAGCCGGGCCCGGGCGCGCATGACGGGGTCGGCAGGCATGAGCTGCGGATGCGGAAAGCGCTCATCGATGTACTCATTGATGATGTTCGACTCATAGAGGATGAGGTCGCGTTCCACGAGGATCGGCACCTGCCCGTAGGGATTCATCACCGAGATGTCTTCGGGCTTGTTGAACAGGTCAACATCGCGAATCTCGAAATCCATCCCCTTCTCGAACAGCACCAGGCGGCAGCGTTGACTAAATGGGCAGGTCGTGCCCGAGTACAGAACCATCATATTCATACCCCGTAAAAGCAGCAGGGTGAGCCTCGGCTCACCCGCGCGGACCGTCAAGGGACGCCGCTGGTGGCGCCCATCCGATTGTTATTTGACGTCTTTCCAGAAGGACGCGTTCAGGCGCCAAGTCACGACGAAGAGTCCCAGTAGAAAGATCAGCACCCAGACCCCCAGGCGATGGCGCTGCTCGCGCGCCGGTTCGGCCATGTAATTCAAGAAACCGGCGATATCTGCCGCCGCGTTGTCGTAGTCGACGGAGTCCAGCTGGCCCGGATGGACCTGGACGAAGTGGTCGAAATGGCGCTCCTTCTCACCCGGATTCTCAGCACTCTCGCGCTCGGTGAACACCGCATCGCGCGTGCCCTGCAGTTGCCAGAGCACGTGCGGCATCGCGGTATTCGGATAGGCCAGATTGTTCCATCCGGTAGGACGGCTGGGATCGCGGTAATAGGTGCGCAGATAGGTATAGATGTAATCGGCTGACTTGGCCCGCGCCATCACCGACAGGTCCGGCGGAACCGCGCCAAACCACGCCTTGGCATCGGCGGGGTTCATGG
>PLEY01000105.1:15874-33219 GCA_003136595.1 Burkholderiales bacterium
GCGCCGCGCTGCAGCGCAGCCGGGTTGTTCGACAGGTCCGGGGCGGAGTCCACGGCAGGCCCCTCGGCCAGGGCGAACAGCGGCGAGAGGAGTAAGACAGCAAGCAGCTTTTTCATAGTCGAGTCTCGTGGCGATCAGTGCGCATGAAAGGTCACGCGCTGGGGGACCGGCTTGAATTCCCCCAACTGACTCCAGATGGGCATCGCGAGGAAAAATGTGAAGTAGTAGAGCGTGCCAATCTGCGAGATGGTATTGGCGGTCGGGCTCGGTTCCTGGATCCCGAGGTAGCCGAGGATGATGAACACCACCACGAAGATCATGTACAGGATGAAATGCCAGCGCGGGCGGTAGCGAATCGACTTGACCGGGCTGTAATCGAGCCAGGGCAGGAAGAACAGNNAGCATGATTTTATAGATCGGACCGCGATAGCGGATCGATCGCACCGGCGAGCGGTCGAGCCAGGGCAGGAAGAACAGCAGCACCACCGCACCGCCCATGATGACCACGCCGAAGAACTTCGCGTCCAGAACGAGGAGCAGCACGAGTGCAACCGCCGCGGCTACCGCGGCCAGCGCCGCCCAGATGAGCTTCGGGCGCACGCGCAGGAACCAGACCACGAAGGCCACGACGACCGCCGCCATGAGTACATGCTTGAACACATCGGTCGTGGCGCGCAGCATCGAGTAGAAGGGCGTGAAGTACCAGACCGGTGCGATGTGCAGGGGGGTCTTCAACGGGTCGGCCGGCAGGAAATTGTTGGCTTCGAGGAAATAGCCGCCCATCTCCGGGGCGTAGAAGATCACGGCACAAAAAAGGATCAGAAACACCGAGACGCCCATCAGGTCGTGCACGGTGTAATAGGGGTGGAAGGGGATGCCGTCCAGCGGATGGCCGTCGGCGCCCTTCGTCTTCTTGATCTCGACGCCGTCGGGATTGTTCGAGCCGACCTCGTGCAGCGCGATGATGTGCGCAGCCACCAGTCCAAGGAGGACCAGCGGAATCGCGATGACGTGGAACGAGAAAAAGCGGTTCAGGGTCGCGTCCGAGACGACGTAGTCGCCGCGGATCCAAAGCGACAGGTCAGGGCCGATGAAGGGGATTGCCGAAAACAGGTTCACGATCACCTGGGCACCCCAGTACGACATCTGCCCCCACGGCAGCAGGTACCCGAAGAAGGCCTCAGCCATGAGACACAGGAAGATCGCCACGCCGAAGATCCAGATCAATTCCCGCGGCTTGCGGTACGAGCCGTAGATGAGGCCGCGGAACATGTGCATGTAGACGACGATGAAAAATGCCGAGGCCCCCGTCGAGTGCATGTAGCGGACCAGCCAGCCCCAGGGCACGTCGCGCATGATCGACTCGACCGAGGCAAACGCCTCCGAGGCATCGGGCTTGTAGTGCATGACGAGGAAGATCCCCGTCACGATCTGGATCACGAGCACGAGGAGCGCGAGGCTGCCGAAGAAGTACCAGAAGTTGAAATTTTTCGGCGCGTAGTACTGCGCCATGTGCTCGTTCCAAAGCGTACTCAACGGAAACCGCGCGTCGATCCAGCCGAGAGCCTTAACGCCTACCGGCGCGTCGGCCGGAATAGTCTTTTCGTTTGCCATGTTTCAAACTCCAGCAGCAAGCCCTTAGGCCTTGTCCGTTTCGCCAATCAGAAGTCGTGTCGCAGTGAGAAACTTGTAGGGTGGGACGCGCAGGTTGTCCGGCGCGGGCTTGTTCTTGTAGACCCGCCCGGCCATGTCGAAGGTCGAACCATGGCAGGGGCAGAGCCAGCCCCCCTCCCAATCAGCCGGCAGGCTCGGCTGGGCCCCCGTGGCGAACTTGGCACCTGGCGAGCAGCCGAGGTGGGTGCAGATACCCACCAGCACCAGATATTCCTTGTTGATCGAGCGCCACTCGTTCTTGCAGGCAAACGGTGGATTGAGCGCATCGGGTCCATCGGCATTGCGTTTGGACTCCGGATCGGCCAGCTCAGGGTCGTTCTTGGCGAGATTGGCAAGCATTTCCGGCGTGCGCCTAACGATCCAGATCGGCTGGCCCCGCCACTCGGCGGTACGCTGCTCGCCTGGAGCCATGCCGGAGATGTCGACCTCGACCGGGGCCCCTGCAGCCTTTGCAGCCTCGGAAGGCTCCATCGAATCGATGAAAGGATACGCAGTGGCGACGCCTGCCGCTCCTCCCGCGACGCACGTGGCGATTATCCAGTTGCGGCGCGAACTGTCCGCAGGCTGACCGTTGCTCATGTTTTCCCCGACGTTGCAATGCACAATATTTACTTCAACCTTCAAGTTTACCGGATTCGACCACGTAACGAAAGCCGACCGGCCGGTGCGGGCCGCTCTGAAAACCCGCCGACCCGCAATTGACCGAGTTGGACCGAGGGGCTATGCCGACGCCCCCGCGCTCGCATAGTATGAGGCTGCTTGCAAAAGGCCCGCCTAAGGGTTCGGTCCAGTGCCAGCGGCCGGACAAAGTCTTGCCTGGTCCAATCCGGTACGGCGGCGCCGTACCTCCAAGGGAAAGGGAAAATGAATGAGTGTCGTGTCGGAATTTCGTGAATTCGCAATCAAGGGCAACGTCATAGACCTCGCCGTCGGTGTGATCATCGGTGGGGCCTTCGGCAAGATCGTCGATTCGCTCGTCAAGGACATCATCATGCCGGTCGTCAGCCTGTTTTTTGGGAAGATCGATTTCTCCAATTATTTCATCGTGTTAGGCACCATCCCCAGCGACTATCACGGCGCGCAGACTCCGGCTGACCTGGCCAAGGCCGGCCTGCCGGTGTTTGCCTACGGCAACTTCATCACGGTCGCGGTCAATTTCCTCATTCTGGCCTTCATCATTTTCTTGATGGTGCGCTACATCAACACCCTAAAACGCAGGGTCTTGGCCGAGCAGCCTCCACCCGCTCCGGCCGCGCCGCCCGAGGACGTGGTCTTGCTGCGCGAAATCCGCGACGCGCTTCGCAAATAGCGGTGTTGCCCCGGCGACCCACCAGAACCGTTGCAGAATCCCCGCCCAGCGCACCCAGCATGCCTCGTCGGGGGGTTTGGATAAGGTCCTGAAGTGCGCAATAATCAGGGTGCAATGGCGCCCTTTCAGCGCCTTCTCCTCCTGCGGCCGGCCGCGCCGGCGCCTTACCGAGTCTTCCTGCCATGCTTCGCAAGCTCTGGCTGACCTTTGCGCAAGCTGCAACCGTCTGCGTCGCAGCCCTGTTCGTCGTCAGCACGCTGCATCCGGAGTGGCTTGCGCGCCGTCTTGACCCCGGGTCACCGGGCGGCACGCCATCCGCCGCGGAAGACGGCCCGGGCCTGCCCGTGGCCTTTCGTGACCGATCGGGCTTGGCCTCCTACGCCGAAGCGGCCCGGCGCGCCATGCCGGCCGTCGTGAACATCAACACCAGCAAGGAAATCAACGTCCGCAGCCCGGTCGGGGACGACGATGTGCTGCGCCGCTTTTTCGGCGAGCAGCCGGGAGGAGAACATCAGCAGATCGCCAGTCTGGGCTCGGGCGTGATCGTGAGTCCCAAGGGCTATATCCTGACCAACAATCACGTCGTCGAGTCAGCCGACGACATTGAGGTGGCGCTCGCCGACGGGCGCAAGGCCAACGCGAAGGTGGTGGGCTCGGATCCCGAAACCGACCTTGCCGTGGTCCGCATCGATCTGGCCAATCTGCCCACCATCACCTTCGGCGAGTCCGAACGCGCCCAGGTCGGCGACGTGGTGCTCGCGATCGGGAATCCTTTCGCGGTCGGCCAGACCGTGACGATGGGAATCGTCAGTGCGCTCGGCCGCAATCACCTCGGCATCAACACCTTCGAGAATTTCATCCAGACCGACGCCGCCATCAACCCGGGCAATTCGGGCGGCGCACTCGTCGACGCGTCGGGCAACCTGATTGGCATCAATACCGCGATCTACTCGAATTCCCATGCCGGCGGCTCCCTGGGCATCGGCTTTGCAATCCCGGTCTCGACGGCCAAACAGGTCATGGACAGCATCATCGCGACCGGCCAGGTCGTGCGTGGCTATATCGGTGTCGAACCCCAGGAGATCACACCGGAGATGGTCGAGGCGCTGAAGCTGCCACGCACACAAGGNNAGACCCCGATCAGCGATACGACCACGATGCTCAATCACATCGCACAGCTCAAACCGGGCAGCACCTCGAAGCTTTCGATCGTGCGGGGCAGCCAGGAATTGGCGCTCCTCGTGAAGATCGGCCGCCGTCCGAAGGTGCCACAGGCCCAGGACAATTAGGTTGCCCAACCAACAAGCATGCATCTGCCCGCCCTGCTCCAGTTCCTCGAGGGACTAAGCGAGAACAACAACAAGGCCTGGTTCGTCATGAATGAACCGAGCTATGTCATCCTGCGCGAGGAATTCACGGCACTGGTCGGAGCTGTGATCAGCGAGGCGGCCCGCTTTGATCGCGCGCTGGCGCATCTGGAGCCAAAGAAGGCGCTCTTTCGGATCCATCGGGACGTGCGCTTCTCGAACGACAAGACGCCCTACAAGACGACCTTCAGCGCGGCGCTCGCGGCCCACGGCAAGAAAGCCCAGTCGCCCATGTATTATTTCCACATCGATGCCCAAGGCAAGCTGCTCACCGCAGCGGGCTGCTATCACCCCAGCACGCAATCCCTCGCCACGATCCGGCGCGCCATCGCCACCGAGCCCGCGCGGCTCGCGCGCATCGCCCGGGCGCCCAAACTCGTCGCCGCGTTCGGAGGGCTCGACCTCTCCGACGGCCTGTCGCGTCCGCCACGGGGCTTCGCGCCCGACACGCCGGGCATCGAACTCATCAAGCTCAAGAGCATTATCGTCGCCCACGAGGAGCGCCTGAAGAAGACGGCCGGGCCAAAGCTCGCGAGCGATATCGCCCAGCGCTTTGCCGCGGCCTATCCGCTCGTCACCTGGCTGCGCTCGGTGCTTGCGGCGGCGCCGGGTGGATCAGGCCCGGACGCCTAGGATGGGGCCGACTTGCTTGCAGCGGCGTCCGGGTCCGCGGCGGGCCGGGCCGAGACAAAGCGCGCCGCGAGGATGCCGGCCTCGTAGAGGATGATGAGCGGGACGGCCAGGAGCAGCATCGACATCGCGTCGGGTGGTGTGACCACGGCCGCCACGACGAAGGCGCCCACGATCATGTAGGGCCTGATCTGCTTGAGCTGCGCCACACTGACGATGCCAAAGCGCACCAGCACCACCACCACGACCGGCACCTCGAACGTCAGCCCAAACGCCAGGAACATGGTCAGGACGAAGCTTAAGTAACTGTCGATGTCCGGTGCGACCGTGACCGACTTCGGAGCAAATTCGTTGATGACGCGAAAGACCGTTCCGAAGACCACGAAATAGCAGAACGCGATGCCACACAGAAACAGCAGGAAACTCGAGACGATGATCGGCAGTGCGAGGCGCTTCTCGTTGGTGTAGAGACCCGGTGCGATGAAGGCCCACGCCTGGTAGAGGACCCAGGGCAGCGCGATCACGAAGGCGACCATGAGTGTCACCTTGACCGGCACCAGGAACGGGGTCACGACGCCGGTTGCGATCATGCGCGTGCCCGCCGGCAGGGCGCTTAGCATCGGCTGGGCGAGCAGGTCATAGATGTGCGAGGCGAACGGCATCAGGCAGACGAACACCGCGACCACGGCGAGCGCGGCGCGCACGAGCCGGGTGCGCAGCTCGACCAGGTGCGATATGAAGGACTCGCCCTCTTCAGGTGCGTCGGATCCAAGGTGCGGTGAATCGCTCATGAGCGGATGGGTAAGGAGGACTAGCGCTGCGCCGGGCGCGCCCGGTAGCGCGCCACGCGTGCGGCGCCCGACAGCAGACGCGTGCGCTGCCGATGTTCGAGGCGATACCACACCGGTGTGGCACTTTGGCGCTGGTTGAGATTGCGCCGCCACTGGTCGCGCTTGGCGCTGGAGACAGGCTGGGCGGCAGCCACGGGCTCGCTGGTGCCTTCCTTGGGGACGGGGCTGTCCTGGGGGCCCCCTCCCGAGAGCCCACCGATGGCCGCATTGATCTCCGCATGGGTCTGGTGAATGCCGCCGTGGATCGTCTGCTCGACCGTGCGCGCGGCATCCCGTACCGTGTTGCGGACGTTCTTGAGCTCATCGAACTGGATCTCGCGGGCGACCTCGGCCTTCACATCGGCCATGTACCGCTGCGCGCGCCCGATCAAGGTCCCCACGGTGCGCGCCAGGCGCGGCAGTCGCTCCGGACCGAGAACGATCAGGGCGACCGTTGCGATGATGGCTAGCTTCTCGACATCGATTCCGAACATGGGAATTGGCGGACGGTTAGATGGGGCTCAGGGAGGAAACTCACGCAGGCNNGATGAAGCCCAGTGATGAAGCTCACTGCTGCAGCGCGCAGCGGTGAGAAGCACCGTGCGCCAGTGGCACATCCGGCAGGCCGGCGAGGGGCCGGCCCCCGCGACGCTCAGACGTGGTTCTTTTCCTTGGCTTCGACGTCAATCGTGCTCTTATCGGCGACGCGGGCCGCCTCGGCGCCGGCTCCACCCGCCTCGTTGGGATCTTTCATCCCCTCCTTGAAACCCTTCACCGCACCGCCGAGATCTTCGCCGATATTGCGGAGCTTCTTGGTGCCAAAAACCAGGAGCACAATGGCCAGGACGATCAGCCAGTGCCAGATGCTAAAGCTACCCATATTTGCCTCTCCTGCGGGATCGTGCCCGCCTGCAAGTGACCATCCTGCGGTTATACGTCCGTCCGCGGACTTCGGATGGGCAGGCCGCTACCGTGCCTGCCAGGGCCTTGGCCCCCCGAGCACGTGAATGTGCAGATGATAGACCTCTTGTCCACCCCCGGGGCCGGTATTGATGACGGTTTTGAAGCCGCCTGCCCCATCCTTGCCCTCAAATCCGACGCCGTGCTCGCGGGCCAAGCGCGGGGCCAAGCCCAGCATTTTACCCAACAGGGCATGATGTTGGGTCTCGCAGTCCGCGAGGGTCTCGATATGCACCTTGGGTACGATCAGCAGATGCACGGGGGCTGCCGGATGAATATCGGGAAACGCGACGACCTCGGCGTCCTCATAGACCAGCTTGGACGGAATGGCGCTGCTGGCAATCTGGCAAAAGATGCATGGTCCGGTCACTTGTCCTGTCCTTTCGATTCGTCTTCCCGTTGTTTGCTCTTGCGCGCGGCCATCTCGTCAAGGCCCGAGAGACCCTCCCTGCGCGCCAGTTCGGCCAGCACGTCCGCAGCCGACAGACCGTGCCAGGCAAGCAAGAGCATCGAATGAAACCACAAATCGGCAGTCTCGGCGACGATACGCTCTGGATTGCCGTCCTTGCCAGCCATGACGGTCTCTGTCGCCTCCTCGCCAATTTTCTTCAAAATCGCGTCCTGGCCCTTCGAGAAGAGGCGCGCCACATACGACTTCTCCGGATCGGCCGTGCGGCGCTGGGCGATCACCTGGGTCAGGCGAGTGAGCAGGTCCGTCATTTCCGGTAGATCCGTGACGGATCGACGAGGACGGGGTCGATCTCAACCCAACGGGGTCCACCGTCGCCGACGGCGTCCAGGGCACGGAAGAAGCAGCTGTGACGGCCCGTGTGGCAGGCGATCCCCTCCAGCTGTTCGACCTTCAGCAGAATGACATCGGCGTCGCAATCGAGTCGCATCTCGCGCACCTTCTGGACGTGCCCCGACTCTTCCCCCTTGTGCCAGAGCTTCTGTCGGGAGCGGCTCCAGTACACCGCCTCGCCCCGGGCGAGGGTCGCCTCCAATGCGTCGCGATTCATGAATGCGAACATGAGCACGTCATTCGAGCCCAGTTCCTGGACGATCACGGGCACGAGACCGTCGGCGTTCCAGCGCACCTCATCGAGCCACAGCGTAGCCGTTTCCATGATCGCGAGCTAGTCGATGCGCATCGGAATACCGNNCCGAAATGGAAGATGCTGGCGGCAAGCACCGCGTCGGCGCCACCCTCGAGGACGCCTGCCGCGAGGTGCTCGAGGGTGCCGACACCGCCGCTCGCAATCACCGGGACACTGACGGCATCGGTCACCCCCCGTGTCAGTGCCAGATCGAATCCGACCTTCGTTCCGTCCCGGTCCATGCTGGTCAGGAGGATCTCCCCCGCACCGAGCCCCGCGACCCGGCTCGCCCACTCGATGGCGTCAAGTCCAGTGGCACGTCGGCCCCCGTGGGAATAGACCTGCCAGTGCCCGTCACGCTCGCGCTTGGCGTCGATCGCAACAACAATGCACTGGGACCCAAAACGACCGGAGGCGGTCGCCACAAGCTGGGGCTCGGCGATCGCACTCGAATTCATGCTGACCTTGTCGGCGCCCGCATTCAGGAGCCGGCGCACGTCACCGACTGTGCGCACCCCGCCGCCGACGGTCAGGGGGATGAACACCTGCTCCGCCACCGCCTCGATGATCGGCAGGATCAGGTCACGCTCGTCGGACGACGCGGTGATGTCGAGGAAGGCCAGTTCATCGGCGCCCTCCTCGTCATAGCGGCGGGCAATCGCCACTGGGTCGCCGGCGTCACGCAGCGCAACAAAATTGACGCCCTTGACCACGCGGCCGGCCGTGACGTCCATGCAGGGGATGATGCGCTTGGCAAGCATGCTCGCAACCGAAATCGATCCAACCACACGCCGGTGGATCAGGGTAAGTGGGGGGCATCTCCGCCTCGAGGACGGCCTCGAGCTGTCCCGGTTGGGCGTGACTAGGGACGTAGCGTGTCTGCCCGGTCCTGCGCGCTCTTGAAATCCAGATCGCCGGTGTAGATGGCCCGGCCACAGATGACGCCACCAACGCCCTCCTCCTCGACCTCGCAGAGCGCCTCCACGTCCTCAAGGCTTGCCAGGCCGCCACTGGCGATGATCGGGATCGTGACCGACTGGGCCAGTTTCACCGTCGCGGCCACGTTGATGCCAGAGAGCATGCCATCTCGACCGATATCGGTGTAGATCAGCGCCTCGACACCATAGTCCTCGAACTTGCGGGCCAGATCGATCACCTCATGGCGCGTCATTTTCGACCAGCCGTCGGTCGCCACCTTGCCATCCTTGGCATCCAGGCCGACGATGATCTGTCCAGGAAAGGCGCCGCACGCGTCATGCAGAAAGCCCGGGTTCTTGACCGCAGCCGTGCCGATGATGACATAGGCGATGCCGTCGTCCAAAACCCGCTCAATGGTATCGAGGTCGCGGATGCCACCTCCAAGCTGGACGGGAATGTCGCCACCCACCGCCTTGATGATGGCCTTCACGGCGCTCTCGTTTTTCGGGCGACCCGCCACCGCCCCATTGAGATCGACCAGATGCAGGCGCCGCGCCCCCTGCGCCAGCCAATGCCGGGCCATGGCCGCCGGATCCTCGGAGAAGAGCGTCGCATCGCTCATGTCACCTTGGCGCAAGCGCACACAGTGACCATCCTTCAGGTCGATCGCCGGGATCAGGAGCATGGATGTATGGGCCGGGAGAAGGAAGGCGGGAGGGGACTGCCCCGTAGGCGCTCAGGGGTTCCAGGAGACGAAATTCCGATAAAGCCGCAGACCGGAGGCCGCGCTCTTCTCAGGGTGAAATTGCGTAGCAAAAATATTATCGCGTGCGATCGCACAGGTAAAGAGTTCGCCATATTCGGTGCGGCCCACGGAATCGGCAGGATTGTCTGTGCGGACGTAATAGCTGTGCACGAAATAGAACCAGCTGCGGTCGGCAATTCCCTCCCAGAGCGGGTGGGTCGCACCTTGCTCATCGGACTGCTGCACGCGATTCCAACCCATGTGCGGAACCTTGCGGCGTTGCCCGCCTGTGGCGAGTTCCCAGTTGGGGTCGAACCGCACGCAGTGGCCTGGGATGAGCCCGAGCCCGTCAGTGGGGCCCTCCTCACTCCAGTCACAGAGCATCTGTTCCCCGAGGCAGACCCCAAGGAGGGGCTTGTTGCGCGCCGCATCAAGGACCGACTCAAGGAGCCCCGAGTCCGTGAGGGTCTGCATGCAGGAGGGCATAGCGCCCTGACCGGGTAGGACCACCCGGTCGGCGCTGCGCAGATCCTCGGGGCGTCCCGTGACGATCACCTTCGCTTCGGGTGCCGCATGCCGCAGCGCCTGCTCAACGGAGCGCAGGTTCCCCATGCCGTAGTCGACGATCGCAATGGCATTCATGGCACGGCTGACGGGACGTGGCAGGAGATGTTCAGAGCATTCCCTTGGTGGATGGCACGCTGCCGGCGGCACGCGCATCGAGCTCTGCGGCCATACGCAGCGCGCGCCCGAAGGCCTTGAACACGGTTTCGCACTGGTGGTGGGCATTCTCGCCACGCAGGTTGTCGACGTGCAGCGTGACCTGGGCATGGTTCACGAAGCCCTGGAAAAACTCGTGCGCCAGATCGACATCAAACTGGCCGATCATCGCGCGCTTCCAAGGGACATGGAACTCAAGACCGGGACGCCCCGAGAAATCGATGACGACCCGCGAAAGCGCCTCGTCCAGGGGCACGTAGGCGTGGCCGTAGCGGCGGATGCCGGCCCGGTTGCCGATGGCCTGGGCGAGCGCCTGCCCAAAAGTGATGCCAATGTCCTCCACGGTATGGTGGGCATCGATGTGAAGATCGCCTTTGGCCGACACGTCCAGATCGATCAGGCCATGGCGGGCGATCTGATCGAGCATGTGATCCAGAAACGGCACGCCGCTGGCCAGCTGTGCCTTGCCGTTGCCGTCCAGATTCAGGGCGACGCGGATCTTCGTCTCTGCGGTGTTGCGCGTGATGTCGCCGGTTCTCATGATTCGATCAGGGCGGCCCGCGGGCCGCCGGGCAGACTCGCGGTAAGCGCCGCGAGAAACGCTGCGTTCTCCTCCGGGAAGGAAACGGTAACACGCAAGCAGTTGGCGAGCAACGGATGCGCACGCGACAGATTCTTGATCAGGACCTTCTGTTGCTTTAGGCCCTCGAAGACCCGCTGTGCGGCATTCGGGTCGGAACTCTCGATGCGAAACAGCAGGAAGTTGCCAGCCGAGGGGAATACCGAGACCCCCGGAAGCGCAGCGAGCGCATGCGCCAGCTCGGTTCTGCCGGTGCGCAAGACGGCCGCCTGGCGGTCCAGAACGTCCTGATGCTCGAGCACAAACTCGGCATAGCACTGGGTGAAGACGTTGACGTTGAAGGGCGGGCGGACCTTGTCGAACTGTTCGATCCACTCCGGCTTGGCCGCGAGGTAGCCCAGCCGCGCGCCGGCCATGCCGCTCTTGCTTACGGTGCGCATCACCACCAGATTGTCGATGCGACCGGCCGCAGACATGAAGGAGTCGAGTGCAAAGGGCTGGTAGGCCTCGTCGACGACGACGATGCCCGGCGCCGCCTGAAGGACGCTCTCGAGGTCCGCACGCGGATAGAGCGTGCCGGTCGGATTGTTCGGATAGGCGAGGTAGATCACCTGCGGCGCATGCTCCCGGATCGCCGCAAGCAGCGCCTCGAGATCGAGCGAAAAGTCCGCGCGCAGCGGCACGGCCGTGAAGTCCATGCCGGCCAGGCGTGCCGAGGCCTCGTACATGACGAAACTCGGGGCGACCGAGAGCACGCGGGCGCCCGGCCGCGCGCAGGCCCAGGCGATGATGCTGATGAGCTCGTCTGAGCCATTGCCCAAGAGCAGCTGGGCGCTGTCTGGGACCTGCATTGCGCGACGGATCGCCGAAAGGAGCCGGGCGGGCCGCGGCGCCGGATAGCGGTTCACCGCGAGCGCAGACATGCGCCGCGCGAGTTCGGTACGAAGGTCCTCCGGCAGGCTGAACGGATTTTCCATCAAGTCGAGCTTGACGAAACCCTCTGAATCCGCAACCGGGTAGGCCACCATGCCGCGCACGTCCTCGCGCACCACAGCGGCCACGCGAGCGGCGAGCGATGCGCACCGATCGTCTTGGCTCATAAGCGCGCCGCCGGGGGGGCAGACTCCTCGAGACGCAAGGCGGCCGAGCCGGCATGGGCGGCCAGTCCCTCACCCATCGCCAGTTCGCGCGCGACCCGGCCCATGGTCTGGGCGCCAGCGCGGCTCACCTTGATGATCGACGAGCGCTTCTGGAAATCATAGACGCCAAGTGGCGAGGAAAAGCGTGCCGTACGCGCTGTCGGCAAGACGTGGTTCGGTCCGGCACAGTAGTCCCCAAGCGCCTCCGAACTGTAGGCGCCCATGAAGATCGCCCCCGCATTGTGAATCTGCGGCAAGAGCGCTTCCGGATCGAGCACCGAGAGCTCAAGATGCTCAGGTGCAATGCGGTTGGCGAGCTCGCACGCCTGCCCGAGACTGCCAACCTCGATCAGGGCGCAGCGATTGGCGAGCGAGGCGCGGATGATCTCCTGTCGGGGCAAGGTCGGCAGGCGGCGCACGAGCGCCTCTTCGACCGCGTCCAGATAGGCCCGGTCGGGACACAGCAGGATGGCTTGGGAAACCTCGTCGTGCTCGGCTTGGGAGAACAGGTCCATCGCCACCCAGTCCGGGTCGGTCGAGGCGTCGGCAATCACCAGGATCTCGGAGGGCCCGGCGATCATGTCAATACCCACCACGCCGAACACGCGCCGCTTGGCAGCGGCCACGTAGGCATTGCCGGGTCCGACGATCTTGTCGACGGCAGGAATGCTCCGAGTCCCGTAGGCGAGCGCCCCGACCGCCTGGGCGCCGCCGATCGCAAAGACGCGGTCAACGCCTGCGAGCGCGGCGGCTGCCAGGACGAGCGGGTTTCTGATGCCGCGCGGCGACGGCGAGACGAGCACGATCTCGGCGACGCCTGCGACCCGCGCCGGGAGCGCGTTCATGAGCAGTGAGGATGGATAGGCGGCCTTGCCGCCCGGCACATACAGACCGACCCGCTCGAGCGCGGTGACCTGCTGGCCAAGCTCGGTCCCGTCGCTCTCGCTATAGCGCCAGGACACCAGACGCTGGTGCTCGTGGTAGGCCTGGATGCGCGCCGCCGCGGTCTCGAGCGCCGCGCGCTGCACTGCGGGCAGCGACGCCAGGGCCTGGGCCAGTTCCGGCTGCAGGATTTCAAGTTCGGCCATCGAGCCGGCTCGCACCTGGTCGAAACGCTCGGTGTACTCCAGCACCGCCGCGTCGCCTCGCACCTTGACATCGGCGAGGATCGCCGCGGCTGCCTGGTCGACGGTCGAATCGTCATCGGTATCGAAGCGCAAGAGGGCATCGAGCGCGGCCGGGAAGTCAGGCGCTGCGGCCACCAGGCGTCGGATCAGACTCATGATGCAGGCTCCAGGCGAAGGGCTGCGCGGGAGAAGATCTCGAGCAGCGGGGAGATCGCAGCCTGCTTGAGCTTCAAGGCCGCCTGATTGACGATCAGCCGCGAGGAGATCTGCATGATCTCCTCGACCTCGACGAGATCATTCGCGCGCAGGGTGTTGCCGCTGGAGACGAGATCGACGATGGCGTCGGCCAGTCCGATCAGGGGCGCAAGCTCCATCGAGCCGTACAGCTTGATGAGATCCACGTGGACCCCTTTGGCGGCGAAGTGTTCGCGGGCCGTACGCAGGTACTTGGTGGCCACCTTGAGGCGGGCCCCCTGCCGGACCGCGTTCTGGTACTCAAAACCCTTGGGAACGGCGACCGACATGCGGCAGCGTGCGATACCCAGATCGATCGGCTGATACAGGCCCTCGCTGCCATGCTCGAGCAGGACATCCTTGCCGGCCACGCCCAGATCAGCCGCGCCATACTGCACGTAGGTCGGGACATCGGCAGCGCGCACGATGATGATGCGCAGATCGGCGCGCGACGTCTCGAGAATCAGCTTGCGTGAAGTCTCGGGATCCTCGCGCACCACGATCCCGGCCTGCGCGAGCAGGGGCACGGTCTCTGCGAAGATCCGCCCTTTAGAGAGCGCAAGCGTCAAGGGCTGGCTCACCGCCCCTCCCCGCTCGCCACGCGTCGGATACGCGCCCCCAGGCCAGCGAGCTTTTTCTCCATCTGCTCGTAGCCGCGGTCGAGATGGTAGATGCGATCGATCGTGGTGTCGCCCTCCGCAATGAGGGCACCGATCACGAGGCCCGCCGAAGCCCTGAGGTCCGTGGCCATCACGCTCGCGCCCGATAGGCTCTCGACCCCGTTGACGATGGCGGTGATGCCCTCGATCTCGATGTCGGCTCCGAGCCGGTTGAGCTCGGCCACATGCATGAATCGGTTCTCGAAGATGGTCTCCGTGACACGGCTCGTCCCGTGCGCGATGCTGTTGAGCGCCATGAACTGCGCCTGCATGTCGGTCGGAAAGGCAGGATACTCGGACGTGCGCACGCTAACCGGCTTCAGTCGTCCGTTGCCCCGCGTCTTGGCCACCCGGATGCGGATCCAGTCGGGTCCGGCCTCAAGGGCTGCGCCCGCCTCGCGCAGCTTCTCGACGACTGCGTCGAGCGTGGCCGGACGCGCTCCGCGCACGAACACCTCGCCACCGGTCGCAGCCACCGCACACAGGAAGGTGCCGGTCTCGATCCGGTCGGGCATCACTCGATGGCGCGTCCCGTGCAGCCGTGGCACCCCCTCGATACTGATGCAATCGGTGCCCGCACCGCTGATTTTCGCGCCCATGCCCACCAGCGCCTCAGCCAGATCCACGATCTCGGGCTCGCGTGCCGCGTTCTCGAGGATGGTCTGTCCCTCGGCAAGCACGGCAGCCATCATCAGGTTCTCGGTCCCCGTGACCGTGACCATGTCGGTCACAATGCGCGCGCCACGCAGCCGCTGGGCGCGCGCGATGATGTAGCCCTGCTCGATCTCGATGGCCGCCCCCATGGCCTGCAGGCCCTTGATGTGCTGATCGACCGGCCTCGGGCCGATCGCGCAGCCACCGGGCAGGGAGACGCGGGCTTCGCCGAAGCGGGCGAGGAGGGGGCCCAAGACCAGGATCGAAGCGCGCATGGTCTTGACGAGATCGTATGGCGCCTCCAGCCGGTCGAGCGCGTGGGCCGAAAGTTCCACCCGATCGCCGCTGTGCTCGACCTGGACCCCTATCTGGCGCAAGAGCTTCACCATGGTCGCGACATCGCGTAGCCGCGGCACGTTGTCAAGCTGCACCGGCTCGCCGGTCAAAAGCGCGGCACACAGGATCGGCAGGGTGGCATTCTTCGCCCCGGAAACGGCCACTTCACCGGTCAGGGCACCGCCGCCCGAGATCACGAGTCTATCCACGTTGTTCGCTCCACTCTTCTGGGGTCAGGGTCTTCATCGACAGGGCATGGATCTCGGCGCGCATCCGGTCGCCAAGCGCCCGATAGACCAGCTGGTGTCGCTGCACGAGGCGTTGTCCGGCGAAGGCCGGACTGACGATGAGGGCTTCGAAGTGCTGGCCGTCACCGGAGACGGCGACGTGTTCGCAGGCGAGTCCGGTGAGGATGTATTCGCGGATCTGATCGGGAGTGGGGAACATGTCAGGGCCTGAGCTTGTATCCGGATTGCAGGAGCCGCAGCGCCAGCGTGCTGCAGGCCAGTAGGGTCGCCACGACGATCCCGAGGCTGACCCACGGCGGGACATCCGAGGCGCCGAAGAAGCCGTAGCGAAAACCATCAATCATATAAAAGAATGGGTTGAAGTGAGAAACCGCCTGCCAGAATGGCGGCAGGGAGGAGACCGAGTAGAACACGCCCGAGAGAAAGGTGGCGGGCATGATGACGAAGTTCTGGAAGGCGGCCACCTGGTCGAACTTCTCGGCCCAGATGCCGGCGATGAGGCCAAGCGTGCCCATCACGGCCGAGCTCGCCAGCCCGAAGACCACGACCCAGAGCGGCGCCGTCCAGTGCGGCAACGCAAACCAGGCCGTCACGGCGAGCACGCCCGCGCCGACCACGAAGGCGCGCAGCATGGCGGCGAGGACATAGGCAAGAAAGATCTCCCAATGCGTAAGCGGCGGCAGCAGGATGAAGACCAGATTGCCGCTGACCTTCGACTGGATCAGCGACGAGACGCTATTGGCGAAGGCATTTTGCAACATCGACATCATCACCAGGCCCGGGACGAGGAATGCCGTGTAGCTCACGCCTTGAAAGACCTGGATCCGGCTTTGCAGCACATGGGCGAAGATGAGAAGGTAGAGCATCGCCGTCAGAACCGGCGCACCGACCGTCTGAAAGCTCACCTTCCAGAAGCGTAGCGCCTCCTTGTAGAACAGCGTCCGAAAGCCCGTGAACGGCGAATAGTGCGCACTCGTCGGCGCCGCTAGCCCGTCGAGCACAAAGGGCGTGCCAAGCGGGTCGGCATCGAGCGGAGGGCTGCTCACGCGGGCGCCCCGCGCATGATCTGGACGAACACGTCCTCGAGATCGGCGCCCTGCAGCTCGATGTCCTCGAGTACCGCACCCGTGTTCCTGCAGCGTGTCAGGATCATCTCGACATTGGCGATGTCATAGAGGCGTAGGGCGACCTTGCGCGCCGTGCCCGCCGTGGCGGGCTCGAGCGCGTAGGTTGTGAGGTCGGCGGGCAGGTGCCCCTGGCTAAAAGTAAGGTGCAGCTGGCGTCCCGAGACGCGCTCAAGCAACGCCGCCGTCGAATCGAGCGCAACGACGCGCCCGGCTTTGAGCATGGCGATACGCTGGCACAAGGCCTGCGCCTCTTCGAGGTAATGGGTGGTCAGGACCACGGTGTGGCCCTCCTCGTTCAAGCGCCGGATGAACTTCCAGAGCGTCTGGCGTAGTTCCACATCGACGCCTGCGGTGGGCTCGTCCAGGACGATGACCGGTGGCTTGTGAACCAGCGCCTGGGCCACGAGGACACGCCGCTTCATGCCCCCGGACAGGGCGCGCATGTTGACATTCGCCTTCGTGGTGAGGTCAAGGTGGAACATGACCTCGTCGATCCACTCGTCGTTGTGGGTCAGGCCAAAGTAGCCCGACTGGATGCGCAGGGTCTCGCGCACCGTGAAAAACGGATCGAACACCAGTTCCTGGGGGACCACCCCCAAC
This sequence comes from Burkholderiales bacterium, assembly GCA_003136595.1. Taxonomy (GTDB): domain Bacteria; phylum Pseudomonadota; class Gammaproteobacteria; order Burkholderiales; family Burkholderiaceae_D; genus BOG-994. The sequence goes on from PLEY01000105.1 coordinate 32,829, forward strand.
AGCCTGCGGCTCGACCGATAGTCGAGGAGGACGTCATGGCCGAGCACGGCCACGTGCCCGGAATCGGCCCGCGTGATGCCCGCAATGATCGAGATGAGCGTCGTCTTGCCCGCGCCATTGGGGCCGAGCAGTCCGAAGAACTCCCCGGCAGCGATCTCAAGATTTACACCGGCTAGTGCCTCGAGCGATCCGTAGCGCTTCTTGACGTCCTGAATGCGGATTGCGGCCGACATGATGGCGGGATTCCGGCAAATTCGACAATTATAGGCCAGCGCGTCTGACCCCGTCGGTCGAGCACCCCCGCGGGATGACTCGCCGGGCGCCGTCTAGGCGCGCTGACCGGCCACGGCGGCAGGCGCGACAGCGCTTGGCGGGGGAGCCCCCGCCGCCG
>PLEY01000105.1:33234-33494 GCA_003136595.1 Burkholderiales bacterium
TCGCCGGCGTCGAGCGCCGCGGCCCCCAGGGCGAGCGCCGCAGAGGCCGTCGCCATGGTGATCGGCGCCGGAACCCGGTACATGGCCTAGGCCTTGCCCTTTTGCTGGGCGGCGGCGGACAGGGCGTTGTTCTTGTCGGTCAGGGCCTTGATGAGGCCATCAATGCCTCCGGCCGTCACCTGCTGGGCAAAGGTGTTCCGGTAGTTCTGCACCAGCCAGACGCCCAGCACGTTGACATCGATGATCTTCCAGCCGTCGGC